>NZ_CP092480.1:0-330000 GCF_022429645.1 Lutibacter sp. A80
ATGAGTAAAACTGCAACATCAGTTTGGACAGAATGTTTATCTTTTATACAAGATAACATAAAGCAGCAAGCTTACAAGACTTGGTTTGAGCCAATTAAGCCTATAAAATTATCAGGTGAGGCTTTAACGATTCAGGTGCCAAGTAAATTTTTTTACGAGTGGTTAGAGGAACATTACATTAAATTGTTAAGAGTTGCATTGGTAAAACAACTAGGTGAAGATGCTAAGTTGATTTATGATGTACGCATGGAAAATAATTACAGTAGTAATAATCCACATACTGTAAAATTTCCGAGTTCAAACAGAAACCCGATGAATCCGCAAGGAGTTACGGTTCCAATAGATTTTGATAAGCGTGAACTAAAAAATCCTTTTATTATTCCAGGTATTCAAAAGGTAAAAATTGAATCTCAGTTAAATCCAAACTATAATTTTCAAAGTTTTGTTGAAGGAGATTCAAACCGTTTAGCACGTTCAGCTAGTATGGCAGTGGCAAATAAGCCTGGAGGAACATCTTTTAATCCGTTATTGGTTTATGGAGGTGTAGGTTTAGGAAAAACTCATATTGCGCATGCGATTGGTGTAGAAATAAAAGATAAGTATCCAGATAAAACAGTTTTGTATATTTCATCTGAAAAATTTACACAACAATATATAGATTCCGTAAAAGGAAATACAAGAAATGATTTTATTCATTTCTACCAAATGATAGATGTATTAATAATTGATGATGTTCAGTTTTTGTCTGGTAAAACAGGAACACAAGATGTTTTCTTCCATATTTTCAATCATTTACATCAAAATGGAAAACAGGTTATTTTAACTTCAGATAAAGCGCCTGTAGATATGCAAGATATTGAACAGCGTTTACTTTCTCGTTTTAAATGGGGTTTGTCAGCTGAATTACAAGCACCTGATTATGAAACAAGAGTTTCTATTTTAGAAAATAAATTGTACAGAGATGGTGTTGAAATGCCAGCTGAAATTGTTCAATATATAGCTAAACATATCAAATCAAATGTTAGAGAATTAGAAGGAGTGTTAATCTCTATGATTGCGCAAGCTTCTTTTAATAGAAAAGAGTTTACATTATCTTTAACTAAACAAATTGTAGATAAGTTTGTAAAAAATACAAGAAGAGAAGTTTCTATAGATTATATTCAAAAAGTGGTTTCTAATTATTTTGAATTAGATGTTGCTACGTTACAATCTAAAACTAGAAAACGCCATATTGTACAAGCGCGTCAGCTAGCAATGTATTTTGCTAAAAGAATGACCAAAGCTTCATTGGCTAGTATTGGCTCTCAAATTGGAAAAAGAGACCATGCAACTGTTCTTCATGCTTGTAAAACTGTTGATAATTTAACAGAAACCGATAAGCAGTTTAGAAGATATGTTGACGATTTAACAAAAAAACTTACTTTTTAAATAACTAAAATGACTAGAGTATTAATGGTTTGTTTAGGTAATATTTGCCGCTCTCCATTAGCAGAAGGAATTTTAAAATCCAAAGTAATTGGTTCTAAGGTTTTTGTTGATTCTGCTGGAACAGGAGCGTACCATGTTGGTGAGCAGCCAGATACACGATCTATTGCTATAGCCAATTTAAACGGTATTGATATTACAGATCAAAAAGCAAGAAAATTTAATGTAAATGATTTTGAATTGTTTGATATTATTTATGTAATGGATAATTCAAATTATAAAAATGTTATTTCTTTAGCTAAAAATAGTCAGGAAAAATCTAAGGTTAAGTTAATTTTAAATGAAGTTTTTCCTAATGAAAATTTAGATGTTCCAGATCCTTACTATGGAGGGGAGTTTGGATTTAAAAATGTATATAAGATGTTAAATGAAGCTTGCGAAGTAATAGCAAAAAAAATAAATTAGATGAGCGATCAAAAAGGTAAATTGTATTTAATTCCTACTACTTTAGGTGATAATGAGCCTTTAGAAGTTCTTCCTCTTTCAGTAAAGAAAATAATTGAGGTGTTAGATATTTTTATTGTAGAAAATGAAAAAACAGCACGTAGATTTATTAAACGAATTACACCTAGAAAATCACAACCTTCTTTAACAATTTTAAAGTTAGATAAGTACGCCGATCAATTAGAGGTTAGAAGTTATTTAGATGTATGCGAAAGCGGTACCTCTGTAGGGTTACTTTCCGAGGCTGGAGTTCCTGCAATTGCAGATCCAGGTGCTGAAATTGTAAAATTAGCACACGAAAAAAATATAAGAGTTGTTCCGTTAGTGGGACCTTCATCTATTGTATTAGCAATGATGGCTTCAGGCTTTAATGGGCAAAATTTTGCTTTTAATGGGTATTTACCTATTGATACTTCAGAAAGGAAAAGAGCTATTAAACAGTTAGAGAGGTTATCGAAAGAAAAAAATCAATCACAAATATTTATAGAAACTCCATATAGAAATGATAAAATGTTTGCAGATTTAAAAAGTACGTTAACTCCAACTGCAAAATTATGTATTGCTTGTAATATTACCTTAGAAGATGAGTATATAAGAACTCTTGAGATACAAGGCTGGAAAAAGGAGCATCCAGATTTACATAAAAAACCTACCATTTTTATAATTCATAAAGATTAAAAAAAGCGCTTAAAGAATAATAATTCTCTAAGCGCTTTTTAATTAAATCAATATGTTTTTAAACACTTGGTTTTTTGTTCGCTTCAATAAATGAAGTATCATACCCTGAAAATTGTCTTAAATAATGTTGAATAGAAGATCCAAAAGCATCTTTAAAGGTAGTTCTACCATGGCTTCTTAAATATTTTTTAACATTACCAGCTCCAGATAAGTGTGCTGCAGCTAAAATTCCAGATTCTGTAATTACAACACCATTTATTTTTTTCCCAACACTTCTTTTAATGTCTTTTCTTAAAATCCATTTATTTAAAGAACACAACGCTACAAACGCATCTTCTTGTAATTCAGGAGTGTTTAGAAAGTTATGTGTATTGTAGATTTTAAATCGCTCTAATGTTGTTCTACCAAATTGGTATTTTCCTAGATAACCTAATGAGTTTACAACGTGATATCTACCTTGAGACTCTTTAAAAGCAACTGCTTCTCTAAATCCGTTAAAAGAATTCCCTATAAAAGGAATTTTTACACTTAGTTCTAAAGATAAAAGGGCTTCTTGTTCGGTAGGTACAGAGCTAATCGCTGTTTCTGCTTCTATGGTTCTAGTTTTTTCTGTGTTATTAGTATCTTCTGTAAAGGCTGACGCTATAACAATAATACTAATTAAACTTAAAAATACTATTATTTTTCTCATAATTTAAAGGTTTTAATCCTTGTAAATTTCGGGGTGCAAATTTATAACATATTTTTAATAACGCAAATAAATACGTGAAAATTATTTTTTTTAATAAAGTTTTAACAATATTTAAAAAATAGAATGAATTATTAAATTTAATAAATTGATATAGTATTTTTATTGAGAAGAATATAATTGAGCCTAGTAAAACCGCTTGCTAGCTATCGATTTACACCTTGCTTGTTTAACCAAAGTTGGTACTTAAACGCATTTCTGTTATGTTGTGATAACGTTTTCGCAAATTCATGGCTTCCAATGTTGGTTACACTTGCACACATGTAGTAATAGTTGTGTTTTTTTGCGTTTAATACTGCTTTAATAGAAGTTATGTCTGGCATACCAATTAACCCTGGAGGTAAACCGTTGTTTTTGTATGTATTATAAGGAGAGTTTATTTCTAAGTCCTTTTTTAAAACTCTTTTAATAACAGTTTCTTCACCTAATTTAGCTTTTAAAGCAAATATTATTGTTGGATCAGCTTGAAGTGGCCATTTATTTCTTAATCTATTTAAATATAAACCAGCTACCGTTGGACGTTCACTTATATTAGCGGTTTCCTTTTGAACTATTGAAGCTAAAGTGATAACTTCATTAGGAGTTAAATTTAGTTTTTTAGCTTTTTCTAATCTGTCGTTATTCCAAAATTTATGGTATTCATTTAGCATTTTCTTTCTAAATGATTGAGCTGATGTATTCCAATAAAACTCATAGGTGTTTGGAATATACATTCCTAATGCTGTGGTTTTAGAAAATCCATTTTCAGTATAAAAAGCACTGTCCTTAAAACTATTGAGTAGCGAAATTGAGTCTGCTTCAATTTGTTGAGAAATTCTACCAGCTAATTTTTCAAAAGTATCTTGGTTATTAAAAGATAATTTAATAGGTGTTTGTTTGCCACTTCTTAATAAATTTACCAAATCATTATTATTCATTCCTTTGGTAATTTTATACTTTCCCGGTTTAATAGTGTTAGGGTAATTTTTTTTTGAAGCAACCCAAGTAAATGGTTTTACTCTTTTTAAAAAAGGACGTATTAAATTTTCAACATCGTTAAATTTACTATTAGTAGGTATGTATAAATACCCTTCTTTAACGGTGTTAGTATTATATATTTTAGCGTAATAACTATAAGCTAAAAAGCTTCCAATTATAAACAATACTCCGATAATTAATAAGATACCTTTTTTTAAATTCATTTTAACTGTTTATTAATTGGTATAAAATCTCGTCTTTATAACTTGAATTTGAATATAGCCAATCTTTTTTGATGCCAACTTTTTTAAAATTATTTTTTTCAAATAATGCAATACTTTTTAAGTTTGTTGACATAATGTTTGCATAAATTTGATGTACACTTAAATAAGTAAAAGCATATTCTATAACCATTTCAAGAGCATCAGAAGCATATCCTTTGTTTTGGTATTTAGGAAGTATAATAATTCCAATACCAACTCTTCTATGTTGTGGATCAAAATCAAATAAGTCTATTAAGCCAATAGGAGTATCTTTTTCATTGCAAATTACAAATCTATATTGTTTAGCTTCATAAATATCTTGATGCGCATTTTCAATATATTGTTGTAAAATATATTTAGAGAAAGGAAGTTGTGTGCTGCTAACTTCCCAAAAATCTTCGTTATTTTCGGTAGAAAACAAAAATTCTAGATCTGTGGGTTCTAAGGCTCGTAAATTTATATGTTTTCCAGATAAAATAGCCATTATAAAGAGATGTTACCTTCAAAAACAAATTGTGCAGGTCCTTTTAAGAATACATTCGTATAAGAATTTCCTATTTTTTCAAAAGATACTTCTAAGTTACCGCCTAACACTTCAACTTTTATATTAGTAGCATTTGTTTTATTTGTTTTATGTGCTGCTATTGCCACGGCAGTAACTCCAGTTCCACAGGCTAAAGTTTCATCTTCAACACCACGTTCGTAAGTTCTAACTTTAAAAGCATCTGTAGCTGTTTTTTCAGTAAAATTTACATTTGTTCCTGTTTCAAAATATGGAGCGCCATATCTAATTTTAGCACCAACTTCTTTTACATTTAAATCTGAAATATTTTCGGTAAAAGAAACATGGTGTGGTGATCCAGTATTTAAAAAAGCATATTCATTAGAAACTTCAACTTCAGTTACATCAATCATTTTAAGACTAACAATTTCATTTTCTATTGTTGCAAAATGTAAACCGTCAACAGCATTAAAAGTAGTTTTGTTGTTAATTACGGCCAGTTGTTTTGCAAAAGCAACTATACATCTACCTCCATTACCACACATACTACCTTCGTTTCCGTCTGCATTAAAATATACCATAGTAAAATCTTCATTATCTGAAGGCTCTAACAATATAAGTCCGTCTGCTCCAATTCCAAAGCGTCTATCACACAGTTTATTAATTAGTTGTGTGTTTTTTTTAGGGAAACTTAGGTCTCTATTATCAACCATTATAAAATCGTTTCCAGCTCCTTGATATTTGTAAAAATGTATTTTCATTGCTGCAAATGTAGTAAATTCAAAGTAGTTTTTAATAGCAAAAATATTGTTGTAAGCAAAAATGTTAAAATTGGTTAAATGAGCGTTAATGTAGCGTTAAAGCTATTTTTCGAATATAATAAAGTTTTAAATTTGAATGTTAAATAAATAAAATTATATAAAAATGAAAAAAATATTAAGCATTGTGTTGTTTTCGGCTTTAGGTGGAGCATTAACGCTCGGCACATATAAATTATTTATAGAAAAGCCGCAAATGGTAATTGAAAAATCAATTGAGGAAGGTCCTGTTACAGTTGCAGCAAATTATACAAGGTCTATGGGTGATGCTATAGAGGAAACAGATTTTACAGTTGCGGCTGAAAAAACATTAAATGCTGTTGTGCATGTAAAAAATACATCTTATAAAACAGTTAGAGATCCTTTTGCAGAATTCTTTTATGGACAAGGAAGTGGTACTAAACAATATTCTCAAGTTGGTACAGGAAGTGGTGTTATTTTTTCTTCAGATGGTTATATAATTACAAATAATCATGTGGTTAAAGATGCTACAGAGATAGAAGTTACCTTAAATAATAAAAAAGTATATAAAGCAGAGTTAATTGGGTCTGATGCAACAAATGATATTGCATTGTTAAAAATTAAAGAAAATAATTTACCATATATAACTTTTGCAAATTCCGATGCTGTTAAGGTAGGTGAGTGGGTTCTAGCTGTTGGAAATCCTTATAATTTAACTTCAACTGTTACCGCAGGAATTATTAGTGCAAAAGGAAGAGATTTACATGGTAATGGAGTGGTTACAGATTCGTTTATTCAAACAGATGCCGCTGTAAATCCAGGAAATAGTGGAGGAGCATTGGTTAATACACGTGGAGAACTTATTGGAATAAATACAGCAATTTCTTCTAGAACGGGTTCTTTTATAGGGTATTCGTTTGCAGTACCTTCTAATATTGCAAAAAAAGTTATTGAAGATTTAATGGAGTTTGGAAATGTGCAAAAAGCAGTTTTAGGTGTTAAAGGAGGTGAACTTAATGGAAAGGTTGCGGAAAATTTAGATATTGATGTTTCTGAAGGATTTTATATCTCTAGTGTAATTGATGGTTCAGGAGCTGCAAAAGCTGGATTGGAAAAAGACGATATAATTATTAATGTAGATGGTGTTAAAATTACTTCGTTTGCAGATTTAACAGGTTTTTTAAATACTAAAAGGCCAAATGACAGTATTGAAGTGACTTTTATTAGAAACGGTGAAGAAAATAAAACAAATGTAGTTTTAAGTAAAAATGAAATTAGTAAAGTAAGTTCTTTAGGTTTAGAATTAAAAAACATAGAAGCTGAAGAATTAAAAAAACTAAATATTGATAATGGTGTTAAAGTTGTTGATATTACCAATGAGGAATTGTTGTATTATGGTGTAAAATCAGGCTATATTATTACAGCAATTAATGGCGAGAAAGTGTACTCTGTAGATAATCTAAATTCAATTATTTCAACCAAAACTAGTGGACAAGTTTTAAGAATTGAAATGTTAAATTTAGAAGGAGAAACAGAGCGATATATATTTAAATAATTGTTTAGTTGATTTATTTAAAGCTGGCTAAAAAGTAACTTTTTTAGTCAGCTTTTTATTTTAATTATAGTTAGATATGTAACCTTAAAATGTAAAAGAATTATATTTAGTTTTATTTTTGAAATTTAATAATATAAATTTCAGGAACTCAGCTTTTTAAAATTAAAGCAGTTTTAAACACTAAAGAATCTTAAAAAATATGATTACTTTTAGCCAATATTTTATTCGAGATGTCAAAAACAACGAAACAACTAATAGAAGCGCTTAGAGAGGAATTGAGAATGCATAATTACAACTATTATGTATTAGATGCTCCTGAAATTTCTGATTATGATTTTGATATAAAATTAAAAGAATTAGAAAAGCTAGAAGCTGAAAATCCAGATTTATTTGATTCTAATTCTCCAACTCAGCGCGTTGGTGGTGCAATCACTAAAAATTTTAATACTGTTGTTCATAAAAATAGAATGTATTCTTTATCCAATTCTTATTCAAAAGAAGATTTAGAAGATTGGGAAAAGAGAATAAAAAAAGTATTGGGTACTGATGCCGTTGAATATACTTGTGAATTAAAATACGATGGAGCCTCTATAAATTTAACATATAATAATGGAAAATTAGAAAGTGCTGTAACACGAGGAGATGGTTTTGAAGGAGATGAAGTAACAGCAAATATTAGAACAATAAAATCTATTCCATTAGTTTTAAATCAAAGTTTTGACACTTCTTTTGAAATTAGAGGTGAAATAATTTTGCCTTTGGATGGATTTAATAAAATGAACGAAGAGCGAATTGATATTGGAGAAGAACCATATAGAAATCCAAGAAATACAGCAAGTGGAAGTTTAAAATTACAAGACAGTGGAGAAGTTGCTAAGCGACCGTTAGATTGTTTATTATATACTGTTGTTTCAGATAAACACATTAAACAAACTCATTTTGAAACTTTAGAGTTTGCAAGAGAATTAGGTTTTAAAGTGCCAAAAGCAATTGAAGTTTGTAGCTCTATAGATCAGGTTTTTGATTTTATAGAAAAATGGAATACAGAGCGTTTTAATTTGCCTTATGAAACCGATGGTATAGTTGTTAAAGTTAACTCTTTAGCACAGCAAGATGAATTAGGGTATACTGCCAAATCACCACGTTGGGCAATTGCGTATAAATTTAAGGCAGAACAAGTAAGTACTGTTTTGAACGAAATTACATACCAAGTAGGTAGAACAGGAGCAATAACTCCAGTTGCAAATCTAGAACCAGTACAACTTGCAGGAACTATTGTTAAAAGAGCTTCGTTACACAATGCAGATCAAATTGAAAAATTAGATATTAGGGTAGGAGACACCGTTTATGTTGAAAAAGGAGGGGAAATTATCCCAAAAATTATTGGTGTAGATTTAGCGAAAAGGCCTAATAATTCTCAACCAACTACTTATATTACACATTGTCCAGATTGTAATACAGAATTGGTTAGAAGTGAAGGAGATGCTAAACATTATTGTCCAAACGAATATGGTTGTCCAACTCAAATAACAAGTCGAATTCAGCATTTTATTAGTAGAAAAGCAATGAATATTGATGGAATAGGTGCTGAAACTATTGAATTGCTATATAAAGAAGGTTTGATTTATAATTACGCTGATTTGTATGAGTTGAATATAGCTCAAATTATTCCATTGGAAAGAATGGCTGAAAAATCAGCACAAAATATTATTGAAGGTATTGAAAAGTCAAAACAAATTCCTTTTGAAAAGGTGTTATTTGCTTTAGGTATAAGATATGTAGGAGAAACAGTTGCCAAAAAATTAGCAAAGCACTTTAAATCTATTGATGCTTTAATGAAGGCTTCTTTTAATGAATTAATTGCTGTTGATGAAATAGGTGATAGAATAGCACAGAGTGTTATAGGTTTTTCATCAAATTTAGTAAATATTCAGTTGGTGTCACGTTTAAAAATGTATGGAGTACAATTGGAAATGTCTGCAGAATCTCAATTAAATATAACTACAATTTTAGAAGGTGAAATATTTGTTGTTTCTGGAGTCTTTACAATTTTTAATAGAAATGAACTTAAAAAATCTATTGAGGATAATGGAGGTAAGGTGTCTGGTTCAATTTCAAAAAAGACTTCTTATATAATTGCAGGTGAAAATATGGGGCCCAGTAAATTAGCTAAAGCAGAAACTTTAGGGATTCCAATTATTTCAGAGAATGATTATTTAGAGATGATATCTTAATTTTTGTAAAATCTACTTAACGATACTCGAAATTGTTTGATAGTAAACAAAATTAAAAATTTAGTTTATAGCAAACTTAAATATGGTCTATAATAATTCTATTACGTCTAATTTTAATTTTTCCTTCATTTTCAAGTATTTTTAAAAGTCTAGAAACAACAACTCTAGAAGTATTTAGGTCGGCTGCAATTTCTTGATGTGTTATTTTTAAGATATTGGTATTCATTATTTTAACTTTGTCAGTTAAATATTTTAATAGCCTATCGTCTAGTTTTTTAAAAGCTAAACTATCTATAGATTGCACCATTTCAATCAAACGCATATGGTAACTATCTATAATAAAACGTCTCCAACTTTCGTATTTAACAAGCCAATTATCAATTTTATCAACGGGTATAAAAATACTTTCTGTATGTTTTTCAGTAATACCTCTAAACATACTTTTGGTTTTGTGAATACAGTTTACAAACGAAATAGCGCAAGTGTCTCCTTTTTCTAAAAAATAGAGCGCAATTTCATCACCATTATCATCTTCTCGAATTATTTTAACGGCACCACTTAATATTAGTGGAATATGAGTCATTCTATCACCAATGTCAATTAGTAATTCGTGACTGTCAATTGTTCTTAAAATTCCTGTTTCAATTATTTCATCAATTAATTCTTTTTCAAAAATAGTTGAGTAATAATCATTTAATTTGTCTTTGAGGATATCTTTATCAGTAGTCATTTTGTAAAATCAAAGTTGATACTCAAATTTACAAAAAAAAAGAGCATAAAAAAACTACACTTGTTACTCAAAGGTAAAGTTTAATTGTGGGATTGTTCTTTAGTCTAAAAAAAGAGTAACAGTGCAGTTTTTATAAATTAAAATTTATAATATGTTTTTAAATGTTAAATTCAGGTTTCCAATAAATAATTTCATTTTTATGCATGGCCTCAATCCCCATCTGAACACAAATTGCTGTTTTTCCTCCAGTAATTACATTAGAAAGAGGAGTTGTATTATTTAAAATATTATCTCTAAAATCTAATAAAGCTTGTTGAGTAGGATTTTTATGTTCAATATTAATAGGTTCGCCATAATTATTATGTTGTATTTGCGCTGTAGCTCCTGAAACACCATCTACATCTTTTAATTTACTTTTCTGTTTTTCTTCAGAAGAAAACCAAGCTTTTCCAGTGCCAAGTGTAATAGTTCCTTTATCTCCTAATACTTTTATTTGATAGCCGTCTTTTGCATTACTTGTTAGGCAAGTAAAGCTAGCTTTTACACCATTTGGATAATTATAAATTAAATGTGTGTTATCAAAAGTTTCTCTACCGTCTTTCCAGTAATTAACACCGCCCATTCCCATAACTTTTTCAGGTGTAGCTTCTAAGACCCAATTAACAAAATCTATTTGGTGTGAAGATAATTCAGCTGTAAGTCCTCCAGAAAACTCTTTATACATTCTCCAGTTAATTGCTTTCTCTAATGAAGGATCTGGTACAGGTCTTCTCCAATTACCGTTTCTGTTCCATTGGCATTGAAAAGATGTTATTTTACCTACTTTACCGTTTTTAATTAAATCTACTACGTGGGTGTATAATCTACTGCTATGGTATTGATGTCCGGTTTGAAAAATGATATTTGAGTTTTTAACTTTTTTTGAAAGCTCTAAAATTCCATCATAACCTTTTACCATTGTTTTTTCGCAGTACACATGTTTTCCTGCTTTTATAGCATCCATAGCAATTTTATGGTGCTCACTGAAAGTCACTGAAATTAAAATAGCATCAATATTTTTATCATTTAATAACTGTTTATAATCAGAATAGGTTTTTGCAGTACCGTTAGTTCTATCTAATCCATTTTGTAATCTAAAGGGAAGGATATCGGAAATAGCAGTAACATTTAAATTTTCAATTTTATTAATAATTGAAATTAAGCCACAGCCTCTAGCTCCAGTTCCAATAACTCCTATTTTTATTTCTTTATTGAAATTATAATCCATGTTTCCAAGTACTGTGCTTGAGGTTAATACAGCTGCTGTTGCAAGGCTACTTTTTTCTAAAAATTTTCGTCTATTCATAATTTATGTTTAATTTTTTCCCGAAAATTCTTAATTTATCAGGAATAATCATTTATTTATAAAAATATTGTTGCTTTTTTTGTTATCCATTATTTTTGATTTTAAATGTTTGTTTTAAGTAAAATAGTAATCAAAATTTGATTCAAAAATTATAAGATAATGTTTTGCCAATATCTACAAATTTAAGTATTTGTTTAAATTATTTAAAGGAGTTTTGAATTTTTATTTACGTTTTTTAAGTAGTTTTTGCTGTTATTTGTTGTGTATTTTTTTTAAGATTTATAATTATTGAAATCAAGTGTTTTGATTCTTGATTTTTTAATGGTAATATTGAATAGAAATTTTGTTTATTAAATTTTGGATAGTTAAAATTATATATTTAAATGCTTATTTATTTTTTAAACAATGAGTTTTGTTTGTTATAAGTCAATTATATTTGAATGTTTATAGCGTAATTAATTTTTAATATGTATGCATAATTTTAAGCTTACTTTTTTATTCTTTTTAATTTCATTTATAGATATTATTGGAATTATTTTTAAAATTGATAGTTTAGTATTTCTGTTTAAACCATTTATTTTATTGTCGCTTTTATTTTTGTATTCACATACTGTTGATATCAAAAATAGATGGTACGTGTTAGCTTTAATTTTTTCTTTTTTGGGAGATGTTTTCTTACTGTATTCAGGTGATGTGGTATTTAAATTTGGATTGGGCTCTTTTTTAATTGCACACCTTATATATATTGGAATTGTGGTAAAACGCATTAAAAAAGCTTCGATGATTAGAGTTTTTAAAGCAATAACTCCATTTACAATAGTAGTTTTAGGATTGTTATTTTTTTTGAAAGACTATTTAAATGAATTAATGATTCCTGTAGTGATCTATGCGTTTACTATTGCAGTTTTTGGAATGGTTTCAATGTTAGATTATTTGAATGAAAAAAGTAAAAAAGCTGTATTTATGTTAGTAGGATCTATAATTTTTATAGTTTCAGATGCGGTTTTAGCAATTAATAAATTTTATGAGGGCACACATATATATCAAATTATAGTAATGGTTACTTATGTTTCTGCACAATATTTAATTTACCGTTCAATGGAATTGGATGGAAAAAGAACTTCTTAAAACTTATTTCCAATTATTGGTAATTTTTTGCGCTGATTCCATAAGGTTAAAGTACTTAAAATAAATACTATAACTGCCATGTAAAATAGCTGACCACCATCATTATTTATTTCAATACCAAGTTGAGTTAAGTGCATAATAACCGCACCTCCAATTATTCCAATTGTTAGTAAGCTACCTGCCCAAATAGTTTTTGGTATTAAAATTAAAATTGAAGCTATAAGTTCTAATATACCAATACCAATGCGACCGTAAGGTTCTAATCCAATTTCCGAAAAAATATAAACGCTGTCTGGATGTGCAGTAAATTTAAAACGAAGTGTTTGAATTAGAATTATAGCGATAATAATTCTTATAACTAGAAATATTTTAGAATTCATAAATAAAAAACTTTCTCTTTTAGACGAGAAAGTTTTTATTTATTACGTATTTAGGTTTAATTTATTTCGAAAAAACCTGATTATGTTGTTCTTGAACTCTAATAAAAGTAGTTCGTTTAGTTAATTCTTTTAATTTACTAGCTCCTACATAAGTACATGTAGAGCGCAATCCGCCAAGAAAATCTTGTACTGTTTTTTCAACAGGGCCTCTATAAGGTATTTCAACAGTTTTTCCTTCAGAAGCTCTGTAATTTGCTACACCACCAACATGTTTATTCATAGCTGTTTCTGAGCTCATTCCGTAAAATTGTTTGTATTTTTCACCATTAACTTCTATGGTTTTTCCACCGCTTTCTGTATGTCCAGCAAGCATACCGCCGAGCATTACAAAATCTGCTCCACCTCCAAATGCTTTTGCTATATCTCCAGGTATTTTACAACCACCATCAGAAACAATTTGTCCGCCCATACCATGTGCAGCATCAGCACATTCAATAATTGCTGAAAGTTGTGGGTAGCCTACACCTGTTTTTACACGAGTTGTACAAACAGAACCAGGTCCAATACCAACTTTTATAATATCTGCACCTGCTAATAATAATTCTTCAACCATTTCACCGGTTACAACATTACCTGCCATAATAACTTTGTTTGGATATTTTTTTCGGGTTTGTTGTACAAAATCTACAAAGTGTTCGGAATATCCATTAGCTACATCAATACAAATAAATTTTATTTGAGTGTGTTTGTTTAAAATAGTTTCAAGTTTTATTGAATCGGGTTTTCCGGTTCCTGTACTAACAGCAAAATAATCAATAAAATCAGAAGGAATAGATTTTATAAAATCATCCCATTCTTGTATTGTATAGTGTTTATGTATAGCTGTAAATATTTTGTGTTTGGCAAGTTCTAAAGCCATTTCAAAAGTACCAACAGTATCCATATTTGCAGCCATTATTGGTACACCAGTCCATGTGTGGTTGCTATGTAAAAAAGTAAATGTTCTGTCCAAAGATACTTGTGATCTAGAGCTAAGTGTTGATCTTTTTGGACGAATCATTACATCTTTAAACCCTAATTTTAAACCTGTTTCAATTCTCATGTTTCTTTTATATGCTTTTTATACAATTATACTTTTTCCTTTACTAATTTTAGTTGCATCACTGTCGAAATAAAAATCGATCCTCCCAACGTTTAAACCATAACATCCAACTTGATTTACCAATACATTTTCTCCAATACTGTTTTTGGTTATTGTTGGTTTAGGTAAAAATGTGTGTGTATGTCCACCAATAATTAGGTCGATATCTTTTGTTTTAGATGCTAACACTAAATCACTTACAATTTCAGGATTGTTTTTGTAAAAATATCCTAGATGCGATAGGCAAATTACCAAATCACAGTGTTGTTCATCTTTTAAAATGCGAGTCATATCTTGTGCTATTTCAATAGGATCTAGGTATTTAGTTTCTTTATACATTCTAGGATCTACTAAACCTTCTAGTTTAACACCTAAACCAAAAATACCAATTTTTATGTCGTCTTTAATAAATACTTTATAAGGTTCTACAAAGCCATCTAAAACGGTATTTTTAAAATTGTAGTTAGCAGATAAAAAATCGAATTTTGCATGTGGTAATTGAGCTAATAAGCCATCAATGCTATTGTCAAAATCGTGATTTCCAATTGTTGCGGCATCATATTTAAGCATGCTCATTAGTTTGAATTCCAATTCGCCTCCATAAAAATTAAAAAAAGGAGTTCCTTGAAAAATATCTCCAGCATCTAATAATAAGGTGTTGGGGTTTTCTTTTCTAATATTTTCAATTAAAGTAGCACGTCTAGCAACACCTCCTTGATTAGGTGTTTTATAGTGATCGCTAGGAAAAGGTTCTATATGGCTATGGGTATCATTTGTGTGTAGTATAGTAATGTGCTTTTCTGTGTTTTTTGAAAAAGACTGTAAAGATAAGCCACCTAATGTTAAAAAAGCTGTTGCTGCTGTTGATTGCTGTATAAAATTTCTTCTTTTCATTTTATTGCTAATTTTTATTATTTTAAATTATTTTTCTACTCTAAATCTTCCGTCTAAACTGGTTTTAAGAGTATCGGTTTCTTTAAAATAATCTATTATGGCATTTCTAAGTTTATAGTCTATATTGGTAATTGAAACTGGATTTTTAAAAAAGTTCATACTATCTCCTCCATTTTGAAGGTAGTCTGATGTTAAAACAAAATAAGTTTTGTCGTTTTGTAAAGGTTTGTTATTAATTTTAAGTGAATATCCGTTCTTAGTAATTGCTAAATTAAAGTTTTTAGAAACAGGATGTGCTTTGTTGCTTTTAATTAAATATGCTACAAGTTCTTTAATTTTATCAGCGGTTAGTTCTACAGCAACCAAACCATTTTCAAAGGGCATTAAGTTAAATGCATTTTCCATTTTAACATCTCCTTTAGTAATTCCAGCTCTAATTCCACCATAGTTAAACATAGCAAAATCTATATTTTTAGTTGTTCTAGAATTAAAAACAGGATTAGATCTTTGGTAGCATAAATCTGCCATTAAATTACCTAATGTACTTTCAAGTTCACTGTCAGTTCTTACCAAGTCTATTGCTGTGTACGAAAGTACTGTATTCATTTCTGCAGCAACTTTTTGTTTATAGGGCTCAATAAAATCGTTAATTTCTTTTACAGGTTTAATATTTTGGTCAATTGGTAGTAATTTTCCCTCTATTTTAACCAGCTGTTGTGGTTCATTTTTACAACTAGTAAGTGCTAGAATTGTAAATAATGAAATAATAAAACTTTTCATTGTTGAAATACTAATGATTTTAATTAATTTTGTGATTCAACGGTAAATATAAATGATTTTTACAGGAATTAAACGAAAAAGTAACCAATTATTTTTTAATAAAAAAAATAAAGAATTAGCAGCTGTTACTTCTAAAATCGCTTCTAGAAAAATAAAAAATGTAATTATTTTATTAGATGACATCTCTTTAAAGGATGAAATATTAAACAATATTAAAAGTAATTTAGGTTTAAAAGTGGAAGCTATTGAGTTGGTGATTTTTCAACAAAAAAAAGCAAAAGACACTAGTGATACTCAAATTTTTTCATCAAAAGATTTTGGTTGGTACGGTAAAATTAAGAATGAAAATTTGAAAGGTATTTTAACAAAAAAATACGATTTGTTAATAAACTATAACAAAGTTGATAATTTATACAATAACTTATTATTATTGCAAATTCAAGCAGCTTTTAAAGTTGGGTTTGCAAATTTAGATAATCGTTTTTACGATTTGTTGATAAATTGTAAAGTAGATGAAATAGAGTTGTTTAATAAGGAGTTAAAAAAATATTTAGAGATTTTAAACAAAGTATAAATGAAAGAATTGTTAGGAGCTGGGGTAGCATTAGTAACACCTTTTAATGAAGATTTATCGGTAGATTTTGAAGGGTTAGCTCGTTTGGTGAATTATCAAATAGATAATGGTGTTGATTATTTAGTTGTTTTAGGTACAACAGGAGAACCTGCAACTTTAACTGCTGAGGAAAAAGCCTTGGTAAAAGAAACAATTATTAAAGAAAATAATGGGAGATTGCCTTTAGTTCTTGGAATTGGAGGTAACAATACTATGGCAGTTGTAGAAGAAATTAAAACCACAGATTTAACCGAGTTTTCTGCCATACTTTCAGTATCACCATATTATAATAAACCTACCCAAGAAGGAATTTACCAACATTTTAAAGCAATCTCTAAAGCAAGTCCCAAACCAATAATTATATATAACGTTCCAGGTAGAACGGGTAAAAATATGGAGCCTTCAACAGTTTTAAGATTGGCAAATGATTTTAAAAATATTGTAGCTGTTAAAGAGGCAGCAGGAGATTTGGTACAAGCTATGCGTATTATTCAACATAAACCAACTGATTTTATGGTAATTTCTGGCGACGATATGATTGCTTTACCAATGGTTTTAGCTGGTGGAGCAGGTGTAATTTCAGTTATAGGTCAAGGTTTACCTAAAGATTTTTCTAAAATGATTGCATTAGGTTTACAAAAAAATGTTGAAGAAGCTTATAAATTACATTATAAAATAATGGATAGCGTAGATTATATTTTTGAAGAATGTAATCCCTCTGGAATTAAAGCTTTATTGCAAAAACAAGCAATTTGTATTTCTAATGTGCGTTTACCATTGGTTAAAGCTACTGAAAAATTAGAACAAAAATTAATTAGCTTTATAGATAATTATTAGTAATTTTACATTTGTAAAATAGTGAATTAGTAATAAAAAAAAGTCAATTATGTTATCAGAAAATATGCAGTTAGCTTTAAATAAGCAAATTAGAATTGAAGCAGAATCTTCTCAAATATATTTAGCAATGGCTTCTTGGTCAGAATTAAAAGGCTTAGAAGGGGTTTCACAATTTATGTATGGACAATCAGATGAGGAACGTCAACATATGTTGAAATTTTTTAAATATATTAATGAAAGAGGAGGTCATGCAAAAGTTTCTGAATTAGCAGGACCAGCATTGGAGTTTGGATCAATTAAAGAAATGTTTGAAACCTTATTTAAACATGAAGTATTTGTATCGCAAAGTATTAATGAATTAGTACATATTGCTCTAGAAGAAAAAGATTACGCAACACATAACTTTTTACAATGGTATGTTGCTGAGCAAATTGAAGAGGAAGCTCAGGCTAGAACTATTTTAGATAAAATTAATTTAATTGGAGACGATAAAGGAGGCTTGTATTTGTTTGATAATGATATAAAACAAATAACAGTTGTAAGCTCAGTAGCACCTCCTGCAGTTTAACAATTAACAAACAATTAAGATTGCTACATACTATATATTGTAAAAGCAAGTTATTTTTGTGGTTAATTATAAAATAATTAAATAATTTTTTAATTATTTCTATAAATAAAAAATCATTTTAATAATCCATAATAAATAACTATTTTTGCCAAATGCTTAAAAATAAAATATATATTCTAATTTTATTAGTTACTGTTGGTGTTTCATCTTGCGGTGAATATCAAAAAGTATTAAATAAAGGTACGGTTGAAGAACAGTATGCTATGGCTTCACAATTGTATGAAAGCCAAAAGTATAATAAAGCAATACAATTATTTGAAAAAATTACGCCTTCATATAGAGGAAAACCTCAAATGGAGCGTATTCAATTTATGATTGCACAATCACACTACAATACAAAACAGTATACATTAGCGGCTTATTATTTTGATAAGTTTGCAAAAAACTATCCTAAAAGTTCTAAGATAGAAGAAGCTGCTTATCTTTCTGCTCATAGTTATTTTTTAGCTTCACCAGTATTTAGTTTAGACCAAAAAGATACGCAAGAAGCTATTACAGCATTGCAGAATTTTTTGTATAAATATCCTGAATCTGATAAGGTAGCCGAAGCAAATGAAAATATAAAAACGCTTACAAAAAAATTAGAAAGAAAATCTTTTGAAATAGCAAAACAATATTATCATACAGAAGATTATATTGCAGCAATAGCAGCATTCGATAACTTATTAGCAGATTATTTAGGTACTTCATATAAAGAAGAAGCTATGTACCTTAAATTTAAAGCAGCAAATAATTTAGCTGTAAATAGTTATATTTTGAAAAAAGAAGAAAGGCTAAATAACGCTATTAAAATTCACGAAAGATTTAAAAGAAGCTTTCCAAAATCAGATTATTTACCTGAAACTAACGAATTACTACTTAACCTAAATAACGAGTTAAACTCTTTAATTGCATTAAAAACGGAAACAAATGGACTATAAAAACACAAAAGCAGCACCTACTACTATAACTTACGACAAAGACTTTATAGAGGCTCCAACTAACAATATCTATGAAGCTATTACAATTATAGCTAAACGTGCGGAACAAATTAGTGGAGATTTAAAAAGCGAATTAATCGAGAAATTAGAAGAGTTTGCTACTTACACCGATAGTTTAGATGAGGTTTTTGAAAATAAAGAACAAATTGAAGTTTCTAAATTTTACGAAAAATTACCAAAACCAACTGCAATAGCTGTTGAAGAATGGTTAGAAGGTAAAATTTACCATAGAAACCCAGACATAGATACAAATAAAGAATAGGATGTCAATTTTAAGCGGTAAAAACATACTTTTAGGCGTTACCGCAGGTATTGCTGCTTATAAAACAGCACATTTAGTACGACTTTTTATTAAGGCAGGTGCACAAGTAAAAGTTGTAATGACTCCTGCTTCTAAAGATTTTGTTACTCCATTAACATTAGCTACATTATCCCAAAACCCAGTATATTCTACTTTTTTTGAAAAAGGAGATCAAGAAACTGAAGAATGGAATAGTCATGTAGATTTAGGTTTATGGGCAGATTATATGGTTGTAGCTCCTGCAACAGCAAATACATTATCTAAAATGACTAATGGTGTTTGTGATAATTTATTGCTAGCAGTATACTTATCCGCAAAATGTAAAGTATATTTTGCTCCAGCAATGGATTTGGATATGTATAAACATCCTTCAACCAAAACTAGCATTGAAAAATTACAAGGCTTTGGAAATGTGTTTATTCCTCCATCAACTGGTTTTTTAGCGAGTGGTTTAGAGGGAGAAGGACGTATGGAAGAGCCTGAAAATATTGTTTCTTTTATAGAAAATGATATTGTAAAAGGTTTGCCTTTATTTAATAAAAAGGTGCTAATTACAGCAGGACCAACATACGAAGCAATAGATCCTGTTCGTTTTATTGGAAATCATTCTTCTGGTAAAATGGGATTTGAAATAGCTAAAAAAGCAGCAAGTTTAGGTGCAAATGTGTATTTGGTTACAGGACCTTCTCATCAAACGGTTTCTCATAGTTTAATTAAAAGAATTGATGTTGTTAGTGCTGAAGAAATGTATAACGAAGTTCATAACTATTTTAGTTCTGTAGATATTGCAATTCTTTCTGCAGCAGTTGCAGACTATAAACCTAAAAATGTTGCAGCACAAAAAATAAAAAAGAAATCAGATTCAATGGCTATTGAATTGGTAAAAACTAAAGATATTTTAGCATCATTAGGAAACATTAAAAAACAGCAGTTTTTAGTAGGTTTTGCTTTAGAAACTAACAACGAATTAGAGAATGCAAAGGGCAAATTAAAAACTAAAAATTTAGATTTAATCGTTTTAAATTCATTAAACGATTCTGGTGCTGGATTTAAAAAGCCTACAAATAAAGTTACAATAATTGATAAATCCGAAAATATTTCCGAATTTAGTCTAAAATCTAAAGCAGCAGTTGCAGAAGATATATTTAATGTAATTTTGAATAAAATATATGCGTAAAATAGTTCAAATAGTATTCGCCTTGTTTGCATTTATACAGTTGAATGCACAAGAATTAAATTGTACAATTACTGTAAATTCGGATAAAATACCTGGCTCTAACAAACAAATTTTTACGACTTTACAAAATTCATTAAATGAATTTGTAAATCAGAACAGATGGACAAATTTTAATTACAAACCTCAAGAGCTGATTAATTGTAATTTAACTCTAACTATTTTAGAGCAATCTGGAACTGATTTTAAAGGGCACATACAAATACAATCATCGCGTCCTGTTTATAATTCAAACTACGTAACTCCTGTTTTTAATTTTAAAGATGATAATTTTTCTTTTCAATATACAGAATTTGAACCTTTACAGTTTAACGAAAACTCTTTTGAATCTAATTTAGTTTCGATAGTTACATTTTATGTGTATACAATATTAGGGATGGATGCAGATACGTTTTCATTAAATGGCGGAACAGCATATTTCTCGAAAGCACAAGATATTTTAGTTTTAGCTCAACAGAGTGGTTATACTGGTTGGAATCAAAATGATGGTACAAAAACACGATTTACTTTAATTGATAATATGTTATCTCCAACTTATGACATGTTTAGAGAGGCCATGTTTAATTATCATTTTAATGGTTTAGATCAAATGAGTAGGGATGTAAAAACAGCAAAACAAACAGTTTTTAAGGTTATAGAAAATTTGAAAACTATTTATGATGCACGTCCTAATGCATTTTTATTACGTGTTTTTATGGATTCAAAAGCCGATGAGATAGTTGATATTTTTTCTGATGGACCGCGAGTTGATACCAGTGAATTAAAAGAAGATTTATTAAGAATCTCTCCTTTAAATGCTTCTAAATGGGAAGCTATAAAGTAATTTCTTAATTTTCAAACCTATAGAATGCTAATACATCTTTCCATAAAAAATTATGCTTTAATTGAAAGTTTGTCTGTAAATTTTCAAGATAATTTATCTATAATTACAGGAGAAACTGGAGCTGGTAAATCTATTTTATTAGGAGCTCTAGGTTTGGTATTAGGTAAAAGGGCAGATTCATCTACCTTAAAGGATACTTCTAAAAAATGTATTATTGAAGGGCAATTTTCAATTTCAAATTATCAATTAAAATCTTTTTTTGAAGAAAAAGATTTAGATTTTGAAGAAGAAACAATTATTAGACGCGAAATTTTACCAAGTGGAAAATCACGTGCTTTTATTAATGATACTCCAACCACAGTTCAAACACTACAATTACTTAGTGAAAAACTTATAGATGTACATTCACAGCACCAAACAGTACAGTTGTCGAATGACGATTTTCAGTTTTATATAATAGATGCATTAGCCAATAACGCAGAAAAAATAGCATCGTACAAAAGGGGATTACTTATTTTTAATAAATTAACAAAAGAGTTAAAAACACTTAAAAACGAGCAAGAAGCCGCAAAAGAACAGTACGAGTACAATTTGCATTTATTTACTGAATTAGAAAAAGCTAATTTAAAAGCTGATGAACAAGAAGTTTTAGAACAGCAGTTAGATAAAGAAAATAATATTGAAGAAATTAAATTAAATTTAATTGAAGCACAAGCATTAGCTTTAAATGAAGAAATTGGTATACAAGCTTTAATGCTTGCATTTACAGCTAATTTAAATAAAATTAAGTCTTTTTCTTCAGAATATAAAGAGCTTTATGAGAGGGCTTTAAGTTTAAAAATTGAATTAGATGATGTTTCAGCTGAAATTGAAAATTTAAATGAAAATATTGAATTTGATCCTTCTGAACTAGAAAAATTAAACGATAGGTTGCAGTTAATTTATAACTTGCAAAAAAAACACACTGTAAATTCCATTGCAGAATTATTAGAAATTAAAGAAGCGCTTTCTGTAAAAGTGGATGCTGTTCAAAATTCTTCAAGTGAAATTGAAGCGAAGGAAGCTGAAATAAAATCTGTAGCAGAAAAGATAGATAAATTAGCAAGTTCAATTTATAGCAAACGAAAAAAAGCAATTCCTATTTTAATAAAAAAGTTAGAATTAATTCTATCTAATTTAGGAATGGAAAATACGCGTTTTAAATTTGATATTAGACAAACTGATAATTATTTTTCTAATGGAAAAGACGCATTACATTTGTTAATTTCTGCAAATAAAGGAGCTAACTTTGGAGAGCTTAAAAAAGTAGCTTCAGGAGGAGAATTATCTAGAATAATGTTAGCAGTAAAAGCCATTCTTTCTGAATATTCTAAACTACCAACTATTATTTTTGATGAAATTGATACGGGAGTTTCTGGAGATGTTTCTCAAAAAATGGCTGATATTATGCAGCAGATGAGTGCTAATATGCAAGTAATTACCATTACACATTTACCACAAATTGCAGCTAAAGGTCAACAACATTATAAAGTATATAAAGAAGATAAAAATAATAATATAATTACACAATTGAGGCAATTAAATGTAGATGAGCGTGTTAAGGAAATTGCAGAGATGTTAAGTGGTAAAAATATTACAGATACAGCAATTGAGCACGCAAAACAATTGTTAAATTAAGAATTTACTATATTTGTACTCAATTAAATTAAATCGAAAACAACATTAAAATTATGTATAATTTATTAAAAGGTAAAAGAGGTATTATTTTCGGAGCATTAGATTCAAAATCAATTGCTTGGAAAGTTGCTGAAAGAGCTCATGAAGAAGGAGCAACATTTGTTTTAACAAATGCACCAGTTGCAATGCGTTTTGGAACTATTTCGGAATTGGCTGAAAAAACAGGTTCACAAATAATACCGGCCGATGCAACATCTATGGAAGATTTAGAAAATTTAATTGATAAATCTGTTGAATTATTAGGTGGTAAAATAGATTTTGTATTACACTCAATAGGTATGTCTGTTAATGTACGTAAAGGAAACCATTATACAGAACAAGATTATAATTATACAAAAACAGGATTTGACGTGTCAGCCTTATCATTTCATAGAGTAATGAGTGTTTTATATAAGAAGGATGCAATGAGTGAATGGGGAAGTATTGTGGCTTTATCTTATATGGCTGCACAACGTGTTTTTCCAGATTATAATGATATGGCAGATAATAAAGCGTATTTAGAATCTATTGCTAGAAGCTTTGGTTATTTCTTTGGACGTGATAAAAAAGTAAGAGTTAATACAATTTCACAATCTCCAACTCCAACTACAGCAGGTAGTGGTGTAAAAGGATTTGATGGTTTTATTGCTTATGCAGAAAAAATGTCGCCACTAGGAAATGCTACTGCATTAGAATGTGCTGATTATACAATTTCAATGTTTTCAGATTTAACAAAAAAGGTAACACTTCAAAATTTATTTCATGATGGAGGATTCTCAAATATGGGAGTAAGTGATGCTATTATGGGAAATTTTATGGAAACTTTCGAATCTGAAAACGGAGAAGAAAAATAAAAATAAACGAACACAAGTTTACTGAAGAAAGCGAAGATTTAAAAATTTTCGCTTTTTTTTATGAAATATAAAATAGAATAAAATTAGATAATTAAAGCTTAATTTTGAATTAGCTGTTTTAAAATCTGTAAATTTGAAATTCTTTAAAAAAATAATTTGTGGAACTACAATTTTCAATAATTATACCTGTTTATAACCGTCCTCAAGAAATTGATGAATTGTTACAGAGTTTAACAAAACAAACCTATCAAAAAAGTTTTGAAGTTATTGTTGTTGAAGATGGTTCTAGTTTAAAATCGGAAAACATTGTAAAGAAATATTCAGAAAAACTGAATTTATTTTATTTTTTTAAGCCAAATAGTGGAGCAGGAGCAAGTCGGAATTTTGGTATGCAAAAAGCTAATGGAACTTATTTTATTATTTTTGATTCTGATTGTATTATACCTCCAGATTATTTAGTTGAAGTAGAAAATGCCTTAGAAAAAAAATATACAGATGCGTTTGGTGGTGCAGATGCAGCTCATCAATCTTTTACAGCAATACAAAAAGCTATAAATTATAGTATGACTTCTTTTTTTACAACAGGAGGAATTAGGGGTAGTAAAAAATCGGTTGATAAATTTCAACCTAGGAGTTTTAATTTGGGAATTTCTAAAAATGCATTTGAACAAACAGAGGGTTTTAGTAAAATGAAGATTGGAGAAGATATTGATTTAACTTTTAGATTGTGGAGTCATAAATTTGAAACACAATTTATTGAGAATGCATTTGTATATCATAAAAGGAGGTCAACTTTTAAACAGTTTTTTAAACAAACTTTTGCATTTGGAAATGGAAGACCATTTTTAAATAGAAAATATCCAGAAACTGCAAAAATTACTTATTGGTTTCCTTCTGTATTTATTTTAGCATTTATTTTTTCAATGCTTTTACTTGTTTTTAATATAAAAATATTTGCATTGCTTTTTGGAGCTTATTTTGCAATTATTATTATAGATTCTTTTCTAAAAAACAGAAATATTGGAGTTGCTTTTTTAAGTGTTATAACAACTTTAATACAATTTACAGGTTATGGTTTTGGATTTTTAAAGGGATTAGTAATAATTAAATAATATGTATGTCTAGTCCTAAATAACCAATACAGATTATTAAAGGGTAAAAGTTAAAAATTAAAGCTGAATAATGACATCATTGTTCAGCTTTTTTGATTTGTATTGTTTTGGTTTAATTTTTTTTTGTGCGTGCATTTGTATTGGTGTTAGCATTTCGTTAGATAAATGAGGTCTTATATTGTTGTATATTTCTATTGCATTTTTGACCAGTTTCTTCTTTACTTTAAAATCTTGAATCTTCTGTGCTACACTAAATTCCTGTTTTAAAATTCCATTTATTCGCTCTGCAACTGCATTTTCATATGGATCATATTTTTCAGTCATACTAGGCTTAATCTCATTGTTTTCTAATAGTCTTTGATATTCATTCGAGCAATATTGCAACCCTCTATCAGAGTGATGTATTAATGGACTTTCTTTGTATTTTCTATTATTTATAGCCATTTCCAATGCCCTCAATGAACCATCCATTGATAAAGATTTTGACACATCATATCCTACAATCTTTTTAGAATAAGCATCTGTGATTAATGCCAGATACGAAGGGTTGGTTCTCGTTCCGATATATGTAATATCACTCACCCAAACTGATTCAGGCCCTTCTATATCCATTGAGCTGACAAGGTTTCTGTGCTTTCTAAATCTATGATGAGAGTCTGTAGTTATGTGGTAGCTTCTTTTAGGTATTATTAACATATGGTTAGCTTTTAGTATTCTAAACAATTTATCTCTTCCTACTTTTAATAGTGATAATTTATCCTTTAACAGAAAGTATAATTTCTTACCACCCAATCTTGGCATTAGCATCCGAATATCACGAACCAAAACGATAACTTTTTGTGCTACAGTTTGTTTATGAAGTCTTGATTTTATGGATCTATAGTAAACCTGTCTGTTTACCCCGAGCAAATCACAGGTAGAAACTAAAGTTTCTTTATATTCTTCTTTGAAGATGTTGATAAGTCGGGTGTGTAATTTTTTCTTATTTGAATATCATATTCCTTTTCTGCCATATCAACAAGCATATCGAAAATAATAACCTTTTTATCAGCACGTTCTGCTAGATGTTCAGCTCTAGCTTTCTGTTTTTCAAGGAGCTTTATTTTAGCTTCAAGCTCAAGTATTTTTTGTTCTGGAGTTTTTGACATCGTTTTTGGAACTTGGTTTTCCCAATCAAAGTTACCATATTTTTGCAACCATTTGGTTACTGTAGCGTCTCCCTGAATACCATATTTACGCTTGGCTTGGGTTTTTGTTAAAAATCCTTGTTCTACTTCTTCAACTAATTGAAGTTTAAAAGAAAGCGAGTAATCTTTTTGAGTTCGCTTTGCTGCACCTGATTTGTCTGATGTTTTCATTACACTTGTGTTTTAGTGTATCGCTATTTCAGGACGGGACAGTATTTATAAAAAAAAGGCTGTTTTAAAAGTTAAACTTTTTAAACAGCCTTTTTAAAAATTTTATATTGAATTATTCTTCAATATTTTTTTCTCCATTGCTAATTTTAATAGTTAATTCGGTTTTTTCTTTATTTAAATCCATAAAAATAGAATCACCTTCATTTAGTTTAGAGTTTACAATTTCTTCAGCTAAAGCATCTTCAATATATTTTTGAATAGCACGTTTTAAAGGTCTAGCTCCATATTGTTTATCAAAACCTTTATCTGCAATATAATCTTTAGCTTCTTCAGTTAAAATTAATTTATAACCTAAATCTTCAATTCTATTAACTAGCTTTTTAAGTTCTATGTCAATTATTGAATGTATATCTTCACGTTCTAAAGCATTAAATACAATTACATCATCAATTCTATTTAAAAATTCAGGAGCAAAAGATTTTTTAAGAGCACTTTCTATTACTTTTTTAGCATTTTCATCTGCTTGTTGTTTTTTGGATGCTGTTCCAAAACCAACACCAGAGCCAAAGTCTTTTAATTGACGAGACCCAATGTTAGAAGTCATAATTATAATTGTATTCCTAAAATCAACTTTTCTTCCAAGACTGTCGGTAATATGTCCATCATCTAAAATTTGTAATAACATATTAAAAACATCTGGATGTGCTTTTTCAATTTCATCTAATAAAACAACCGCATAAGGTTTGCGTCTTATTTTTTCAGTAAGTTGTCCACCTTCTTCATATCCAACATATCCAGGAGGCGCACCAATTAAACGAGAAATAGCAAATTTTTCCATATACTCGCTCATATCAATTCTTACTAGGGCATCTTCATTATCAAATAACTCAGTAGCTAACACTTTAGCTAGTTGTGTTTTACCAACACCTGTTTGACCTAAAAATATAAATGAACCAATTGGTTTATTTGGATCTTTTAGTCCAACTCTGTTACGCTGAATGGCTTTTACAACTTTTGAAACAGCTTCATCTTGACCGATTACTTTTCCTTTAATTAGATTTGGTAGGTCGTGTAATCTGTGGCTTTCAGCTTCAGCAACTCTGTTTACTGGAATTCCAGTCATCATAGAAACTACTTCAGCAACATTATCTTCG
Source organism: Lutibacter sp. A80 (assembly GCF_022429645.1). Taxonomy (GTDB): domain Bacteria; phylum Bacteroidota; class Bacteroidia; order Flavobacteriales; family Flavobacteriaceae; genus Lutibacter. The sequence continues at coordinate 27,654 of NZ_CP092480.1, forward strand.
GTAACAATTTCACGGTTTAACTTAGAAGATTCCTCCCATTTTTTCTGTTCGCCTTGTAGTAAGCTTTCAATGCGTTTTTCATCATCTCTTAATCTAGCAGCTTCTTCATATTTTTGACCATTAACAGCATTGGTTTTATCAATTTTAATGGTTTCTAATTCTTTTTCAAGTTGAAGCACCTCTTTAGGTACTACAATATTTGTAATATGTATGCGAGAGCCTGCTTCGTCCATAGCATCTATTGCCTTGTCTGGAAGAAACCTGTCGGTCATATATCTATTTGTTAATTTTACACAAGCTTCAATAGCTTCACTTGTAAAATCTACATTGTGATGATCTTCGTATTTATCTTTTATATTATTTAGTATTTGAATTGTTTCTTCAATGGAAGTAGGTTCTATTATTACTTTTTGAAACCTTCTTTCTAAAGCACCATCTTTTTCAATATTTGTTCTAAATTCATCTAAAGTAGTTGCTCCAATACATTGTATTTCTCCACGAGCCAATGCTGGTTTTAACATGTTTGAAGCATCTAAAGAACCCGTAGCTCCACCGGCTCCAACTATGGTATGAATTTCATCAATAAATAAAATAATATCATCATTTTTTTCCAATTCATTCATCAACGCTTTCATACGTTCTTCAAATTGTCCTCTGTATTTTGTACCAGCAACTAAACTTGCTAAGTCTAAAGAAATAATACGTTTATTAAATAAAATACGAGAAACTTTTCGTTGTATAATTCGTAAAGCCAATCCTTCAGCAATGGCAGATTTACCAACACCTGGTTCTCCAATTAACATTGGGTTGTTCTTTTTTCTACGACTTAAAATTTGAGAAACACGTTCTATTTCTTTTTTTCTACCTACTACAGGGTCTAAGTTTCCTTCTTCCGCTAAGCGTGTTAAATCACGTCCAAAATTATCTAGAACAGGTGTTTTAGACTTCTTTTGAGGGGCTTGTTCACTCTTAGAGTGTTCAAACGGATTGGATCTTGATGATTCAAAATCGTCGTCAGATTTATTTTCTGCTCTTGGTAATTCAATTTCTTCGTTGAGAAAAAGTTGCTTATAAACAGTTTTAACATCTTCGTAAGTAGCCTCAAAATTATTTAATAATTTTGTTGTAGGGTCGTTTTCATTTCGTAAAATACAGAGTAGTAAATGTGCAGTGTTAACAGATTCACTTTGGTAGAGTTTAGCTTCTAAAAAAGTAGTTTTTAAAGCTTTTTCTGCTTGCCTTGTTAGCCGTAAACTTTTCTTTTCAATAGATGTGTTGTCTATTATAGAGTTTATAGGGCTTAAGCCTTCTATTTTTTTACGTAAATGTTCTAGATTAATAGTTAATGAGTTTAAAATATCTATTGCTTTTCCAGTTCCTTTACGAATTAGACCCAGCATTAAATGCTCGGTTCCAATAAAATCATGCCCCAAACGCAGTGCCTCTTCTTTGCTGTATGCAATTACATCTTTAACTTTTGGTGAAAAATTATCGTCCATTATATTGTGTTTATATTGTAAAATTAACTGATTTTTTTCTTTTTATAATGCAAAAACGGCACCAGTTTTTAAATATTTAAAAAACGCTTGTGTTTTATTGATGGTATATAATTGACTATCAATAGTTTAGAGGGTGTGTTTTTTAACTATTTATTGTTGATAAAAAATAAAAAAACAAGCTGACAAATTGGGTGTAAAAAAATGAAATATCGTATATTGCTTTGTTAAAAAATGACACTAAAATAAATTAAAAACACATGGCAGAAGGAGAAAAACTGATACCTATAAATATAGAAGATGAAATGAAATCTGCGTACATTGATTATTCAATGTCAGTGATTGTTTCAAGAGCATTACCAGATGTTAGAGATGGTTTAAAACCTGTACACAGAAGGGTTCTGTATGGGATGCACGAATTAGGTATTAAAGCTACAGGAAGTTATAAAAAATCAGCAAGAGTTGTTGGGGAAGTATTAGGTAAATACCATCCACATGGAGATACATCGGTGTACGATTCTATGGTTCGTATGGCTCAAGATTGGAGCGTACGTTATATGATGGTAGACGGTCAAGGTAACTTTGGTTCTGTTGATGGTGATAGTCCTGCAGCAATGCGTTATACAGAGGTGCGTATGCAAAAAATATCTGAAGAAATGCTTTCAGATATTGAAAAAGAAACAGTAGATCACAAATTAAACTTTGATGATACGTTAAATGAACCAACTGTTTTACCAACTAGAATTCCAAACTTGTTGGTGAATGGAGCTTCAGGTATTGCAGTAGGTATGGCAACTAACATGGCTCCTCATAATTTAACTGAAGTAATAAATGGAACTTTAGCATATATAGATAATAGAGAAATTGAGATTTCTGAATTAATGCAACATATTAAAGCTCCAGATTTTCCAACAGGAGGTATTATTTATGGATATGAAGGTGTTAAGGAAGCATTCGAAACAGGAAGAGGAAGAGTTGTAATACGTGCTAAAGCTACTATTGAAGAAGTAAAAGGTAGAGAATGTATTATTGTTACTGAAATTCCATACCAAGTTAACAAAGCAGATATGATTAAAAAAACTGCAGATTTAGTTAACGAGAAAAAATTAGAAGGCATTGCGAATATTAGAGATGAATCTGATAGAAACGGAATGCGTATTGTTTACGTTTTAAAAAGAGACGCAATTCCAAATATTGTATTAAATAAACTTTATAAATATACTGCACTTCAAACTTCATTTAGCGTTAATAATATTGCGTTGGTAAATGGACGTCCAGAACAATTAAATTTAAAAGAATTAATACATTATTTTGTTGAACATAGACATGAAGTAATTGTTAGAAGAACTGAATTTGAGCTTAGAAAAGCAGAAGCAAGAGCACATATTTTAGAAGGATTAATTATTGCAAGTGATAATATAGACGAAGTAATTAAAATTATTAGAGGATCTTCTAATGCTGATGAAGCTCGTGAAAGCTTAATGACACGCTTTGAATTAACAGAAATTCAAGCAAAAGCAATTGTGGAAATGCGCTTACGTCAATTAACAGGTCTAGAGCAAGATAAATTACGTGCTGAATACGATGAAATTATTAAAACTATTGCAGATTTAAAAGATATTTTATCAGATGAAGTAAGAAGGTACTCAATTATTAAAGAGGAATTAGAAATTATAAGAGATAAATATGGTGATGACCGTAGATCTGTAATAGAATATGCAGGAGGAGATTTATCTATTGAAGATATGATACCTAATTCTAAAGTAATTGTTACAATTTCACATGCAGGTTACGTAAAGCGTACAAATTTAGACGAATATAAAGTTCAAAATAGAGGAGGACGCGGCCAAAAAGGAGTAACAACCAGAAATGAAGATTTCTTAGAGCATTTATTCCTAGGTACTAATCACCAATACATGCTATTCTTTACACAAAAAGGAAAAGTATTTTGGATGCGTGTTTACGAAATTCCTGAAGGTAGTAAAACCTCTAAAGGAAGAGCACTTGTTAATCTAATAAATTTAGAACAAGACGATAAAGTAAAAGCATTTTTAGTAACAGAAGATTTAAAGAATGAAGAATATGTTAATAATCATTATGTGATTATGGCAACTAAAAAAGGTCAAGTTAAAAAAACCTCTTTAGAACAATATTCTCGTCCAAGAACTAATGGAATTAATGCAATTACTATTAAAGAAGATGATGAATTGCTAGAAGCAAAATTAACCAATGGTGATAGTCAAGTAATGATGGCTTTAAAATCTGGTAAATCTATTCGTTTTGAAGAAGGCAAAACACGACCAATGGGTAGAAATGCTTCAGGTGTAAGAGGTATAAGATTAGCAGATGAAAAAGATGAAGTTGTTGGAATGGTAGCTGTTAACGATTTGGAAAGCAATATACTTGTAGTTTCAGAAAATGGTTATGGTAAACGCTCTAATTTAGAAGATTATAGAATAACAAACCGTGGAGGTAAAGGTGTTAAAACTATTAACGTTACAGAAAAAACAGGTGGTTTAGTTGCTATTAAAAATGTAACAGATGAAGATGATTTAATGATTATTAATAAATCTGGTATTACTATTAGATTGGCTGTTGCAGATTTACGTGTTATGGGACGCGCTACCCAAGGTGTTAAATTAATAAATATTAAAGATAACGATTCAATTGCTGCAGTTGCAAAAGTGGTACATGAAGAAGAAGTTGAAATTGATGAAAATGGAAATGGCACGGAAATTGAAAACACTAATGATGAGAGTACAAATAAAGAATAATAAAGAATAAATCAATTAAAATGAAAAAACAATTAATATTTCTATCTGCCTTATTTATTACTATAACGGTATTTGGGCAAAAAAATGAATTAAAAACAGCCGATAAAGCTATAAAGAACGGTGATTTTTCGTCTGCTTTAGCAGCAATTAATCAAGCTGAGAGTTTAATCGGTTCTGCAGATCAAAAACTAAAAGCTAAATATTACTATTTAAAAGGAAAAGCTTTATATCAAGAAGGAGCTAATTCAAATGTAGAAGAAGTAGCAGTAGCTTTTAATGAATTATTAGCGTATGAAAAAGAAACTAATAAATTAAAATATTCTAATGAAATTAAGGAATTAATTAATTCTTTGGTTCAAAGTACAGCTGGAAATGCATCAAAAGATTATGAAGTAGCTACACAAAGCAAGTTGCCTGCAGATTACGTAAAAGCTGCTAAAGGATTTGCACAAGTATATGCTTTAAGTCCTACAGATACTACATTTTTAGATAATGCAGCCTTAGTATATTTTATGGGTGAAGACTATAACAGTTCTAAAGAAGCTTATCAAAAATTATTAGATTTAAATTATACAGGAATCTCAACTGTTTATATAGCTAATAATAAATCAGATGGTAAAGAAGTTGTATATCCAACAAAAAAAGCAATGGATGTACAAGTTAAATTAGGTATTGCAGAAAATCCAAGAGAAGAAGTTAAAGAATCTAGGAGAGAAATGATTTTCAAAAATTTAGCTCAAAATTATGCAATGTTAGAAGATTCTGAAAAAGCGTTAGAAGTAATTACTCAAGGTAGAGAAGAATTTCCATCTAGCTATTCATTATTAATAGATGAAGCTAATTTGTATTATAAAGCAGGAGATAACGATAAATTCAAAGAAAAATTAGAAGAAGCAATTAGTTTAAACCCTACAGAACCTACTTTATACTATAATGTTGGTGTAATGAATATGGGTCAGGGAAACTTAGATGAGGCTATAAGTTCTTTTGAAAAAGCAGTTGAATTAAAACCTGATTATGCAGATGCTTACAATAATATAGGTGCAGCAATTATAGAAAAAGCAACTCCAATTATTGATGAGATGAACAAAAATTTATCTGATTTCGATAAGTATGATAGTTTGCAAAAAGAACAATTTGAAATTTATAAAAAGGCTTTACCTTATTACGAGAAAGCTTATGAAATAAATAATGAAAACATTAGTGTAATTCAGACTTTAATGGGATTATATGAAAACCTTGAAATGACTGATAAATTGAATGAAATTAAAGCAGTTTATGATGGTTTAAAATAAATCATAAAAAACCTTTTATAAAAAAACCTCTCAAAATTTGAGAGGTTTTTTTTTATATAATTTTTTTAATTACTCTAAGTTTATGAGTGTGTTTTTGTAAGTCGAGATTAAATATTCCGCTATGGTCTATCATATCTACTCTTACCTTACCATAGGCATGTATAATATAATTATCTTTCATAATAATACCAACATGGGTAATTATTCCTTCGCTATCATCAAAAAACGCTAAATCTCCAGGTTCACTTTCTTCAATAAAACTTAGTACTTCTCCTTGGGTTGCTTGTTGAGAAGCATCTCTTAATAATTTATAACCACAAAGTTTATATACCATTTGTGTAAAACCAGAAGAGTCTATTCCAAAAGGAGTTTTTCCACCCCATAAATAAGGTGTATTTAAAAACTTATAGGCAATATCAGTAATTGAATCTTTAGGAGATTTGGCATCTAAAATTGCACCTTCATAATAAAATTTAGTGTTATTCACTAAAATGTTTTTTGTATTGTAAAAAGGTAAATTAGAGCCAATACATACAGTTGCAAAATTGTTGTTATTGTCTGTAGCAAAGTCAATTAAATCAGCTGCTAATGTAATAGCCGAGCTGTTTAATGTTTTATATGTTTCTTCTGAAATTTCTTCATATTGTTTATTATCTATCCAACCTTCATAATTATCGAAAGCAATTCTTATTTTACTCCAATTTTTTCTAGATTCTAATACTTTAAAATGTTCTCCAAATAATAGTTGAGAAACCATTTCAGTAATGTTGTTAGGTTCAATTCTAACAGGGATAATACTTAAATTACAAATACCGTATTGCATAAATATAATTATATTCTTTCAATTACTATTGCACTTGCACCACCACCTCCATTACAGATTCCGGCGGCACCAATTTTTGCGTTTTTTTGTTCTAATATAGATGTTAAAGCAATAACTATTCTTGCTCCAGACATTCCAAGTGGGTGACCTAAAGAAACTGCTCCACCGTTAATATTTACCTTGTTAGCATCTAAATTAAGAAGTTTTATGTTAGCTAATCCAACAATAGAAAACGCTTCATTTAGTTCAAAATAATCAACTTTGTTTTGCGAGATTCCTGCTTTTGCTAGGGCTTTAGGAATAGCCTTTGCTGGGGCAGTTGTAAACCATTTAGGTTCGTTTGCGGCATCAGCATAACCTAAAATTTTGGCTATAGGCTTTAAATTTAATTCATTAGCTTTTTCTAAACTCATAAGAACCAATGCTGCAGCTCCATCATTTAAGGTAGATGCATTTGCAGCTGTAACAGTACCATTTTTATTAAAAACAGGTCTTAATGTTGGTATTTTATCTTTATAAATATTTTTGTATTCTTCATCTTCAGAAAATATAATTGGATCGCCTTTTCTTTGTGGAATTTCAACAGGAACAATTTCATTTTTAAAGTAACCGTTTTCCCAAGCTTTGGCAGATTTATTATAAGATGCTATTGCAAAATTATCTTGATCTTCTCTTGTAAAATTATATTCTGTAGCGCATAAATCACCACAAGTTCCCATATGTTTTTGGTCATAAACATCGGTTAATCCATCTAATAAAAGACCGTCAACAGCGTTTATATTTCCTAGTTTTGTAGTTTTTCTTCCAGAAATATAATGAGGAATACTACTCATATTTTCCATACCACCAGCAACTATAATTTCAGCATCACCAGCTTTAATTGCTTGCGTGGCTAACATAATTGATTTCATACCAGAAGCACATACTTTGTTGATAGTTGTACAAGGAGTAGAAGTTGGAATACCGGCAAAAATAGCAGCTTGTCTAGCAGGAGCTTGACCAAGTCCTGCAGAAATTACATTCCCCATATAAACTTCATCAATTAATTTAGTATCTAAATTTATTTTATCTAAAGCACCTTTTATAGCAATTGCTCCTAATTTTGGAGCAGAAATATTAGCTAAACTGCCTAAAAAACTACCAATGGGAGTACGTGCTACAGAAACAATTACAACTTCTTTCATGGGTTTATATTCTTTTTACGGTTATCATTCAATTTAATAAGGTACAATAATGTTATTTTATTACGAAATGATAAACGTATTATTCAATTAAATTACTAACTGCGAATTTAATCAAAATTAGGTAATCTATCGATTTTTAACATACAGTTTAATTTTTGAAAAAATATATCTTAGGTTTCAATAAAGGTAAATAAATAGAAAAAACTTTATAAAATAAAAACATTTGCAAATGTTATTGTAATAATAATTGTTATTTTTGAAATGAAAACGGATACTTCGTGAAAAAAATTATTAATAAATTACTTGTAAACCATTCTTTAATATATAAATTGTTTTTATATATAACTACTATTGTTTTAGTTGTTTATTTATTTCCAAAAGGAGGGCAGTTTAAATACGAATTTCAAAAGGGAAAACCTTGGGAATATGAAAATTATTATGCTCCATTTGATTTTGCTATACAAAAAACAGCAGAAGAAATAGCCTTAGAAAAGGAACAAATAACAGCATCATCAAAACAATTTTATGAATATGATGAAAATATAGTTTTACAGGTAAAAAATGCAATTAATACAAAAGTAGAAGATGCATTAATAAATGCTGAAATTACTGAAATTGAAAAAAATAAATTAAGAGAGTTAGTATCTCAAATAGTTGATAATATCTACGAATACGGCTATTTAGAGGTTACTACAGATATTAAAAACAAATTACCAGTAATTACACTGCGAAGAGGTAATAAGAGCCAGGAAATTGATATAAATAAGTTGTTTAAAACTTCGCAAATTTTAGATTACATAAATTTAAAAATTGGGAATCAGCCATTTTCGCAAATAGAAAATATTATTTTAAATATTATTTATGAAGAATTAAAGCCCAATGTAAAGTTTGATGTTGATTTTACTCAAAGAGTTTTAGAAGAAAATTTAAGTAAAATATCATACACAAAAGGTTTAGTTTCTGAAAACGAAAGAATTATATTTAAAGGAGATATTGTACAAGGAGAGAATTTAAGAATTTTAAATTCTGTTAAAAATGAATTTGAATCTCAAGTGTGGAGTAAGTCAAGTTATAATTGGATAGTTTCAGGTTATACAATTTTAGTTGCATTAGCATTTTTAATGTTGTTGCTTTTTTTAAGAAAATACCGCTTAGAAATATTTGAGAATAATACTAAAGTGACATTTATATTTTTTAATGTTGTTTTAATTGTTTTATTGATAACACTTATTGTAAAATACGATGCACAATATATTTATATAGCACCAATTGTAATTTTACCTTTAGTTTTAAAAGCTTTTTTTGATGCTAGGCTAGGGTTGTTTACACACGTACTAACAGTTCTGTTATTGGGCTTTATAGTGCCAAATAGTTTTGAGTTTATTTTTTTACAAATTATAGCAGGAATTGTCACGATTTTAACTATCTCTGAGCTGCATAAAAGAGCTAATTTATTTATATCTGTAATACAAATTACATTTGTTTATTTTATAGCATATTTTGCTTTTTCGATTATACAAGAAGGAAACGCTCAAAATTTAGATTGGGATAAATTTGTGTATTTTACCATAAATGGAGGTGCTACATTGTTTGTTTTACCATTAATTTATGTTTTTGAAAAATTATTTAGTTTAGTTTCAGATGAATCTTTAAAAGAACTATCTAATACAAATTCTAAGCTTTTGAGGGCATTGTCTGAAAAAGCACCAGGAACTTTTCAGCACTCATTACAAGTTGCTAATTTGGCAGAAGCTTGTGCAAATGAAATTGATGCAAATTCTATGTTGGTAAGAACTGGGGCTTTATATCACGATATTGGGAAAATGATAAACCCAATGTATTTTACAGAAAATCAGTCTACAAATGTAAATCCACATAACGAATTAACACCTAAAGATAGTGCGCAAATTATAATAAACCACATTATTGAAGGTGTAGAATTGGCTAAAAAGAATAGAATTCCAGATAGAATTATAGATTTTATACGTACACACCACGGAACAAGTTTAGTTTATTATTTTTACAAGAGAGAAGAAGATTTAATAGGCTCTACACCCGACAAAAAATATTTTCAATATCCAGGACCAATTCCTTTTTCAAAAGAAACAGCAATTTTAATGATGTGCGATTCAGTAGAAGCCGCTTCAAAAAGTATTAAGGAGCCAACAGCACAAGCATTTGATAATTTAGTTGAAAAAATTGTAAATAAGCAAATGGAGGAAGGACAATTTATGAATGCAGATATTACATTTAAGGAGTTACAAACAATTAAGAAGTTGTTAAAGAAGAAGTTAAAGAATATTTATCATCTTAGAATAGAATACCCTGAATAAAATTATTTAAAAAAAGTGAAAAAATGTTGTGTAAATGCATTTCAAATGTTACATTTGCACTCGCAAAAATAGGTTCTTATACATATTTTTATTGGAGAGGTGCCAGAGTGGTAATGGAGCAGATTGCTAATCTGTCGACGGGTAACTGTCGCCAGGGTTCGAATCCCTGTCTCTCCGCAAAATTAAGATAATCATTTCGGGGTGTAGCGTAGCCCGGTTATCGCGCCACGTTTGGGACGTGGAGGCCGCAGGTTCGAATCCTGCCACCCCGACAAAATGATAAATTATAAATGATTTATCTTATTTTTTGAAATAATGGTCGCGTAGCTCAGCTGGATAGAGCATCTGCCTTCTAAGCAGACGGTCACAGGTTCGAATCCTGTCGCGATCACTACAACACTTATCAAACGGTGGTAAAACCTTGTAAATCCTATGATTTACAAGGTTTTGTAGTTTTAGGACTATCATATAATTTGATATAAAAGGTTCACAAATCGGTCAACAAAAATAAAACGATTTACAGAATAAAGTATTCAACATTTAAACGGGATTATTTAACAAAATCCGGCCATCTTTTTAGGTAGGTTATAAACTTTTCACTCAAGCCTTCTTTTTTTAGATGCGCTTCTGAAACAGGAATTGAAATTGGATTAAAGTTTGGATTTTTAATAACCAAATTTGGAAAGTTATGATGCAGTATTCCCGAAGTTCCAATTGAAACAAAATCTACACCAGCATCTAATACATTTTGAACATCTTCAGCATTGTATATTTTTCCGGCTACTGTCCATTTTACATTTTTAAAATCTAAGGTACTAAAGTGTTCTAATAAAGTTTTGTTTTGATAATTTTCTTCACTGGGCATTTTATAAACGTCCCAAAGCGATATGTCTAAAAAATCAATATTTCCTCCTTCAATTAGTTGTTCACAAACCCATTTAATCTCGTTAATATCCATTCCAAATCTTTCAGGGGATAATCGTACTCCAATTAAAAAGTTAGGACCACATTTAGCCCTAATACCATCTACTATTTCAAACAAAAGTCGAGACCTATTTGACAAAGAACCGCCATATTCATCTGTTCTTTTATTTATTTCAGAACTTAAAAATTGTGTTAATATATAACCATGCGCTCCGTGAACTTCAACTCCGTTATAGCCACATTTTTGAGAACGAATGGCTGCTTCAATAAAATCCTCTTTTAATTGTTTTACTTCGGCTAAAGTAAGTCCGCGCGCATTGGTTTTTTTATTATCAGAAGGACAAACAGGTTTTCCTTTAATAAGTTCGGCAGGTGTGCGCATTCCTGCATGATGCAGTTGAATTACCGCAATACTTCCTAGCTCTTTAATGTTAGCTGCCAATCTTTTATGCCCTTCCATTAAGTGATCACCAAAAATTCCTAACTGACAAGAAAACCCTTTTCCAATTTCTTGAACATGTGAGGCACAAGTCATAACCATTCCAAAACCGCCTTCAGCTCTCATCGTTAACCATGTCAATTCATCATCCGAGAGTTGTCCGTCCTCAAAACTTTGTCTGTTGGTTAACGGTGCCAACATAAATCTATTTTTTATAGTTGTACCACAAGAAAAAGTGATGGGAGAATTAGCTTTGGTCATAATAAAAACTTAAAAATATTAGGCTCAAATTTAAACAGAAATTTTAGTACAGTTAAATAAAATAAGGTATAATATTTAGTTAAAAAGAGATGAGTGAATGTTTAACTTTATAAATTTTAATGAAAACTCAAAAGTAATTTTTAATCCGTCACACTGAGTCTGTTGAAGTGTTGTTTTAGGGTTTTGTCAATTCAAATATATCATCACAAATCTTGATTTTGTTTCTTTTTAATAATCTAAAAGTGAAGCACATTATGAATACAAAAAAAATAAGGTGAATGGAGTAAAATGAAAAATAACAATGCTTTACGGAATTCCATAACAAAATTTACAATAAATCCATTAATTTGAGAAGATTGAAAATTGTTGAAGGAAAAAATCACCTCATTAAGGTGGAATAAAAAAATGTTATTAATGAACTTAAACTATTTTAGAAGTGGATTTTTTTAAGTCTAAAAAATAAAATAACAACAATTTAAAAATATAGAATACTATTTGTAATCATTTAAAATATAAAATATTTTTTCAAACTCAATTTTATTCAATATTTATTGTGCCAAAAACCGATTAAAAGTAACCAATAAAAAAATAACATTTATCATAAAGCACATTATTTATTATTATTAATTTTAAGCTTTTTGATAAAACGTATGATGTATTAGATTAAAAAAATTAAAATTTCAATAAAAGCTCTACAATTGCTATGAAAGACTTTTCAGTTTTTTTTCATTAGAAACTCCGCTAAAAGCGGGCGCAATGATAAATATCTTAAGAGCATCTGGCTATAATTTAAAAATTTCAATTGCTGAGGTTATAGATAAAAGTTGAGATAAAGTATATCTATATGAAATAAGAAAACTATTATTTTGCCAAAATTTTAAAAGGAAACATTTTTTTATTAACACAATTATTTCAGATAGTAAAACATTGTATATGATAGATACTAAAATTTAATATCATAATATTAGCAAATAAACCAATTAAGTATGAGCAAAGAAAAACTAATAAATATTATTGCGGCACCTATTAGCGAATTAAAAAAGTTGAAAATAGGGATAATGGTTAGAGCAACATTACCCCTAATTCTTAAATTGGAATTAATAACAGATCTTGAAATTGAAAGATTGCAAAAGTCAGATTATAGCAAAATGACATTCGACTTAAATTATCCTGTTCTTAAAAAAGTAGATGAAAAAATATCGATAGTTGAGAATAGAACAATAGGTAAATATACCAGGTATTATGCAAAGCCTCAAAAAAATAAGAATTCACATTATTTAATAACAAGCGAATGGTATGATCTAAATCAAGAGGATTATATTAGATGGTTAAAAAGGAAAGTAAAAACGGATTAAAGAATTATATAGCCATCTAGATAAATAAAAAGTATTAATTTTATAATAAAATAAAGAGTAATCTTCCTATGTTTATTGACCCAAATAACCTTTATTCAGAGTATAATAATTCTAATATAAAAGATGAAGTTAAAGATGCTGCAAATTTCTTTTTAGAAATTTTTAAATATAATAAGATTTTTAATATTGAATTAAAGAATAAAGGAGATAAGATTGATATTCAAATATCTTTAAACGATGAACGTTGGTATGATATTTTTGGACATCGAACAACACATCCTTTTTCTTTACTTGTAGGAGTAAATTCCATGACATTTTATTTTAGAATTAATCATGTTTTTTTTAACGATGGTAGTTCTGATTTGGCTATTATAAAATCTAAAACTAAAAAACTAGGAGGGGAAAGCTTTCTAAGGTTATATAATATTGAGGATACAATAAAAATGATCGATTTTGTATTTAATCAAAAAATGGGTTTGAAAACACCGTTGAATGTTCAATCTAATCGAATAGAAACGAAAGGTTTAAAAATAAAAAATATGCTATTTAATAAAGTGACTCTTGAAAATATAAAAACCGCAGTTAAGGAATTTAATGAAAAAGGAACTCCTGAAGGGTTTAGCACCTCCAAATATTATGATATAAAAATTGAAGGCGTTTTGTACCCGCCAAAACCCATTATGGCCATTGCCAATTATTATGCTACGGGTAAAGAAATTGAAAATTATTTTCCAGGAGGTATAAATACGCCGTGTTTTAAAGCTTATGAACGATTAGGAATTGAAATAGTAACTAAGTCAAATAAAATGGATTCATTAAATATTTTTCAAATTATAGTTTCAAAAGGTCATTCTGATAAAGCCGGAAACTATTTAATTGCTAAAATGCAAATTATAGAAAATGGTTATTTATTATTGAAAGGATCTTATATTTTTAAAGAACCTAAGCCAAGTTTTTTAATTCATTCATATTTTAAGCTTATTTCTAGTTTTTTAAATGATAAGTATGTAAATGATACTTCATTTGGTGAATTTTATGTATTAAAAAAAGATATTTTATTCAATTCACCTTCTGCAGCTGCTTCAATGGTGTTAAATAGAGCAGCAAATGGACCAAATGAATGGAAGACTATAGGAGGTGTTACTCTCAGGGAATGTGAGAAAAAGTTTAATTTTAGTGAAATTGTAGGGAAATTTTTAAAACAAGCAAAAACAACCAATCTAAAAACAAAAAGTTATCCTAAAATTTATAGTGAATTTAAAGTTAAAGTAAGTTTTGGAGCTGGAAATCAAGCCAAAATTCCTTGGATTGCATTGTTAAAAGAGCCTAATGAAGTTACAGAAGGTATTTATCCTGTTTATCTTTATTTTAAAAGTATAGAAAAATTAATATTAGCGTATGGATTAAGTGAAACAACAAATCCAGTAGCTCAATGGAATATTGATAACCCAGTTACTATAACTAATTTTTTTTACAAAAATAACTTAGGGAAACCGGATAGGTATGGCAGTTCTTTTATCTACAAGGTTTATGATGTAAATAATTTGCCTGATGAAATGATTTTAAATGATGAGTTGGATATGCTTTTAGATTTTTATAAAAATCAAGAAACTCCTATTATAGATACTGAAATTGAGAATTTAATTGAACAAGAAGATTTTCAATTGTCAAAATTTATTGAAGATACAAAAGCATCAGGCTTGCTATTCACAGATACATTGTTAACACGCTTCGTAAGCTCACTAATTACAAAGCCATTTGTATTGTTGAGTGGATTATCGGGATCAGGTAAAACAAAATTAGCACAAACCTTTGCAAAATGGGTATGCGAAACTGATAAACAATATTGTGTGGTACCCGTTGGAGCAGATTGGACCAATAGAGAACCCTTATTAGGGTATGAAAACGCATTGAATAATGAAGAATATATTTTACCAGAAAATGGTGCTTTACAGCTAGTTATCAATGCTGATCAAAACTTAAATAAACCTCATTTTTTGATTTTGGATGAAATGAATTTAAGTCATGTGGAACGTTATTTTGCGGACTTTTTAAGTGTTATGGAATCCAAAGAAAAATTTAAACTTCACAGCGATCTTGGAGCTGTTAAATCAACAGTACCTTCAGAACTCAGCTGGCCAAAAAATTTATTTGTAATTGGTACCGTAAATATTGATGAGACTACTTATATGTTTAGTCCGAAAGTATTGGATAGAGCCAATGTTATTGAGTTTAGAGTTCAAGAGGAAGAAATAGCTACTTTTTTAAATGCGCCAAACGATATTAATTTCACTAAACTAATTGGAAATGGAAGTACTATGGCGGTGGACTTTATTAAAATGGCAAGCAATGGAACCAATGATACTATTTCTCCAGAATTGAATGAAACCTTAGTCAAGTTTTTTACTCAGTTAAAGAAAACAGGTGCTGAATTTGGGTATAGAACAGCAATGGAAATTCATCGCTTATTTCATCAATTAGAGGTGGTAAATTCAGAATTAACAACCAATCAAAAAATAGACATTGCCATTATGCAAAAGCTATTGCCTAAGTTGCATGGCTCAAGAAGGAAACTGTGTCCAGTGTTAGAGAATTTGGGAGATTTATGCGTGCAGGAAATAGATGTTAAAAAAGAGTTTTTTGAAAACAATGAAGAGCTAAATTTTGAAATAGATAACATTAGATATCCATTGTCTCTTGAAAAGATAACTAGAATGTACAAAGGAGCCATAGATAACGGATTTGCAAGTTACGCTGAAGCATAGAATATGATAGGGAAAAGTTCCATTGTAATAGCATTAGATAATCTTAAAGAAGATTTAAAACTTTTTATAGATGATAGGAAGCACAATACTTTGTTTCATAGGGAAGATGCAATTCAAAATAATGAAGCACCTTATCAACTACAAGAAGGTAATTTTTACGATTATGAGTTTAGCAATCCAGACTATTTTTTTCAACGAAGTGAGATTGTTCAACCACATCGTCGAAAAAGGTATTCAGGGCAAATAGCACCAAATATTTATGTGGGAACCTTAACCCTTGAAATTTATAAAGAGGGAATTGATAAGCCAATAGGAGAATTAAAACTAGAAGTACAATCCATAAAGGCTACATATCGTGAAGATTATAGGTATATGCTGGAGAGTATCACCGAAAAATGTACCGATTTAATCCTACAATCAAACGCCCCAGTAAGCCATTCTTTTGAAACAGATTACAATACTGATAGTAAAACATTATACCAACGCTTTGCTTTCATAAAATCCATAATTCAATCAGATGATTTTGATGAAGCAATTCACAGAATAATCACATCTCCAACAACAATTTGGAAGGAAAAAGAAGAGCTAGTAGATGTTAGAAAAATTAAGCGTTTTAATGTGTCTACTGTAAAACAATTGTTAAATGCATCGAATAGATTACCTCTTGGTTCAGAACATCCATTAACTAAAAGAGGTCTTACTACTGTTGCAGGAAAAATAAATTCCAATAAAAAAATAGAAAATGTAGATACTTCTGAAAATAGGTTTATCAAACACGCATTGAAGATTTTTTTGAAGTTTTGTATAGATATTCAAAAACATAAGAATGCAACAGAAAGGTTACAAAAAGAAGCAGGATCAGTTGTTTATATGTTGGAAAGTCATTTACAACATAGTTTATTTAAACAAATATCCAGACCTGATACCTTAAAATTAAACAGTCCAATTCTTCAAAGAAAAGAAGGATATCGAGAAGTGTTAAAAGTATGGTTAATGTTCGATTTGGCAGCTAAATTAATTTGGGAAGGTGGTGATGATATTTATAGTGGAGGTAAAAAAGATATTGCGACTTTATATGAATATTGGCTGTTTTTCACCCTTCTTGATTTGTTTAAAAAGAAGTTTGAAATAGCTCCCAAGGCTTTAGAAAAGTTGACAAATTTCGATTCAAAAACCAAGAATTTAAACCTGCAATTGAAACAAGGTAAATTTACAGCACTTCAAGGGGTTTTTAAATCACATTCGCGGTGCCTTAATGTAAAATTTAATTATAACAGAAGTTTCTCAGGATCATCAATATATCCAAATTCAGGAAGCTGGACTACTGCAATGCGGCCAGATTACACACTTTCATTTTGGCCCAAAGAAATAAAAGAAAAAGTAGCAGAAGAAACAGAGCAAATAGTGCACATTCATTTTGATGCCAAATACAAAGTGAATGAGATTAAGGAAATTGTTGGTGATAATTTAAAAACAAATGAAGAAGAGATCTCAGAAGAAAAGCTAGAACATAAAAAAGGCATTTACAAAAATGCTGATTTACTAAAAATGCACGCTTATAAAGATGCAATAAGAAGAACGGGAGGAGCGTATGTGTTATATCCAGGAACTGAACAAACAACAAAGATGGGGTTTCACGAGATTTTACCGGGTCTAGGTGCATTTTCTGTAAAACCTTCTAAAACAAATGTGGAAACAAGCCATCTTGAAGCATTCATAGATAAAGTAATTGCGCATTTTGTCAATAGAGCCACTCAACGTGAAAATCTCGCTGTAAAATCATATGATATTCATAAAACAGCCATTATAAATAAACTGAAAGAACCAATACCAGAATATCTAAATAACAAAAAGTTGATTCCAGATGAAACGTCTATTTTGATTGGGTATTACAATTCAGAAGAACAGTTTAATTGGATAAATACAAAGAAGTTATATAATTTTAGAATGGGAAGTACTTCAGGATCTTTAATATTAGATAAAGAAACAGTAGATGCAAAATTTTTATTACTACATGGAAGAGGGGCGCAACATTCAAATGAATTATGGAAAATTATAAGTAAAGGTCCTAAAGTGTATTCTAAAGAGAATTTGATTTCAAAAGGTTATTTAAACCCTTCTTCCGATCATTATTTAGTTATTGAAATTGAAAAAGTTGATTTACAGAAATTTGGAAACAGAAAATGGAATTTTAAAAATCTCAAAAATTATAAAAAAGGAAGGGCTTCATCTTTACCTTTTACTTGTACATTAACCGAATTGATGCAAAACGCTATTTAATAAATTACAGTTTACAATTCATTACATAAAAATGTTTAGTGAACATTTTAACAATTAAGCAAACTGAGAGTAGGTATATAAATCGAGGTTATTTATTTATAGAATAAAGTCAATTTCACTTCATTTTTAAAAGTTAACCAACCTAAATTTAACATATTGGCAACTTTTTAATAATCAATCTATTTTTTAACTTTATATATTAATTCAATTCAAAATGATTGGAGCAACAATAGGAGATATTGTCGGATGATTCTACGAGTTCAACAATTACAAAAGTAAAGAATTTAAACTATTTCAAGAGAAAAGCACATTTACAGACGATACAGTAATGACAGTTATTATTGCAGACTTTCTATGTTGTGGACACAGGAATCTTGGTCCAGCAAGATGCATTTCATATCTACATAAATGCTATAAGAAATTTCCAAAAGAATCTTACGGTGCTAAGTTTATACAATGGATAAAACAGTTTGCTAAAATATCAATAAATATAGTTGAATAGACAGTTTTAAAAATACCAAGCAATATTTAAGGCAAGTACTAATATAAATGTTTCTATCTAAAGATGAAATTATTAAAACTCTTAAAATTATTGCAAAAAGGTAAAAAAAGAGAAGTGGAACTTAAAACCAAATTAAAATAAGCCCAATGCTTTTATTAATAAATTAAAGTGTAAAATAGTACCTCCTTTAGTAGTATTCCATTTAGTTGTAATGCTTTATGGGTTATTTTATATAAAAGCTAGATAATTCAATAATAAATAGATAGCTGTAAATCTAGTAATTTTATGTAAAAGTTATTTTAATAAGTCCAAAGCAAAAAAAAATGTGAAAGTTTTAAAAAAAAACTGTAATTTAGTAGGGCAATGAAAAATTGGACCCTAGTATTTTTTATTTTTATCTTAAATTTATCGTTTGATATATCTGCTCAGGAAAACAAAAATGTTTTGCTTATCAGTTCGTATAATTCTAGATTTCCAACTTATTTTGAACAAATAAACGGTATTAAATCAATTTTAGATACAACAGATGTAAATCTTGATGTTGAGTTTATGGACAGCAAAAGATTTATTTCTCCTGAAATATATAATTTATTCTATAAATCATTAAAAAGCAAGCTAGCAAATAGTCAAAAATATGATGCCATACTTACTGCCGATGATGATGCTTTTAATTTTGTATTGCAATACCAAGATGAGTTGTTTAAAAATATACCAATAATTTTTTTTGGTGTAAATGATATTGAAAAAGCATTAAAACAAAATTCTAATCCTAATGTAACAGGTGTTGTTGAAGCTGTTTCAATGAAAGAGACGATTGAACTTATGGTAAATCTTTTTCCTGAAACAGGAAGTGTATATTGTATAAGCGATGGCACTAGTAGTGGTTTGGCCGATTTAGAACAGTATCGAGAAATATCAAAGCAGCTTCCAGAAACAGCGTTTAAAGAGGTTAACCTTTCACAACTCTCTTTCTCCGAATATAAAGTTAAAATAAAAACAATTCCTTCTAGCGCTCCAGTATTACTCCTTTCTAGTTATCGCGATAAAATGCATAAAACTACTGATTTTGACCATGTTATGAGTTTACTTCAGGAAAATCTTGATGCACCACTTTTCCATTTATGGGAACATGGAATGGGTAATGGTGTTTTTGGGGGAAAACTTATTTCGCATTTTGAGCAAGGTAAAATAGCTGCAGAAATGGTTTATAGCATACTTTTTAACAAATCTGTATCTAAAATTAAGATTGTAACCAAAAGTCCAAATATTTTAATGTTTGACTACAATCAACTAAATAAACATAATATTGAATTAAACAAGCTTCCTAATAACGCTATTATTCTTAATAAGCCTATTACTTTTTGGGAAAAACATAAACTGTTAATTGTTCCTTCTCTAATAGTTTTATTAGCATTGTTAATATTAATTTTAGTTTTATCGGGTAATATTATTAAACGAAAAAAAATAGAATACCAACTTAAAATACAAAATAAAGATATTTTAAAATTAAACAGTAATTTATTGTTGGCTAAGCAAAAAGCTGAAGAAGGTGAAGAAAAATTCAAACAGCTTTTTTACGATCATACAGCGGTTAAGTTATTAATATGTGCTGAAACCGGACAGATTTTTGATGCGAATCCGGCTGCAGCTGAATTTTATGGGTGGAGTTTACAAAAACTTTGCCAAATGAATATTGGTGATATTAATACATTGTCTTTTTCGGAAATTGAAAAGATAATACCTTTGACCAACAAAAACAGAAAAGTTCATTATGAGTTTAAACACAGAAAGGCCGATGGTACTATTGCCGATGTGGAAGTTTTTTCTAGTAGTGTTAATATTTCAGAGAAAATTTACCTGTATTCAATTGTTCATGATGTAAGTGAAAAGAAAAAACAAGAGCATAGAATCAGTTTATTGAGTCGTTCGATTGAACAAAGTCCTATTGCAATTGTAGTTAGCGATAAAAAAGGAATTATTGAATATGTGAACCCGGCTTTTACTAAAATAACGGGTTATTCGTATAATGAAGCTATTGGTAAAAATCCACGAATCCTTAAATCTAAAAAAACTTCAAAGAAAGTACATCAAGAACTTTGGAATACTATAAACTCGGGGAATACTTGGCAAGGAGAAATTCAAAATAAAAAAGCAAATGGAGATTCTTATTGGGTGAGTATGGCTATTTCACCCATTTATGAAAATAATGAATTGACAAATTTTGTAGCGGTTAGCGAAGATATTACGGAAAAAAGAAAAACTTTTGAGGATTTAGTGAAAGCCAAAGAAAAAGCACAAGAAAGCGATCAATTAAAATCAGCTTTCCTTGCCAATATGAGTCACGAAATTCGTACTCCTATGAATGGTATTTTGGGTTTTGCAGGGTTGCTTAAGGAACGAGAATTATCTGGTGAAAAACAAAAGAAATATATTGAAATTATTGAAAAAAGTGGCGATCGTATGCTTAATATTATCAATGATATTATTAATATTTCTAAGATAGAATCAGGAATAATGGATGTTCACTTTTCAGAAACAAATATTAATAATCAGTTGCAATTTGTTTACGATTCTTTAAAGCTTGAAGCTGGCCGTAAAAACCTTCAACTATCATTTACTTGTGCATTCTCGGAAAAGGATGCAGTTATTAAAACGGATAGTGAAAAGTTTTATGGCATACTTTCAAATCTTGTAAAAAATGCTATAAAATATACACTTAAAGGAACAATAGAATTTGGATATGATTATAAAGGAGGAGCAGAAATTTTATTTTATGTAAAAGATACTGGGGTAGGTATTTCAAAAGAACAAATAGACACTGTTTTTGAACGTTTTATTCAGGCTGATATTACAGATACAATGGCACACCAAGGAGCAGGACTAGGATTGGCTATTTCAAAAGCCTATGTTGAAATGCTGGGTGGTAAAATATGGGTAGAGAGTACTATATATATTGGTTCAACTTTCTTTTTTACAATTCCCTGGAATATGAATTCACAAGTAGGAATTAATAACCCTGATGAAAATTTATTTAAAAATATTGGTTAAGGTTTAATAAAATTATACTTCTACATCTTTATACAAAAATCGTTTTATACTTTGTTTTGGTGTTTTTTCAAATGCTTCTGGATGGAGAATTATTTTAGTAATACGCATATAAGCAGGTAAATTTTTGTTGGCTTGTGCTCTATATTTCTCTAAAATGCTATCCAATGCCGATTCTTCTACATTAGTAAGTTTCATATGGTCGAAATCAGGATATATTAGTGCTACAAGTTTACCTTTTTTTTCAACTACTAGCGAATCTCCAATATAAGCCCGTTTATTTAAAATTGATTCAATTTCTTCAGGGAAGATGTTTTGTCCTGATGGACCAAGAATCATATTTTTGCTTCTACCTTTAATATAAATAAAATTGTCTTTATCTATAAGGCCTAGATCACCTGTATGCAACCAACCGTCTTTGTCGATAGCTTCAGCCGTGGCTTCTGGATTTTTATAATAACCCAACATTAA
This sequence comes from Lutibacter sp. A80, assembly GCF_022429645.1. GTDB lineage: Bacteria > Bacteroidota > Bacteroidia > Flavobacteriales > Flavobacteriaceae > Lutibacter. Next base: position 49,601 of record NZ_CP092480.1, read on the forward strand.
ATGATCACCTTTTACCAATATTTCACCAACTTCATTAATTGGATCTTCAGAATCTATTTTAACTTGCATAGCATCTACTGGCTTACCGCAACTTCCAATTCGCATTTCTTTCCAAGAAGCATAGGATATTAATGGACCACATTCAGTCATTCCATAACCAATAGTAAAAGGAAATCCTATTTTCTTAAATAGTTTTTCAATATCTTCATTAAACGCTGCACCACCAATAACAACTTCTTCAAAATTCCCTCCAAAACCATCGTTAAGTCCAGCAAGAACTTTCTTATAAATTAATTTGTTAAGCAGCGGTATTTTTAAAAGTGTACTTACAATTGGTTTTTCTATTTGAGGTTTAATTTTCTTTTTAAATATTTTTTCTATAACAAGTGGAACAGATAAAATTAGCCTTGGTTTTATTTTTTTAAATGCTTGTGTTATTATTGCTGGCGAAGGTGTTTTTGTTAAAAAAGTAATATGGCATCCAATTGAAAAAGGAAATAAAAATTCAAAAGCCATACCATAAGCGTGAGCCAAAGGCAAAAACGATACAATTGCATCTCCACTTTTTAAAGGCATATTATCTTCTGCAAATTTAATATTTGAAGCCAAACTTTTATGATTAAGCATTACTCCTTTTGAAAAACCGGTGGTTCCAGAAGTGTAATTAATAGCTGCTAATTCATCATTACTAATGTTTTCAAACTTTAAATCTTCAGGCTTCAATCCATTTGGAAATAAATTATTATAATCTTTTTCAAATGAATCATAAGCAGTTTTAATTTTATCAATACGGTAATCCGAAAGGAAATTATCATTTAATATTAATATCCCTTCTAGTGTTTTCATTTCCTCAAAATTATATTTAGAATATAAATGATTAGAAACAAAAAATAATTTAGCATCGGAATGTGTTACAATATGATGCACATCCGTTGATGTAAAATCAGGTAGTATTGGAACAACTACTGCTCCATAACTTACTATTGCCAAGAATGTTATAGCCCATTCAGCTGAATTTTTACCAATAAGAGCAATCTTATCTCCTTTTTTAATTCCAGATTTTTCGAAGAACAAATGAGTTTTCTTTATTCTTTCTCCTAACTGACCGTATGTAAATTCAACTCCCTTATAATCAGCAAGTGCAAGCAAATCCCAATTATTAACAATACTTTCATTAAAATATTCAACAAGTGTTTTTTCAATCATAGTGCAAAAATAATAATTCTTATCAATAGTGTCTTATCCTTTTAAAAATAAAAGTTACAGAGGCTAAATTACTTGTTTTATTTAGCAGTTAAGTTTTGGCAATAATGCTTAATTTTTACTAGTTTAATTATAAATATTTCTACTTATTTGTTTGATTTCTATAACGAGCTTTTTGTAAATGTAAAAAGACCACAAAAAGCTTTTGAAATAACAACTGAAAATAACGATACATTTTTAACTAAAAGAATTATTTTTGCTAGTGGAAATAATTCAAGCCTTTTACTGCAGTTTATATTGCAGGTTCAATTCTTAATAATACAATTGCAGAAGAAGAATTTTAATAAAACCAAAAGCTAGATAGATAAAGTATATAATTTTAATTGCTAGGTACAGTTTTTATTAAATAGCAATCTAACAGTTTATACTATTTGTGAATATAAAAAATAAAAAAATGAAATTTAAAGCAGCAATTTTTGATTTAGATGGTACATTAGTGAACTCACTCCAAGACCTTTCGGATTCAATGAATATTGTACTAGAGCGTAATAATTACCCTACACATAGTTATAAAGAACATCAAAGTTTTATTGGAAGTGGAATTAGAAGCCTTGTAAGTAAATCTCTTCCATTAGCACATAATGATGAAAAAGAAGTGAATCGTTGTTTTAATTCTATGCTTGAAGTATATCGCGATAATTGTACTATTAAAACAGCACCTTATGATGGGATTATAGAATTGTTAGATAATTTGGTTTCACGTAATGTTAAGCTAAGTATATTATCTAATAAAGCAGATGAGTTTACAAAGAAAATTGCAGCTACTATTTTTCCTAATTATTTTAATCCAGTTATTGGTTTAAGTGATGAAAAACTTAAAAAACCAAATCCGTTTGGGGCTCTAGAAATAAGTAAAAACCTAGGGATAAAAGCTGAAGAAATAATTTACATAGGAGATACAGGTATAGATATGCAAACTGCCAATAATGCAAATATGTTTGCAGTGGGTGTATTATGGGGATACAGAACTAAAGAAGAATTAATTTCAAATGGGGCAAAATATGTATTAAATAATCCTTTAGATTTACTTAATATTTTGTAGAATTATCTAAACATAACTTTATTCATTTAACTAATAAAAACATCATATGTCGGGAGAAACAAATTTGCATACATTAATTAAAAATATGACACCAAAACTGAATGATGGAGACTATGTGTTTTCTACTATAAAAGATAGTAACCTTATTGATAGAAAAGATACTATTTGTGAATTTAAAGAAAATGAAGGAACTACTATTGTTATTGAAAAGAAAAAAGCTGATGCCTTAAATTTAAAATATCAATATATTGCTTCTTGGATTACACTTATGATTCATTCATCTTTAGATGCTGTAGGTTTAACAGCTTTATTTTCAGCGGAACTAGCAAAAAATAATATTAGCTGTAATGTAATTGCAGGCTATTATCACGATCATATTTTTGTAAATAAAAACGATGCTGAAAAAGCAATTAGTGTATTAAAAGAATTGTCAGAAAAATAAAATCAACTACTTAAAGCAAAATACGTTTTAAAAAAAAATACTGTTGTTGGTAAAATAATAAGCAGCATTTTACATTTCCTTATCTTTTCAACTATCAATTAGAGTCAATCTGCTATTATTCAAGGGTTTAGTATGTTTGTAATTGTAGGCATAATTTTTGATGTTTAAAATGAGTAATTTTTTTAATAAAAAAACGACCAATAATAGTATTAGCAATTTAATATTTAGTTAAAATAATTTTAAAGGAAAAATATGAAAATCAATAATATTTTAGAAAGTATAGGTAGCACACCAGTGGTGAGATTAAGTAAATTATTTCCGAATGCAAATGTTTGGATGAAATTAGAAAAATCAAATCCAGGAGGAAGTATAAAAGATAGAATTGCATTAGCAATGATTGAAGATGCAGAGAAAAGAAATATTTTAACTAAAGATACGGAGATTATAGAACCTACATCTGGAAATACCGGAGTTGGTTTAGCAATGGTTGCAGCTATTAAAAACTATAAGTTAACATTAGTTATGCCAGAATCAATGTCAGTTGAAAGAAGAGCGTTAATGGCAGCTTACGGAGCTAACTTGGTGTTAACTCCAAAGGAATTAGGTTTAGGAGGTACTATTGCAAAGGCAAAAGAAATGGTTGAAAATAATAAAAATGCGTGGATGCCTTCACAGTTTACCAATCAAGCTAATCCAGAAATTCATCGTACTACTACAGCTTTAGAAATTGCAGCAGATTTTCCTGAAGGTATAGATTATTTAATTACTGGAGTTGGTACTGGTGGACATATAACTGGAATTTCTGAAGTTTTAAAAAATAAATTCTCTAATTTAAAGGTATTTGCAGTAGAGCCAAATGATTCAGCAATTATTTCTGGAGATAAACCAGGACCACATCCTTTACAAGGTATTGGACCAGGATTTATACCTGAAGTATTTAATACGAATTCTATAGATGGTGCTATAAGAATAACAAAAGAAGAAGCATTTTTAGAGGTTCAAAATATTGCAAAAAAAGAAGGTATTTTGGTAGGTATTTCAACTGGAGCATCTTTAGCTGCAGTTAGAAAGCAATTAAAAACTATTAATGCAGATGAAACAGTACTAACTATTAACTATGATACTGGTGAACGTTACCTTTCTATTGAAGGACTTTTTACCAAATAAAATTAAACTATAAAATTGCGGATATCAATCCGCAATTTTTTTCTTTTATATTTATTGAGTATTCGTTTTTTGAAAACGGTTTCATTTAAAATCTTTTATTTGAAATAGAATAAATTAAAAAAAAATAATAATTTAAATAAACAAAAAAACTAAATTTGCTGTCTAAAAATATATTTATAAATCCTGTTAGTATAGCATAAGAATTATAAAAGTGAAAGAACAACGGTTACATCAAATGTTAAAGATATTATTGCTCATTTCAATTTATTGTTTTGGCATATTTGTACCTGTAAATATTGTACCTCTTTCTAAAGAGCAAGGGATAGAGAAAAGTAATGAGCAACAAGGTTATTTTTCAAATATATCTAAAGTACCTTATGTTCATACACAAGAATCAGAAAGATTGCTTTCTGAAAGTACAGACTACATTTCGTTAAATTTTAATTTACTTTATAAAGGTGTTTGTATAACTTTATTTTCAAGTGAATTATTATTAAAGAATAAATATAAACAATATCGAGCCTATTTCAGAAATTTACTTATTAGAAATAGGAAATCCGATTTAATTTTCCCATTCCATAATTTTTGGTAATATTTTTAATTTAAAATTATCTTTTTAGATAATAGAAATTAAACTTTTAAATGCGTTGTGACTTTTCACTTCGCACAAATATTATTGTATTAAATAAAAAATTATAAAAATGGATTTTGGAACAGTCTTAATCGGTTCAGTATGCATAGCTTTATGTGCAATGCCTTTTGTATTAACAACTAGAGGTAGAAAAAAAAGAGAGAAAGAATTAATAATGTCACTTAAAAATTTAGCTAAAAATGAAAATAGTGAGATAACCCAATTTGAAACTTGTGGAAACTATGCTATAGGTGTAGATGAAATTAATAAAATTGTTTTTTTTCAATTAAAAGGTAAAGAAACATCCAAATATGAAATTGTAAAACTAGCCTCAATTAAAAAGTGTAGAATTGCAAACATTAGCAGTACAGTTAAAGGGGGTGATAAGATTATAGAAAAATTAAATTTACATTTAACTCCTATAACTAAAAGTAAAGAAGATACCATTTTAGAGTTCTATAATGCAGATTTAAGTTTTCAACTTAGTGGTGAATTACAATCAATAAATAAATGGAATTCTTTAATAAATAAGATATTAGTTGATAAAAACTAATATCTTATTTTAATGTATAAAAAACACCTAATTATTACAAATTAGGTGTTTTTTATATAAATTACTTTTTTATTCCTTAATAAATTTAGTGCTATATGTGTTTTCTGTTGTTTTAAAGGTAAAGATATATAGTCCTGTTTTTAAATTAGAAACATCAATATTTAAGTTATTTATCCCATTATTTAAAGACACATTTTTTACAGATGCAATTTGCCCAATTTGGTTATAGATAATAATTTGCCCTTTTTGATTTGAATTGACTGTAATTGTATTTATAATTGAATTTTTTACAGGATTTGGGTAAATAGTAATAGTTTCTGGTAAGTTTATGGTTTTAGAAAATGTACTTTCACATTCAATACTTGTTTTTACTTGTACAAGGTCACCATTTTTTATGTCTAAAGAAAAGTTAGGATTAGATGTTTTAAATGTATCTTGTCCATTAACTGAGATTGTATAAGGTGCAGTTCCTTTGGCAATATCAATAAACAATTTTTTTGATTGTAAACTAGTTTTTGCACTTATAGTAGTTCCTTCATTAATATTTATTGAAAAACATTGTTCGTAATTTTCAGCTTCAATTGATATGCAAAAATCATAGGTTCCTGGTGCTAAATTTTCAATGGTTTTATTAGTTGTAAAATTATAATTACTTCCTTTTATTGTAGTGCTATAATTTTGTGTTTCTTGAGCGGTAATTATAAGTTGTCCATTATTTTTATTAGGACAAGTTTCTCCAACAGTTTCAATTTTAAAATTATTAGTTGGAAGTGTAAAGCAACCATTAGAGTTTACATTTGTTCCAGAAGTTGTGTTTGGACATAAATCGTTATCATTAAAAACACCATCGTTATCATCGTCTAATTGGCTATTGGAACAACCATTAGCATCTACTTCTTCGTCAATTGGAGTATTTGGACATAAATCAATATCATTATTAATTCCATCATTATCGTCATCTAATTGGTTATCAATTGTTGCCTCAAATTTCCATTCAACGTAATTAGTATCGTTTTTAACAATTACACTTAAATTAGAAGCTTCATCTTTTAATCTAACATTATGAACATTTTGAAAGGGGAAATAGGCAATAGTGTTTGAATCTATTTCATAAATTAAAGCTCTATTTGGGGTAAAGTTAGTTGCGTATCGTTTAGAAGAAGAAATTCTTAATTGATCTAAATCTGCTTTTATAAAATTAGAATAACCAACTACATATTTTTCGCCAATATTTAATGCATTGTTAGAACTTGTAAGGTTAAAATTGGTTCCTGTATCTTCATTTTGAAGTATTCCATTTACATATAATTTTGTTTGGTTTTGCGCGTGTGTAACCGCAATATGCGTCCATTCATTTATTGTTAAATCTTCATTAGAAATTAAACTGGTATTTGTTGTGTATGAACTAAATTTAATAGCATAATTTGATGCAGTAATATTTGTAATTTCTAAACTAAATACATCTTGTTGGTCTAAAATTATATTTCCATTTGTGTTAGAGTCTTTTAAACGTATCCAAGTTTCAAACGTATAATCTTCAGTAAAATCTAGATCGTTATCTGGAGTTTGACGTGCATAAGCATATTGTTCACCTCCAAAATATGCATATCCATTGTATGTGTTTATTGCGTGTACTTCAACTTCAGACCAAGAGTTTTCATAATACGAACCATTAATTTTTGCTTTTACTCTAAATTGATAAACTTGACCTGTTGGATTTGTAATTGTGTAATTTTTTGAAGTAATTCCAGTGGAAACTTCTTCCCAGTCACCTTCATCTATTTTTTGTTCAAGTGTAAATTCATCACAAGTAATTTTATCACTTACTTCCCAATTTATAGTAAAACTATTGTTGGTTCCCGTACTTTCTATAGTGGTAATTTGAGGGTTTGGTAAAATGTCAAAAGCAGCTCCTGTAATTGTATTATAACCTGGAGAAGTACTTGTCCAACCCTGTATATTATACCAACCATTTATGTTATTATCGTTATGCCATCCCCAATTTAAATGGTAATAAGGTACGCCGTCAACTTCTTTATAGCCATCAGCTATAAAAACATGCCCATCTCCTGTTCTACTTGCACTAACAGCAATTGGCACTGGAATACCCGCTAAGATATTTTCATTTAAACGTTGCCAAAAGAATTCCCACGTAATATCTTGATAATTGCTGGTGTATCTAAAGTGGTTTTGGTAAACAAAAGGAGTTTTGTTAATGTTTGATGTAGAACCACTAGGCTCATAATCCATTTGTAAGGCTACACCTGTATGATACATAAGCTCTCCAATAGCTTTTTGTTGAGTTTTTGTAGAAGCTTTGTTCATATACTCGTCTAACATATTATCCCAGTCATAGGTAACATTATCAAAAAAAGCTTGGTGACGAATTAATGTGCCATTATAATTATCGTTATAAACATTACTACCAACACCTTTAATAGGCCATTTGTAATAGTATAAAATTTGTGACATTGAGATTGCAACACAGCCAGGAGATGCGTGACTAGGAGTGTAGTAATTAGAAGGATATATGGTATTTCCTTCGTTGTCTTTGCAATTAACACTGCCCCAAACATCGGTTAAAATAGGGGATACGGTATTGCTTGTTTTAGAGTTAGTATTTTGAATATCAGGTTTATTTCCTTGAGAAAAGATAGTATTACTAAGTGTAAAAAGATATATGAATATTGTTTTTAGAAATATTTTTTTCATAATAGGTAAATTTATTTTTTGAGTTAGTTACTGTAAATAAAACAGTAACTAACTCTCTATTTTACTATAACTATTAATCCAAATAATATTTTGTAATCTAATTAATTTGATGGTATGGTGTAATCTTCACTTGTCCAAAATACGGTATTTACTACTTGTATGTAGTAACCGTAAACACCTTTAATTTCTACTTTATCAAAAGAATTAACAGGATCAAAAGGAGTTAAATTTTCATCTAAATCCATTTGTAATAATGTATTGCTATCCACAACAAATCTTTCAAATTGATCAGGGGTAAAAGAGCTTGGGTATCTATCAACATAAGAAACTCTAATATTGTCAAAAGAACCTTTGTAGAAATTCATATTTCCACTTCTATACATATAATTAAAATCTAACCAAGTATCGTTTACAGGTTGTATCCATAAATCATCTTCACTAGAGTCTATTAAAACACCGTTAATATAGAATTTTGCAGTATTGTCGCTAGAAGATCTAGAGATTGCAACGTGTGCCCATTCGTTAAATTTTAAATTGATGTTAGATTCATCAGATTGCATAGTACCAACTGCTATATTATCTGAGTCTAAACGGTTATATTTTATTGCAAAGTCTGCATTTGCATCATCGATTAAATACAATTCAAAATTTCTTCCACGTTCCATAATACAAGCCCCATTTGCATCTTTACCAGAAACCGCATTTCTATCACCAATTAAAGCATCAGAATCAACTTTAATCCAAGTTTCGTAAGTCCAATCTTCACCAGACATAGAGCTTAAATCATTAGTATTTCCTCCACTAAAAGCATAAAATCTGTCATCTGAAGTATTAGATCCCGAAAAAGTAGGATATGTTAAATTAACACCTTCAACAAATACAGTATCAATTTGAATTATGTTTCCAGGGTAAACAGGTAGTGGATCACTTTCGCATGAAGTAATTGTTAGACTTCCAATAAGCAATAAAAAGAATATAGGTTTTAATAATTTCATGTTGTTTTATTTTTAAAGTTTTGTAATTGTTAGTTTTGAGGGTTGTACCATCCGTTAATTGAAACATCTTCATTTGGAACACCAAATTGTGGATCAAGTCCTCCAAAAGTGTAAAATGGTTCTACTAGTACTTCTAGTTGCTGTGCAGGTATTGGGAAATGCAATAATGAGCCATCTTGTAATTGACCACTTCTACGCATATCAAAATATTCGATACCCATACCTGTAAGTGGTAATTCTATTGTTCTTTCATAGGTGATTGCTTTTTTAACATCATCTATACTTGCACTTGTAGATAGAGGAGGTAAGCCACCTCTTGTTGTTCTTGTACCAGCATTAATTATATTTATGGCTTCTGGTATTCTGTTAAGTTGTACTAATGCTTCAGCTTTAAACATATCTATTTCTGCTTTACGCATCATTATAACTGGAGCAAAGAAATTTAAATTTATCCAATCATCTAAACGAGAATATCTATATGTAGACCATCTCCACAAACCTCTTTCTGGTCTATTATTAGAAGCATCGTATTGAAAATCTGTTAAAACTCTTTGATCGTTAGAAATAATTTTACCTTCATGTGGTAATGCGCTTATACCTTCTTCTGGCCAATTTGCTGGTATTGTTTCATCTAGCATATTCACTATTCGCATATCTACTTTACCCCAGGTTGGTCTAGCTAAGTAATATTTATACCAAGACATCCATTTTCTATCAGAAGCATTTCCATCACCTTCTACATTAAAATCACTGGTAATACCTTTTTCTGAATGTTCTAAAACTTTAGCCCAATCAATAGCATTATTTTGTTCAATATTTCTAGCGGAATAAACCATTAATCGAGCAATAAATGAATGTGCTAATTTTGACATTTCAAGGTTAGAAAATGTATTTCCATTTATCCATTCAATAGGTAAAGTGAATTGATTGTTATCAAATACTTCTATTGCTTTTTCTAATTGACTTATTGCTATTTCTATTGATTCTTGGTAAGTTGTTGCGCCTAAAGTAGCATAATCGGTATTTTCATCTGAAGGATATGCTTTATCATATACCAAACCTATGTAGCCATTACCTAAGCCTTGCATAAAATAGCCCATTCCTTTAACCATCATAGTTTCGCTACCTTGATCGCCAATTTCAACACCATTGTCAATAGCTACCAGTACATCATTTGCAGTTGTTATAACAGCATACATTTGTTGCCAATAATTACGAATAATAGAATGGTATGCATACGATGGCGAATTATCTATAAAAATTCTAGGTTCTTCGCTCATATCTAATGTAGCATAATTAGCAAAGGTAACTGTACCCCAATCTGCCATTACCCACATTGCAGGTCCAGGTGAACCAAAATTGTGTTGTTCTTGTATAAACCAAGTGTTAAATAATCCAGAAGCTAAACTTTTTACACCATCGGAAGTTGATAATACAATATCTCTATCAGGATTGTTATAATTTTCTACATCTAAATCGCTACAATTTATATATGTAATACTTAAAATAATTAATAAAATATATTTATATGCTTTTTTTATCATAATTATTAAAATTTAAATTCTACTGAAAATGAATAATTTCTAAAATTAGGGTATCCAAAGTCGTCAAAAAGAAAACCATCGGAACCTGTTTGAGGATCATAACCAGAATAATCTGTAATTGTGACTAAGTTTCGGCCTATAACACCAATTTTAATTTGCTCTATATATTTAGTTGGAAAACCTTTTATTTTCTTATCAAGTGTATAATAAATAGAAGCTTCATTTAATTTAATGTATGATGCATCTTCTACCCAAAAACCGTTTATTGCATCAGCATCGTATAAGGCTTGGTAGTAATCTACTGTTTTTTTATTTTCAGGTTTAACATGTATTTGATCTATAATACCTAGACGGTTATCACGAACTAAATATTGAGAAGTGTGGTTGTATAAATCTCCTCCTTGTTTCCATTGCCATAACATATAAGCTGAGAAGCCTTTGTAGTTAAGAGTTGTATTTAGTCCTAGTCTAAAATCAGGATTAATATCTCCAATTTTTTGAATAGCTTCTGCACCATTTTCGTCTAAGATTACAAAAGGTGTTTCGTTTACAGTACCAATATCACTAGTTTTAACAACTACACCGTCTCTATTTACTGAATAATCGCTAATAGCAGCGCCATCAGGTAATTGTTGTTGCATTTGTTCTAAGGTATTTACAAAATTTACACCATACATAGTTCCAAAAGTTTCACCTTCTTTAATTCTAAATGTATTTCTTGGACCTGTTGTATATTCAGGAATGTTTAGTTTTGTAATTTTTTGATTTGTTTTGTCGAATGTTAATGCAGCACTCCAATTTAAATCGTTTTTTGAAATTAGTTTAGCATTTAACATTGCTTCAAAAGTGTTGCTTTCTAACTCACCAGCATTTACATTTTGATATTTAAAACCTCCAGAGTGTGAAGCTAAAGGAGCTAGTAAATATTGGTCGGTAACTTTTGTTTTAGAATATGTAGCTTCAAGTCTAAACCTATTTAAAAATGAAGATTCTAAACCAACTTCTAATTCAGCAGAACGAGAAGGTTTTAAGTTTTTATTACCAATAGTGTTTTTAGAAGTTACTCCATCAATTAAACTAAACGTTTCATCTTTATCTCCAAAGCTTGGTCTTAATCCAGAAGTACCATAAGCAGCCCTTAATTTTAATTCTTGAACTCCGGTAATTTCAACATCTTTAGTTAAACGGTATGCTCCAGATAAACGAAAATAATTTTGCCATCTTTCGTTTTCACCAAAAAGAGATGAACCATCAACTCTAAATAAACCATCTAAAATATATCTGTCTTTATATACAAAAGATCCAATTGCAAAATAGTTGGTTGCTCTAATATCTGTAGTATAGTCGCTAGCATCAATATTTGCAGGGTCAAAATTGTTAAATGTTGGAAAGTCACTTAATATAAAAGAAGTACCATTTGTGGTTGTACTTTCAAAGTGATTATCTTCACTTAAATAACTTAATTTTCCATTAAAATCTAGTTCTCCCCAAGTTTTTTTGAAATCTACAGTAGCTCTAAAAGTTTGATTAAAAGCTTTGTAATTTTTTTTACTTAATGCACCACCTGTATAAGATAATAAAAATGGATTACTTGAATTTAAAATTAAAGGATCTGCATTTGGGTCTAAATAATTTGGAAGTACGGCATCAATAGTGTTTTGAGGAGATAATATTTTGTTATTAAAATGCTCTAATTCAAAAGCGTAAGATGCATTAAAGCTAACAACATCGTTTAGTTTCCAATTAATATCAGATGAACTTAACAATCTTGATTTTTCAGCAGTACTTTCTTTTTTCCATAAATCGTATAGAGGATTTGCAAACTGTGTATTCCATTGATTTGGATAAAAATTATACTCTTGACCGTCTATGTTTTTTTGAAATAAATTCACATCAGGTTCTGTAGATAACACTTCAAAAAAGGCAGCGGTACCACCACCCATATAATCGTTATCTGTACGGATATAATTATTACTTACAGAGATTTTTAATTTTTCAGAAATAGAATGGTCGGCGTTAAATCTTAAACTTTGTCTGTTATAACCACCGGTTTCTACAACTACACCTTGACTCTCATTGTTTTCAAAAGATAAAAATAAGTTAGTGTCGTCTAATTTATAACCTAAACCAATATAGTTTGTTATATATTGACCATCATTAAACATTTCTTCTTGTAAATCATTATTTACTCTATAAGGTAAATCTTGGTAATGATCTTCTTTTTCTACTCTATTACCATTAATTCTAGGATCCCATCCAGCAACGTAATCACTTGGATAGTTAACAAATTGGTATTTTGTATATGTATCAGTGTCTAACCAAGTTGGATCTAGAAGGTAGTGATGCGATGTAGATAAATCTAAAAGGTTTGCTACTTGTTGAAAACCAAATTCATTTCTAACTGTTATTGATGTTTTTCCATTACTAGCTTCTTTACCTCTTTTAGAAGTTACAACTATAACACCATTGGCAGCTTTTGAACCATATAATGAAGCTGCAGCAGCACCTTTTACTACTTCTATAGATTCTACATCATCAATATTTATATCAGCTAAAGATCCGCCCATTATAACACCGTCAATTAAAATCATTGGGTTGTTACCACCTCTAATAGAAGTTGAACCTCTTAAAACAATATCAGAACTTGCTCCTGGAGAACCACTAAACGAAGTAACTGTAACACCTGCAATTTTACCTTGTAATGAAGAAGAAACTGAAGATTGAGGCGCTTTTTCTAAAGCATCAGATTTAATTTTAGCAACGGAAACGGATAATTTTTTTCTTGAAGTTCCTGATGCTACACCTGCAATTATTACTTCATTAAGTAGGTTTGAGTCAGTTTTTAAATTAATAACTATAGAAGTTCTATTATTAATAGGTACAATCTCTTCTTGAAATCCTAAGTAAGAAAATATAAGTACATCATTAGGTAGTGCATTTATTATAAACTTTCCATCAAAATCTGTAGATGTACCTAAATTTGTATTTTTTATAATAATGTTTACTCCAGGTAATGGGTTTCCATTATCATCATTTACAATACCATTAATTCTAATTTTCTCTTGGATGTTGGTTTTTGTGGTCTTTGATCTTATAATTATATCACTATCTTTAATAGCGTATTCTAAGTCTAAATTTTTAAAAGCTATATCAAGTGTTTCTGTTACTGGTGCATTTTTAACATTTAAAAGAACTTTAGAATTTAAGCTAGCGATATTGCTGTTAAAAAAGAAATCGTAATCTGTTTTACTAGAAATTAGGTCAAAAAGTTCTTGAATAGTTAACTCTTTATTTATAGTTAATAAGGGAGCTTGCTCTTTATCTGTTTTTACTGTTGTACCAGCAAAGGCAAAAGAAGATGCAAAGAAAATGCTTATAAAAATAGTAAATATTTTTAAGTTGAGTTTTTTGAAAAATCTTATTGTAATATGTTTACTCATATTTTTTTTGTTTTTAAATGATTAGTTGTGATAATTCTATTTATTTTTAATTGAAAAACAATTCTACCTTGTTTTCAATAATTTTATAACTAATGCCTTCAGTATATTTAAGCATTTGTAAAAAATGAATTAATTCATTTTCTTTTTTAAGAGTTCCAGTAAATCTAAATTGTTTTATTTTTTCATCTTTTAAAATAAAACTTACGTTATACCAATTATCAAGTTTTGTTACAATGTTTTCTAACTTTTCATTTTCAAAAATCATTCTATTCATAGTCCAAGAAACCTCATTTTGAACATTTACATTTTGAACAATAATTTTATTTTGATTGTGGTATAATTTAGCTTGAGTTCCAGGTTTAATTTTTTGATTTTCTCCGTGAGGATTAGAAACATTAATAGATCCATTAATTAAAGTAGTACTTGTGTAACCATCATTTTCATAATTAGATACATTAAACTCTGTTCCTAATACTTCAATTTTTAAATCTGAAGATTGTACAATAAATGGACGGTTTTTATTATGTGCTACATCAAAAAATGCTTCACCTAATAAGGCTACTTTTCGTTGTTTTGAAATTGTAGAATTATTAAAAGAAATAGTACTGTTTGAATTTAATTCAATATTAGTCCCATCAATTAGTGTTAGAGCATATTTTTTCCCTTTTGGAACAATAATTTTAAATGTATCATCATTTTTTTTAGAAATTAAATTTTCAGTTGAAATAAAATTTATTATTTCTGAATTTACATTTACCAATACACCATTTTTTAATAACCATTTACTATTGGTATCTTCAGTTATTTTAAAGTATTCATTAGTTGAGGTTTGTATTAAAATGTCGGTATTATTGTAGTTGGTTTTTGTTAAATGTTCAGCAAATGATGTTGTATTGTTGTTTGAAGTAAAATAAATTGTAGCTATTGAAATTAATAAAACAACAGCAGCTGCATATTTTAAAAAGCTAGTTGGTTTTAATACTCTTAATTTAGAAGTTTTTAGTTTGTTAGAAGCTTCTAATAAATTAATATACTGTTGTTTAATAAATGCTTCGGGTTTTACAGATTTAGAATCGTCTATATTTAAGGTTTTTAATTTGGTGAGTATAAGAACTGCATTGTTAAACTTTTCTAAGTCTTGTGCATTTAATTCTTTTTTAAAATTCATCCAAAAATGATTATTTGTTTTAAAATTTGATGTTACCCAAATAATAAATTTATCATCATTTAATAAATCATTAATATTGTGTTTTTCTATTTTGGACATAATTTCTGTAAGGTTGTTATTAATAAGAGTGTAATTTTTTGTTTTGTACTATATTATTATTGATAAAAATTGATTTTTTTTCAATAAAAAAATAATTTACTGGTAAATAACTACTTATGAGCGTATTTTTTTGAAAAAAATCTTCTAATATGGTGTTTTTATTAAAGAACCAAAAGATATAGCATTCATAAATAATTTATTGGTGCCATACCAAGCTCCCCTAAAATTAGGATTGTCAGCAAATAGTATAGCTCTTCCGTTTCCAATTTTACTTACAATAATTGCTGCAGATTTTTTTATATAATTGTCTATGTTCTCTGGAGATACATAACCATCAATATGTGGGTTTTCTGTGTATTTAGCAACTGTTGAAAATCTACTTTTTGTAGGAGAAATAAAAACTTTATTATTTTTATACATTGGTATTTTTAGATCGTGATAGCCATAAGCAATAGGGTGTGTAATATCTAAATCTACTTTAAAAATAGCTCCACCAATACTTTGTTTTCCAATAACAGCTCTAGAATCGGCATAATTAAATCTAGATTTTGTAGTGTCTTTTACCCAATCTAATAAGTTTTCATCAACTATTTTATTTTTTATTGCCCAAGAGCTTGCAGTTCTTGTAGTAATTAATGTGTTTCCTAAGCTTACCCAATCTTTTAGTTTTTCTTTATTTTTTTCAGATAGTAAATTATAACTTCCAGAGACCATTATTATAACATTATATCTATGTAAATCTGTTCTATAAAATAAACGTTCGGGTACTTTTACAATTGGCATTTGCATTCTTTGTTCAAATAAATGCCAAACTTCACCTGCTTCATATGCAGATACGCCACCTTCAACAAGCATCATAACTTTAGGTTGTTTAAGTGTAACAAAATTTGTACTTCCAATATCAATTCCTTTTAAACTATAACCGGTATTTACTGAATATGCTTGTATTTTGTATTGTTCACTAAGGGTGTTTATTATTGAATAAAGTGTGTCTTTATCGGTTTTTTGAATGCTTACAGGTATTAGTAAAGTTCCTCTGCTAAAAGAAACTTCAGCACCATTTGCAATTGTGGTAATTGGTTCTACGGCAGTTTTAACAATAATTTTTTTTTCTTGTAATTTGTGTAAAAGGGCAGGAGCATAATAATCATCCCAAGGAATTAAATAAGCGTATTCACTTAAAGAGCACTTATCAGTTTTAATAGTGTTAGATTCAGCTGTAATTTCATTATTAGAAACTATATCTTTTGTTAACGAGGTGTATTTCATATTATAAAAATTTGCAACCGACCAAGATGAAGCATCATAAAAAACACTATCTCGGTATTTGTTGTAAGTTTCAAATATGGTACGTACCATTAAATATTCTTTTTGTTTTGTTGGTACAGTATAAGCATAGCCTTTTTTGTAAGTGTTGTTGTTTAATTTTAAGGTTTTATCAATTGGGTAGACCTTAATTTGATGCTTTAATAATAAATCTACAAAGGCTTTATTTCTGTTTTTATCGTAATTATCTCCAAAAATATAAGTCTTAATTTTATTGTTAGAAGCTTGTTTAACCGCATTTTTGAAGAAATTATTCTGATAAGAATATAATAGATTTTTATTTTTTATTGCAGCTTTTATGGTTGCAAAAGTAGAAACGTACTGGTTTCTTATGGTAAATGGAAAAGATAAGTTAGTTGTAGTAGTTTCTTGTAAATGTCCTCTAGCAGCTGCTTGTTCAAATAATAAAGCTAAAGATCCTTGTAAATCTCCGTAGGTTGATCCGTACCCAGGGTAAGTAGCATCGTATTTTTCTTTAGTGAAATACAGAGAGCCGATTTTATCTAAATCTTGACTAAATTGTTTGGCAAAAGCAAATGTTAATGATGTATAATTTTCATCAGGAGTTACAGGGTTTAATGAAGCCGATAAAGGTTTTGGTTCAAAGAAAAAAGTACTAGTTGTACTCATTTCATGAAAATCTGTAACCACATTTGGATACCATTCATGAAACCATTTTAAACGAGCATTGCTTTCTGGTTGTACAGCTAGTAATAAATCTCTATTTACATCAAATAAATAATGATTTGTCCTTCCTCTTGGCCAGCCTTCGTTATGTTCTATGTCGTTTTTATCTGCAATAAGTGGATTGCCTTTAAATGAATTTACCCAATTAGTAAAACGATCTCTTCCGTCAGGATTAATAGTAGGTTCTAAAAATATAATAGTATTGTCTAAGTATTTTTTTACGTTTGGATTTTCTGAAGCCACTAAAGTGTAGGCCGCTAATAATGCGGCTTCAGTTCCAGAAGGTTCGTTTCCGTGGACATTGTATGCTAAATTTATAAAAACAGGTAAATCTGTAAAATCAGTTATATCTATATTTTCATCTACAACTTGTAAATGTTTCTCTTTAATACTTGTTAAATTTTTATGATTTTCTAAAGATGTAATTGTTAAAATAACAAGTTTTCTATTTTCATTTGTTTTTCCAATAACTTTTAAAGAAGCTTTATCTGATAGTTCTGCTAATTTCTCCATATATGAAATAACTAAGTCATGTCTTGTATGGAAATCGCCAATTGCATATCCTAAAAATTCTTCAGGACTTGGGATGTTTTTATTGAAAGGAGCATACTCTTTAAAATAATAATTTTGAGAAAAAACAATTGATTGTGTTAGAATAAATAAAATGAATGTAAAGAGTTTTTTTTTCATAAAAAGAAGTGCTTAGATAAGTTTTTGAATTGATTTTACTTGTTGTAGTTATAAAATAGAGGCCTAATTTTATATTTGTACTATGTGAAATTTGTTAAAATCTGATTTTAATTTAAAATTAGAAAAAGTAAATGAATATAATCTTTTCCTAAAGTGCGTAATTTTTTTATTGCTCCAGCAAGTATGTTTCTAACAGTTTGATATTTAATGTCAAGCGTTTCTGAGATTTCAAAATTATTAAAGTTTTGAAAATATTTGAGATAGATAATTTCACGCTCTCTAGGACTTAATTTTTCAATAAGATTTTTTAAATCTTTTAGTATTATCTCTTTGCTATGGTCATCTTCTTCATATGGAATTGTACCATCAATTAAATTAAATTCTAATTTAGCCTTTTTTTTAACCTTAAAAATTTGATTTCTAAAGCTTTTAAATAAGTAAGCTTTTACATTTTTTACTTTGGTAGTGTGATTTTTATAATTTAAGATATTTAGAAATGTATCGTGAATACAATCTTCTACTTCAGAAGGGTTTAAATACCTTCTACCAAAATTAAATAACATTTGATAATTGGAATTGTAGATTGCTTGAAAAGATGTCATATCTCCAGCAATAAAAGAAGTCCATAGTTTTTCTTGAGAATTATTGGTTGAATTATTTTGTGAAAAATTCAAAGGATCTTTCATTTACATGAAAATTATTCTTAATTTTATTAATAAAGTGTTGGTATTCGGAATCACAAACATACAATTTATTAAAATAATATTTTAATAAGTAAAGTTTTAATGAGTATAAGTTAGACAATTTTTATTAAAAAAAACATATTGATATTGATTATTAAAATATAAATAAAATTTTAGTGCAATTTTTATTTATTTCAAATAGATTAATCAAAGAATTTAAAATTATAATTCTAATCTAGTATAGTTATCTGTTAATATTATATAACTTGTTAAAAACAGCAAAAGGGAATGTATAATTTTATGTGGTGCTATATGTTTTTTCAGTGAAGTTAATTTTCCTTTTTTGGAAATTTCATGTTTTCTTCCATTTCTTTTTTTAGATCAATTGCTTGTATGTAGATAGACATTTTTCCTCTTAAGAAGTATAAAATAGTCATAATTATTACAGCAATAGGAACTGTGTAAATAAACTCAACTTCATCAACAAATTCTTCACTATCGTTTACAACTGCTATAAGTTGAAATAAATAAACTGAAATTGGTATAATAAGTGAATGCACCCACCAATGTTTATTTGTGATAAACCAAATAATTAATAACAAGAAAGGAACAAATTTTCCTAAAAAAGTATATACAAAAGATTGCACTTTTATGTAGTAGCCTCCTTTTAATGTACCAAAAATTGTATCATATGTTTCTAATTCATCAGGGATTGCTCTATAAATATACAAAAGATATGGAGTGGAAATAATAATTAGAATAATAATACTTCCAAGGAGTAATGATCTTCTTTTTTTGTTTTTCATTAAGGGGTAGTATATCTGTATTGAGTTTCAACCAAATTTATATAAAAAAAACGAAGAATAAAAATAAAGAAACCAACAAAGCACAATGTTAACATTGTGCTTTGTTGGTTATATTGTAATAATATATTATTTAATAATTATCCTTGTCTAGGAATTATTATTTTATCTTTTCTTATGGCTTGATTATCAGTTGATGTATTACTTAAAGCAATTGCTGCAAAGAAACCTGCTACAAGTAGCAATCCGAAAACTAGTTTTATTTTTTTCATTTTAATATAGGGTTTTAATGAATTAGTAAGATACTTCAAAGATAGTATAATTTTACATATAGGCAAAAAAAAACCGACTTTATTTTTAAAATTTTTTAAAAATAATGCTATGAAAACATATTTTCCTTTAATTTAAAGGGATTACCTTTAAATTTTAAAGTGTAAATAGTTTTAAGTTTTGTTAATTAAAACTTTTATTTTGGAGATTTTTAAGTAAAAATAGTTGTTAATATACCCTCTCCGTAAAAATATATAACCTAGATACTATATTTATATTGCAAAAGTAGAGATATTATTAAGATGTTCAAAATATTATAAATAATATATTTATTTCTATCTAATATGTTCTTTTTATTAATTTTTTAAACTTTTTTTAAAATTTCCTTAATTTTAAATAATGCTTTATGTTTTATTACAAATCAAAATTATTTTTTTGTTATTTAAATCGGTTGTAAAAAACAAATATTGATTTCCTCCGTCTTTTAAACCTGTTTTTTTTCTAATTTGAGCTACTGTTTCAGGAAAATTTCGAGTTGTGATATTCGCTTTTTTTGAAGGAATTAATTTTTTTAATTGTTTTTTATCATATGAAATACAATGTTTAACTTCAAAACTTCTACCCGGAAATTCTATGAGCTTATCTGAAGTGTATAAATGTGAGTGTTGCTGTAATTTATCGATTTTTAAATGTGAAGAGATTTGGTGAAAACCTCCAGCTTTTAAGATAGCAGCATTGGGTTCATATATAAATTTTTTAGGTTCAGAATATGTAGTAGGTACATCTTCATTTAAATTAAAGCTAAAAAGTTGATTGCTTTTTTTACTGTAATTAATCGTTTTAATATTAATTGTTTGTGTGTAGTTGTAGCTTAGAATAAATAGCAATTCTTTTACTTCATTTTCTATGGCAATTATATGAATTTCTTTTACAAATTTTAATTCGTTTATAGCGCTTGTAATATCTAGTATGGGAGAAACTTTAAGTAGAATATTTGAGGTTTTTTTAAATAAAAGCTCTAAATTTTCTGGAATATTTGGCAAACAATCGTTTAACAAAAATACTTTTTCTTTAGCGTCATTTCTTCTGGATGGATCTGCATAAATCCAATCGAAAGTGTTGGTTGTATTATTTAAAAAATCTATTCCATCACCAGCAAAAGTTGTTATATTAGTTGTTTTTAATTGTTTGTAATTGTGTGTTACTATTTGCGATAGTTTAGTGTTTAGTTCGCAATGCGTAATTGAATTAATATTTTGTGCAAAAGAATAACAATCTACTCCAAAACCACCTGTAATATCAATTAAACTGGAACCTTCAATTAAACTGGATTTATAATTTGCGGTAATTTCAGATGATGTTTGTTCAATATTTAATTTATTAGGGTAATAAATATTAGAAGTTGAAAACCAACTAGGTAGTTTTTTTTGACTACGCTTTTTTGCTTCAATTTGTTCAGCTAATTCTTGTATAGAAATGTTTTTAAACGGACTTCCTTTTAAAATTAATTTAGTTAAATCAGAATTTAAATTATTTGTAATAAATTCTTGTATTTCTGTATTTAAAAGTTCGTTATTCAAAATTATTTATTGCTTAATTCAACCAGTCTTGTAACCGTATTCCAGTTTCTAGATGTTGCTGATATTTTTAATTTAGTTTCTATGTTCTTGTTTGTTAATTTAGTACTTCCAAGTCCATTTGGACAGTATAAATAAGCTATTTTATTTTTAAAGAGTACTATTTCATTTTTTGCTGCAAGCTCTTTTACTTTTAAAATACCTTCATTTGTTGGAATTTTATCTAAAAATGTTGCACAGGTTTTTTTTAAATCAAATGTTGTTTTGTTTAAAAAAGGACTTGTATTAAATGCAGTTTCTAATTCATCTTTTTTTAAAATTAAAACTTTTACAGCATACTTAAATTGTTCTTTAATTTTAGTAGTTATAAGTTGTTCAATTTTTAAAGTATTTGTTTGGTTGGTAGAAAAAATTACATTGCCACTTTGGATGTATGTATTTACTTCAGAAAAACCTATATCTAAAAATAACTGTTTTAGCTCAATCATTTTAATTTTGTTTTTTCCGGAGACATTAATTCCTCTTAAAAGAGCAATATAAATATGCATAAATTACAGATTTTTGGTTAATGATTTCACAATTTTATTATCTGATAAAAATGCTTTTAAAATCACCTTAATTGCTGTGTAAGTAGGTATGGCTACAATCATACCTGTAACACCAAATAATATTCCTGCAATCATAATTATTAAAAATATTTCTAAAGGATGTGATTTTACACTGTTAGAAAATATTAAGGGCTGACTTAAAAAATTATCTATTAATTGTGCAATTACATAGCCAATCATTACATAAATTGTAGTTGGTAAAATTACAGTTTGAAAATCTTCTCCTAAATTACTACTCATAGATAAAAATAACATTAAAACACCTCCAACAAGAGGGCCTATGTACGGAATTAAATTTAAAAGAGCACATAAAAAAGCAATTACAATAGCATTTTCAATACCAAATATAAGCAAGGCAATAGTATAAATTACAAATAGTATACTTATTTGAAAAACCAATCCGATAAAATATCTGGATAGTAAATGATTTATGGTTGACAATGATTTTTTAAGTTTACTTTCACTTTTATCACTTACCAAAACATAAATAGAACTTTCCATAATCTGCGTATCTTTCATTAAAAAGAAAGTAATAAATACAACAGAAAATAAACCGATACTTAAACTACCAAGTGTGCCAATTACAGAATTTAGTAAATTAGGAATTGCTGTAATATTTTTAAATAAATCAGCGTGTTTTAATTCATCTAAAACATTTATACCCTTCGCTAAAAAGTAATCGTTTATTTCAGTTATTAAATTTTGAATATTTGTTTGAAGTTGTTCTATGTTTAGTAATGATAAATTTTGACCTTGTTCAATAATTAAAGGAATAAACATGGAAATTAATCCCGTAAAAATTCCAATAAAAAATATCATTGTAAAAATTACAGCTAAGGTGTTTGGGAATTTTAATTTTTGTTTTAAAAAGGAAATTATAGGACTTGCAATTAAAGCAATAACAGCTGAAATTGCGATATAAACTAAAATTGATTGTACTTTATATAAAAAATAAAGTAAAAGCGTAATACCAACTAATATGGCAATTGCTTTTAGTATTCCGTTTGTAATTGTGTTTGATGTCAATTTTTTTATTTTTTAATTTCTATTACAGCTCCATTTGAAGGAGTCCAAATATCTAAATTTTCAGGAATATTAAATTGATTTTCATTTGTTAATTCTTCAACGTCATCTGCATTGTCGGTTTTAATAGTTCTAGCAGTAATTGCATCTTTTGATACAAAAATCCATTTAAATTGATTGAATGAACCAGAATTTCTTGTCCATTCTTTATTGTCATCATTTTTTCTTAATGGTGCGCCCCAGCATCCTTCGCCAACATAAATAGTTCCGTTAGGATCTCTTATAAAACCTTCTTCACTTCCTGCTTCTGTAGAAGGTTTAATAGGCCATGTAGATTTAACAGTATGCGAATCGCATTCAACTACTAATTGTACATTGTTTTGGTAAAATAAATCAGCCCAATGTTGGTATTGAAAATGTCTTTCTTTTTTTCTAGACACATGCGGACGCATTGGTTTGTGGTATTGTGCAATTTTCCAAAGATCGTTTTCATTTGCTTTTAATTCGTTTTTAAGCCAATTTGTTTGGCTTCCAGGAATCGCTATTTCAGAGTTTAAAGTGTAGATTCTAACAAAATTTTTTCCAAATGGGATACTGTAATATATTTTTTCTGAAGGAGTGTCAAATAAATTGTAGATACTTCTATCATCTCGTTCATGATTTCCTCTAGCTGCAATAATGGGAAACATTCTATTATCTGAAGCTATAGTCAACTGCCAATCATCAAACCAAGTCTGCCACTCGCTATCAGTATCTCCAGAAGTCATATCTCCTCCAAATAATACCGCAGTTGGTTTTAATTTAGCAACTAATTTATTAGCATTTTGTCTTGGAATTTGATTGTTTCTAGAATCTCCACCAGCAATAAATGAAATTTTTTCGTTGTTTTTGGGTGCTGTTTTAAACCAAAAGCGTTCACTTAAGCCTTCACTGTCTTTAATTATAAAATAATAGGCAGTATTAGGTTTTAGATTTTTTAAACGTACAAAATTATTATGCATTCCTTTAAAATATACAGCTCTATCAACAGTTTGTTTATTTTTATAATTAGTGTAATTTGAACCAAAATCGATTTCACCATAATAAACAATTGGGTTGTTTCCTGAAACTTGGTTCCAGCCTATAGTTGCAGTTGTTGAAGGATTATTTCTAATAATTAAGCGATATTTGTTATTTGTAGCATTTAGTATAAATGTGCTTAAAAATAAGAGTAAAACTAATTTTTTCATAAAATTTAATTTAGATTAAAGTAATAGCTTCCTTAGAGTTTTTTTTCAGTATTAGATTGTATTTAAGACTAAAATAAGTTTTAAAACATAAAGGCTGAAATGTATAAATAATTTTAAGATAACTTATTATTAAATATAGATTTTTAATAGCGTACTATTCAAAAGTATTATTATTTATTAATAGTATAAAATATTTTTATCATTTATAAAGAATATAATTGGTATTTTGATAATTTTGTAAGTATAGATGGAAAAAGATTTAAAATTAAATATCAGTTTTAAGCTATTGAAAATTTCAGTAGTTCTTGTTTTCTTAGGTAGGGCTTGGCAATTTATTTTTTGGGATGCACCTTTTAGAACTTTTTTTTGGAATGAAAGCTTGTTGAAACCTTTTATAGAATCTGTAATTGGTATTGATTGGAAAAGTTATGCTAATTCGCCTAAATTAGATGTTTTTATAGATACAAGTGTTTTTGTTTTTGGAATTATATATTTACTATCAGTTTTTGCAGTTATTTTTTATTCTAAAATTAAAAAAATCGCAAAATATATTATTATTTCGGGAACTATTGGCTTAATTCTTTTAGCTTATTTGCTAATGAGCGATAGGTTTTATCAATTGGCACAGTTTTTTGAATATAGTATTCAGTTTAGCATTCCACTTATTTTTGTTTTTTATCAAAAACAATTTATTCAAAGAAATTTAATTCTTATTTTAAAAGTGTTAATCGCTACTGTTTTTATAGCACATGGTTTATATGCAGTTGGTTATTATCCAGTTCCAGGACTTTTTTTAGGAATGGTGATAGATATTCTAGGTTTTTCAGAACAAGGAGCTCGTAATTTTTTGTTGCTAGTTGGAATTTTAGATTTTGTTGGTTCAATCTTAATTTTTGTACCTAAAATTGCAAAATATGTATTAATTTATTTAGCTATTTGGGGATTTTTAACCTCGTTTGCACGTTTGGTAGCAGGGTTTTCATTTGATTTTTTTTGGGAATTATTACACCTAAATTTATATCAAACAGTTTATAGATTGCCACATGGAATTTTACCACTTATGTTGTTGTTAAAATTGAAGGATACATAATTAGTATCCTATCGCTTTGTCATCTCCTCTAGGATCTTCACCGCCTTCTAATTTTCCATTTGGAAGTACTAATATAGCATCTACTTTGCCAATAATTAGAGATTCTTTTTCTAAGAGTTTATAACCTAAATTTTGTAGTTCTGTTTTAGTATTGCTATCAAAGCCTTTTGGTTCCATTCTAATAGTGTCTGGTAACCATTGGTGGTGGAATCTAGAAGCATTAACAGCTTCTTGCATTCCCATATTAAATTCTGTAACATTTAAAATGTTTTGCAATACCGAAGTTATTATTGTAGAACCTCCAGGACTACCTAATACCATTTTTAATTTACCATTTTCTGAAACAATAGTAGGAGTCATTGAACTTAACATACGTTTTTCGGGCGCAATTGAATTTGCTTCAGAACCAATTAAACCATAAGTGTTTGGTGTACCTGGTTTTGCGCTAAAATCATCCATTTCATTGTTTAAAAAGAATCCGCCATTTTTCACATATACTTTTGATCCATAAGCTGTATTTAAAGTTGTGGTTACTGCAACAGCATTTCCAAATTTATCAACAATAGAGTAGTGGGTGGTTTCTTCACTTTCATACCCATTTAATTTTCCGTGAGAAATTTCAGAAGATTTTGTAGCTTTTTCCCAAGAAAAACTTTCCATTCTATGGTTAATATAGTCGGGATCTAACAAGCTATCAATAGCAACAGAAACAAAGTCTGGATCACCCAAATAGTGTGCTCTATCTGCATAAGCACGTCGTTCAGCTTCGGTTAATAATTGAATGTATTTTGTAGAATTATGTTTAATTTCATTTAAATTAAAGGGTTCTATAGATTTTAGTATTTGTGCTAAGCAAATTCCTCCACTAGAAGGAAGTGTCATAGAAGTAATTTGAAAATTTTTATAGTTAAAAGTTATTGGAGTACGCCATTTGGCTTCGTAATTTTCAAAATCTTTTATAGAAATAATTCCGCCTAATTCTTGAATGTAATTTACGATGTTTTCTGCTGTTTTTCCTTTGTAAAATTCATCTTTACCATTTATTTTAATACGTTCTAAGGTGTTTG
Organism: Lutibacter sp. A80; assembly: GCF_022429645.1. GTDB lineage: Bacteria > Bacteroidota > Bacteroidia > Flavobacteriales > Flavobacteriaceae > Lutibacter. The sequence goes on from NZ_CP092480.1 coordinate 75,710, forward strand.
CTAATTCAGTAAATTTTAAAGTGTCTCCAGTTTTCCAGATTGTATCTAAGTGAATGGTGTAATTATTAGCGGTTTTAAATTTTGTGCGGTTATTATTTAAACCACGAGCTTGATTTTTGGTGATAATAATTCCCTTTTTAGCCAAATTAATAGCGGGTTGAATTAGTGTTTCAATAGGAAGTGTACCAAATTTTTTATGAGCTTCAAAAATACCAGCAATAGTTCCAGGAATACCAATTGCCATTGCACCTAAAGTACTTTTGTTTTTAATAAAATCGCCATTCTTATCTAAATACATATCTTTTGAAGCTAATAAGGGAGCTTTTTCACGATAATCTAGAGCACCAGTTTTACCGTTATTTAACCTGTAAACCAGAAATCCGCCGCCGCCAATATTTCCTGCAACAGGGTATGAAACAGCTAAGGCTAATTCTGTTGCTACCATAGCGTCAAAAGCATTTCCTCCTTTTTTTAAGATTGCAACCCCAATTTTTGAAGCTTCTTCACGTGCGGAAACAACCATTGCACTATCTGCAATTAAACCAGTGTTTTTTGAAGTATTTTCTAGTGGTTTTGGTTTGCATTGAATTAGTAAAATACTTAAAATTATTATTGAAATATAGGCTCTCATTGTGTTAAAAGATAGGTTGTTTTTTTAGTTGTAAAATTTATTAATTCTTTAAAATAAGCTGTAAAATCAGTTTCAAATTCTAAGTAGTTAAGCTTTAAGTCTTCTATGGCCAAATCCATTTGTGAAATGCCTTTGGTACGTTTGTTCATTCCTTTTAAAACTCGCTCAATACCTTCTACAGTTGCATAATTTACTAACCAGTTATATTGTATCATATTTGGTAGTAAATGTTGAAGTTCTTCTGGAAAAGTAGCTATATTTTCATTTAAAAAGGAATAGACGTTTTCAGCGTAGAGTTCTAGAGGAATTTCTGAATAATTAGACCAGTTTTTTGCTAAATAATGATCGTATAAAATATCAATTATTACACCATTATAATGTCTGTATCGTTTGTTTAAACGGCGCATACTTTTTTTAACTATTGGATGCGTATCTGTAAAAGTATCTATTTCTCTATGTAATAGTATTCCAGCTCGAATTTCTTTTGGATATTTTTGGTAATCTTTGCCTTTTATAGCGTCAGAAATAAAATTTCCAATTAAAATATTTTTATTGTCTTTGGAAAGGTATAAATGTGCTAAAAAGTTCATAAATTAAATTTAAAACAATGATACAAAAAAATCTGCTGAAAGCAGATTTTTAAGTTTTATATTCTATTTTATAATTTAGGTTTGGTATTTAATAGGAAGTGCATTTCCAAAAAAATAAATCTTTTTTTATAATAACTCCATTTTCAATATTAATTGTGTTTTCATCTGAATATTGATAAATATCTTCAGGCATAATTAAATAAGTGCCATTTGGTAGTTCAAAATTTAATTTTCCATTTTTAATTATTGTATTTAAACTATTTAATTTTAGTTGTTCAAAATCGCCATCACCTAAGTTTTCTAAATCAGATTTTAGGATAAAATACAGTGTTCCATTAAAGTTTGTATAGGTTCTGCTTGCTTCATCAATAATTGGCATACAATCTCCTTTACCATATTTTATGGTTCCAACAATACCTTTTGAAATTGAGGTTGTTTCATTGTTGTTTTTTGTGCAACTTAACGTGTTAATTAAGCAGATTACAATTAATAGTTTTTTCATTATTTAAATATTAATTTAAATTTTTAGCAGTTTTAACCAATTCTTTAAATTCAGCTTTAAAACCGTATTCATCGTTTAAATTTGTAGCATTCAACCATTCTAAAATAGTATCATAATTACTAGTTCCTTTGTATTCCGAATTTGAAAGTAACATAGAAAAAGAAGCCACACTAGATGTGAATTTCATAAAGTCGGATGCTTGGTTAAATGTTTTTCCTTGGTCAAATATTTCTAATTCTATTGGAATACTAACATCAGAATCTGGGTTTTTATACCTAAAATCTATTGTAAATGTTGGAGTAGCTTGTGTGTTCTCATTATTTTTTGGAACAATTTCATAAAGTGCTGTTACATTTTGGTTTGCACCAATCTCACCTGCATCTTTTTCATCATTTTCAAAATCTTCATTTGCTAAAACTCTGTTTTCATAACCTATTAAACGATAAGATTCTACATTGGATGGACTAAATTCTACTTGAATTTTAACATCTTTGGCAACGGTATAAAACTTATTATAATCGTAAATAAAAACTTTTTTTAATTGTTCTATAGTATCAATATACTCATAAGTTCCATTTCCATTATTGGCAATTTGTTCTAAAGCAGCATCGTTTAAATTTCCGCGCCCAACACCTAAAACAGTAATAAAAATACCTAGTTCTCGTTTTTCTTCAATTAATGTAACAAGTTCTTCCTGACTAGATGCACCTACATTAAAATCGCCATCTGTACCAATAACTATTCTATTATTTCCGTTATCTATAAATTGTTGTTGTGCAATTTCGTAAGCTGTAATTATGCCTTCTGCACCAGCTGTACTTCCGCCAGCGCCTAATTTATTAATTGCATCTTTAATTTTTTGTTTTTCGTTTCCAGAAGTAGCCTCTAAAACTATGCCTGCAGAACCGGCATAAGTTACAATTGCTACTTTATCATTCTCGTTTAATTCATCAACAAAATAATTGAATCCATTTTTTAATAAATCTAATTTGTCTTCACTTGCCATTGAACCCGATACATCAATTAAAAAAACAAAATTAGAAGCGGGTTTGTTTTCTGAAGTAATAGGTTTTCCTTTTAATCCAATTCTAACTAGTTTATTATCTGTATTCCAAGGGCATTCGCTTACTTCTCCGTTTAAAGTAATAGGATGGGAAGTGCTGTTTGAAGGATAATCTAATTGAAAATAATTAATTAATTCTTCAGTTCTAATTGCTCCATTTGGAGGTAATGCTAAATCTTGTTGTAAATACCTACGCATATTTGCATAAGCAGCACCATCTGCGTCTGTTGAAAATGTTGAAATTGGGTTTTCAGAAACATTTATAAATGGGTTTTCAATATACTCATTGTATTGATCTCCGGTGGTAATAAACGCTTCACCATAATCTACATAATAATTTTCACTAGTACTATCTAATGTGTTATCTGTAATTTCACAAGAAATAAATAAATTACTTATTAAAAGTATAAATAAATATAATAGATTAGGTTTAGAGGTAAGTTTTAAGAAGCGTTTCATAATAAATAAAGTAAAGTTAGTTTTGATTATTTACTATTAATACGATATAATGGTATAAAACGCTACATTAGTTGTAGATAAAAGTTATTTATTTGTTTTTTTAGCATTATATAAAGCTAATATTCCTATAAAAAAACCAAAAAATATAAAGTTGATTGTGAACTTTAAGAGTCTAAAATCTTGCCCAATTGAATAATCATATCCAGCCATAAGTAGCGCATATATAAACCCTGCTAATAAGCCAGATTTAATAATTTGTTTAGTTTGAATTTTCATAATTAACTACTAGAATTATTAGGAATTTTTTCGTGTATTGTTAAGTACTTATTTCTACCAATAGTTATATAATAAAGTGGAAATAGAAACCCGATTCCTGCTAAAAGTATAAACGAATTAGCTTCAATTTTAAATATGTATTTTATTAAGAAAAAAAACGACATAATGCCTAAAGCTACAGGCATAATTATACTTCCATATTTAAACCCAGCTATTTCTATTACAGTAGATTTATTTTCAAGAAAATTAATAGTTTTTATAGGGCTTTTACACCAATCTATTTTTCCATTAATTTTATGAGTTCCGGCTGTAATTTCAAATTCTTTAGTTTCTCCATTGGCAATTGTTCCTATTTTTTTACCATCTATATAAATGCCATAATCTCTAGCCATATTATTCCATTCATATTTTCTTGTAATACTCAACTTTGTCATAGTTTTAAGTGTTTAGCAATTTTATTGTGCATTTACTTCATTCCAAATTTTTCTAATATAAGTAACATCTTTTTTTAGTCTTTTAAACACTTCTAGTTTATTAATAGTTGGGATTTTGCCTTTTTCTGCACCTCCTAAATCATATTCTGCATGTAAGGAAATGGGAACATTAATAGAGTGCTTCTTTAATAAGGAAAAATAATGATGAAAATCAATCATTCCTTCACCTAAAGGGCAGAATACAGGTTTCCATTTTCCATTTATGTTTTTCCATTTATAATCTTTAATTGCTAAAGTATTTATATGCGACTTAATTAAATCGAATCCAATTTCCCAATTTTTACCGCCTTCAATTGATGCATGTGCAATATCGTATTGAACGCCTAAATTTGTTGGTGAAATACCGGATAACACTTGTTGTAATCCCCAAATTGAAGATCCTATAAAATGTCCAGAATGATTTTGATATGCTCCACTCATTCCGGTTTTATGGTTGAGTTCGGCTAAATTATGAAGCTTTGTTTTTGCCTTGTCTAAATTTTCTGTGATTGGAAAACTACGATTATATCTTAACCAGTCTGACCGATAAAATTGATAACCTTGTTCTTTAGCGGTTTCCAGTACCAAAATTTGAGTAGTATCTTTTGGTGAAATTACTTTTGTAGTTATCATTTTAGGTAGTAAACCATATAATTTCATTTGCTCGGTTGCCTTTGGAAGGTCTTCTAGAACATTTTCTGGAAGTACATGTCCATTTGGTCTTACGGTGAGGTCAATACCATCAAAACCAATTCCTTTAACGGCTTTACATAAATCTTTATAATCTAAAAACTGTAAACATTTAGAAAAAACATGTAGTTCAAGGTTGTTGTTTGATATTTCTTTCGGTGAAAATAAATTACTCGAAGTTAAATTTAGAGGGACTAACAAAGCTCCACTAGCCAAGGCAGTTTTAGTCATAAAATTTCTTCTGTTTAGTAATGAGAGTTTTGTCATTGTAGAAATTAATATTGATAATTAAATCACTAATTTAATGAATTACTTGTGTTTATTTAAATTGAAACAAAAAAAAATAGAATTTTAAAAATGTAACTAAAAGTTCTCGATATAGTTTTTCTCCATTTCATTTTGAAAAACTACTAGAAGAGACATGTTTTATATTTTTTTAAATAAGGTATGTTTAAACAATCAATTAATGAGAAACTACTTTTAGTCCAACTATTGAAATTATTAAAGTTGTAATAAAAAACAATCTCCAAAAAGTAGCAGGTTCTTTAAATAGAAAAATTCCGACTAATACTGTTCCAACAGCACCAATACCTGTCCATACAGCGTAAGCAGTTCCAATAGGTAGTTGTTGGGTTACTTTAACAAGTAATAACATACTTATAGATAAGCAGATTAAAAAACCAATATACCAATATGTGGCTATAATTCCTGTAGATTCTTTAGCTTTTCCGAGGCAAGCAGCAAATGCAACTTCAAAAAGGCCTGCTATAATTAATAAAATCCAATTCATTTATATTAAATTGTTTGTGGCTATGTTTTTAATTTTAAAACGTAAAAATAGTTTTACCAAAATTATGAATTTATTTCATAAGAAAGCCACAAGTTTTTAGTTGTGGCTTTAAATATTGTGAATGTGTTTTTTAGCTGTTTAATGTTACAGATATTAATGTGTTTGTATATGGTTTGTTTCGTATAGAAGTACCTAATTTTATAAGTTGGAAAAACAATGTATTTATTATACACGGCTTTGTTAGCGCTAGTTTTTATTTCTTTTTTACTCTCAAAATTTTTTCCATTTTACGTCCTTTTGCCAATTCATCATACAATTTATCTAAATACCTACATTTTCTATACAATTCAAATTCATCTGGTATTTCTTCAATTCTATAACCGCAAATTACGCCTTTAATGAGGTGAGCATTAGGATTCAATTTTGCTTTTTGAAAAAATGTCTCAAAAGTGACCTTTTTATCAATTAGTTCTTGTATTTTTTCTTCATCAAATCCAGTTAGCCATTTTATTACTTGATGAAATTCTTTTTTTGTTCTGCCATTCTTCTCTAACCTATTTATGTAATGAGGGTAAACAGATGCAAATGTCATTTTGGAAATTTTATCGTTTTTTTTAGCTGTAACTATCATTATTAGGTTTGTGGTTAATTTATGCGCCTAAAATCAGGTTTTTTCGATGGTAACAAATGGTTTGTTTAATGTTTCTAATATGCCAAATGTAGGTATAAATTATATGAGGTGTTAGGAAGTTATTTTTTAAATTATTTTTTCATTAAATATTTTTCCAAAAGAGTTAAGAGCATAAATTGCTCCTCCAATTGTTTCAAGACGGTTTCCACCATCAAATCCGTGACTCTCAAGAAGCCCAATAGAGAAAAGGTGGTCTAAAACATATGTCTCAATTAGTTCATTATGAGAAGATATTTCAGTTTTTAAATTGAATACTGAAATTTTTCTTACATCCTCTACATAAGCTGAATTTATAATTGATGAAACTCGTTGAAAGTCATCTCTAGTCAATTCTTTATTTACAAAAAGCCTTAAGCTCTTTGCAAGCCATTGAATTTTTATTAAATTATCTGAACGTTCAATAATAAGTAAAATTTTCGAGCCAATTTTCGTGTAATCTTCGTCTTTGAAGTATTTGTTCTTAAAATCATTAATCTCATCTTGATTTTTCAAATTTAATTCATTTATGAAGTGAATTATTTTTGTCAATAAAATTCGATCAGATACAGATTTTAATAATTTCATAACTGATAAACCAGTTCCAAAGAATGGAATATCTTTAAATAATCCGTCTTTGAGAAGACTGTCTAATCCGATCTCCCCTAAATCTTTACTAATTGAAAGAATTTCAGTTTTTTCTATCTCATTCATAGTTTATTATTATCATCTATCAGCCAAACCAACTCAACTGTTTTCAAGTTTATATTTTTGGGTAGCCAATTTTTATAATAAGATTCTAATTTACAAAATTTCTCCATTAGAATTGTAATAAATTACTATTCATTATTTACTGTTAAATTTAAAAGTATGTCATACGTCCGTTCGAGTGGTTTTTCAAAATGAAATGGAGAAAAATTGTATCGAGAACTTTTATTTACAACTAAAGTTATGATTCTCGATACTAATTTTAAGCAAAAAAGCGCTTAAAACTCACTTGAATTGACGTAAATCCTTCTAAATATACAAGAGGTGTTTTTTAAATTAGCAGTTTTAAGAAACAAAAAAAGCTCACCAATTGGTGAGCTTTCTACTTTATATATTTTATAAGTGCTTTTCTTAACTATTTAGCATTACAGGCATTACTAGCATTGTAATAAATTCGCCTTCATCAACACCATCAATAGGAGTTAAAATACCGGCTCTGTTAGGTAAACTCATTTCTATTAAAACTTCATTAGAGTTTAAATTACTTAACATTTCAGTTAAAAAGCGAGAGTTAAAACCAATTTGCATATCGTCTCCTTGGTATTCACAAGCTAAACGCTCTTCAGCTTTATTAGAGTAGTCAATGTCTTCAGCAGAAATGTTTAATTCTGTTCCAGCCATTTTAAGTCTAATTTGGTGTGTAGTTTTACTAGAAAAAATAGATACACGTTTAACTGAATTTAAAAAAGTACCTCTGTCAACTGTAAGTTTATTTGGGTTTTCTTTTGGAATTACGGCATCGTAATTTGGATATTTTCCATCGATTAGTCTACACACTAAAATTACATTATCGAATGTGAATTTTGCGTTAGAATCGTTATACTCAATAGTTACGTCATTATCAACAGCACTTAAAATTCCTTTTAATAAATTTAAAGGTTTTTTTGGCATTATAAATTCGGCAGTATCATTTGCAGTAATGTCGGTTCTAGAATATTTAACTAATTTATGTGCATCTGTTGCAACAAAAGTTAAGTTTTCAGCACTAAATTGAAAAAATACACCACTCATTACGGGTCTTAAATCATCGTTACCAGCTGCAAAAATAGTTTTAGAAATAGCTGTTGCTAATATATTACCAGGTATTACGGTACTACTTGGTGATTGTATTGAAACTGCTTTAGGAAATTCGTTTCCATCAAAATATGCCATATCGTATTTACCGTGGCTAGAGCTAATTTCAATAGTGTTATTTTCTTCAGTTTTAAATGTTAATGGTTGATTTGGAAATGTTTTTAAAGTATCCAACAATAAACGCGCAGAAATAGCTACTGAACCTTCAGAATCCGATTCAACATCAATAGTTGTGCTCATTGTTGTTTCTAAATCTGAAGCAGAAATTGTTAATTCGTTTTGATTCAATTCGAATAAGAAGTTATCTAAAATAGGTAACGTATTACTACTATTAATTACACCACCTAAAACCGAAAGTTGTTTTAATAATTGGCTACTTGATACTATAAATTTCATTTAAGATTATTTTAATGAATAAGTTACAAATATATTCTAAATATATTGTTATAAAAATATTATTTATTAACAGTTAAAAACTTTAAAGAAGTTTTAAAACTTAGATTAAGAGTGAGTTATAAAATCAGTTTTTAAAAAAGTTATAATTATGTTAATATAGTAGCTTATAAACCTGATGCTATTATTTAAATTTTATATTTGTTTCGACTACTAAATTAATGAAATTTTTTTATGAACAAATTTACAATATTCCTTTTATTTTCTATTTTTTCTTCCGCATTATTATTTTCACAAGCACCTAAAAAACCTACTTCTGGAGAGATTTACGAATCTATTCAAAAATTAAACTTTTTAGGAACAGTTTTATATGTTGCTGCGCATCCAGATGATGAAAATACACGGTTGATTTCTTATTTTGCAAATGATGTAAAAGCTAGAACTGCTTATTTAAGTTTAACAAGAGGTGATGGTGGTCAAAATTTAATTGGGCCACAAATTAGAGAGCTTTTGGGGGTAATTAGAACTCAAGAATTGTTGGCCGCTAGAAAAATTGATGGTGGTGAACAGTTTTTTACAAGAGCCAACGATTTTGGTTATTCTAAACATCCAGATGAAACTTTAGAAATTTGGAATAAAGATGAGGTGTTAAAAGATGTTGTTGCAGTTATTAGAAAATTTAAACCAGATGTAATTGTAAATAGGTTTAATCATAAAACGCCAGGTACTACGCACGGACATCATACTGCATCGGCTATGTTAAGTGTTAATGCATTTGATTTAGCTGCTGATAAAAACTATAAAACTCATTTACAAAATGATGAAGTTTGGCAAGCTAAAAGAATATTTTACAATACTTCATGGTGGTTTTATGGAAGTCAAGAGAATTTTGAAAAAGCTGATAAAACTAATTTAATAGATTTAGAAATTGGTACTTATTATCCGCACAAGGGATTGTCTAATAGTGAAATAGCTTCTTTAAGTAGAAGTCAACATCAATCTCAAGGTTTTGGAAGCATAGGTTTAAGAGGTGACTTAACAGAATATTTAGAATTTATTAAAGGAGATTTTCCAAACAATAAAAATGTTTTTGATGGTATTGATACCACTTGGAATCGAGTAAAAGGAGGAGGAGAAATTGCTGAAATTTTGACAAATGTTGAAAATAATTACGATTTTAAAAATCCTGAAGCAAGTATACCGCAATTAGTAGCTGCTTATAAATTAATTCAAAATATAGAAGATACTTATTGGAAAACTTTAAAAACAGATGAGATAAAAAATATTATTGCAGCTTGTTCTGGTTTGTATTTAGAGGCTGTAGCTGATAATTCTTTAACAACTAAAAATTCTAAAAACACAATTAATATTGAAGCTATTAACAGAAGTGATTTTAATATTAATTTACAGTCTGTAACAATAAATCCCTTAAATATTACGAACAATAAAGCAGTTGCTTTAACAAATAATGTATCGCACCAGTTTTCTTTAGATGTTGAGGTTTCTTCAGATATCAATAATACATATCCGTATTGGCTTCATACAAAAGGAACAATGGGAATGTATGCAGTGCCAAATAAGGATTTAATTGGTTTACCTGAAACGCCACGTGAAATTAAGGCAGAGTTTTTGTTAGATTTTAACGGAGTTATTATACCTTTTACTAAGGAAGTAGTTTATAAATATAACGATCCGGTTAAAGGTGAAGTTTATCAGCCATTTGAAGTGTTGCCAAAAATTTCAGCTGCTTTTACTGAAAAGGTACATATTTTTGCAGAAGAAGAATCTCAAAAAATAATAATAAAAGTAAAAGCATTAAAAGCGAATTTAAAAGGAAATTTATCATTAAAAATTCCTGAAAATTGGGTTGTTATGCCTACAAATTTCGATTTTAGTTTAGTTCAAAAAGGAGCAGAGCAAAGCTTTCAGTTTAATGTGAGTCCGCCAAAAAATCAATCAGAAGCTTTTATTTCTCCAATTATTAAAATTGATAGAGAAACTTATACAGATGAATTGGTTGAAGTAGCTTATAATCATATTCCATTTCAATCTATTGTAATGCCTTCGGAAGCTAAAGTAGTACGTTTAAATATAGAGAAAAAAGGTCAGGTTATTGGCTATATTCAAGGAGCTGGAGATGTTATTCCAACAAGTTTACGTCAAATTGGGTATACGGTTGTTGAGTTAGATGAAGATGCTGTTACACCAGAAAAATTACAAAATTTTGATGCTGTTGTTTTAGGAATTAGAGCTTATAATACAAGTGAAAGAGCTAAATTTTATCAAGATAATTTACATAATTATGTAAAAAATGGTGGGACTTTAATTGTACAATACAATACCAATAGAGGATTAAAAGTAGCTAAGGTTGCGCCATACCCATTAACCCTTTCAAGAGATAGAGTTACAGATGAAAACTCTGAAGTTCGTATTTTAAACACAAATCACGAATTGCTAAATTATCCAAATAAAATTTCAAATAAAGATTTTAATGGTTGGGTACAAGAACGCGGTTTGTATTTTCCAAATGAATGGGATTCTAACTTTGAAGCAATTTTAAGTATGAATGATAAAAATGAAACTTCAAAAAATGGAAGTTTATTAGTAGCAAAATACGGTGAAGGTAATTTTATTTATACAGGGTTGAGCTTTTTTAGAGAATTGCCGGCAGGTGTTCCAGGAGCTTATAAATTGTTTGCAAATATGCTTTCAATTGGTAAAAACAATACTGAAAAACAATTAAAAAATTAAGTATATGGAGCAGCCTAAATATATTTGGAAAAAAGAATATACAGCTGTGTTGGTTGCAAACGCAGTGTATATTGTATTATTTTATATTATAATGAATTCCTTTTCGTAAACTATGGAGCAATTAGACTGGATTATACTTATTGGAACGTTGCTATTTATAGTATCTTATGGAGCTTATAAAACTAAAGGGAGTAAAAATGTTACGGACTATATAAAAGGGGGAAGTGAAGCTAAATGGTGGACTATTGGCTTGTCTGTGATGGCAACTCAAGCTAGTGCCATTACTTTTTTATCTACTCCAGGTCAAGCATTTCATAGTGGAATGGGGTTTGTGCAATTTTATTTTGGTTTGCCAATAGCAATGGTGGTTATTTGTTTGGTATTTATTCCTATTTACCATCGTTTAAAAGTTTTTACAGCCTATGAATTTTTAGAAAAAAGATTCGATTTAAAAACTAGGAGTTTAGCAGCAATTCTATTTTTAGTTCAGAGAGGTTTGGCGGCAGGGATTACTATTTTTGCACCAGCAATTATTTTATCAGCGGTGTTAGGCTGGGATTTAACCACGTTAAATATTATAATTGGTATATTGGTTATAATTTATACGGTAACTGGTGGAACAAAGGCAGTAAGTGTTACTCAAAAGCAGCAAATGGCTGTAATTTTTGGAGGAATGTTTATCGCTTTTTATTTAATAGTAAGTTATTTACCTGCTGATATTTCATTCTCTAAAGCTTTAAAAATAGCGGGTGCTAGTGGCAAAATGGAAGTGCTAGATTTCTCTTTTAATTTAGATAATCGTTATACTTTTTGGAGTGGAATTATTGGAGGTACATTTTTAGCATTGTCTTATTTTGGTACAGATCAAAGTCAAGTACAACGATATTTGTCTGGTAAATCTATGAAAGAAATGCAATTAGGACTTATTTTTAACGGTTTGTTAAAAGTGCCAATGCAATTTTTTATATTGTTGGTTGGTGTTATGGTATTTGTATTTTACCAATTTAATGCTTCACCTTTAAATTTTAATCCGGCAGCTACTGAAATTGTAAAAAATTCTGAATATGCACAAGAATATTTAGACTTAGAAAATAAGCACAAAGAAATTGAAGTTTTAAAATCTGAAGCAAATTTAAATTACGGGAAAGATTTAAATAATAAGGCGTTACTTTCTGAAATTCAAAAGTTAAATACTTTAGAAATTGAAAATAGAACTCAAGCAAAAGAGTTGATTAAAAAAGCAGATAGTAATGCAGAAACCAACGATAAAGATTATGTTTTTATTCATTTTATTTTAAATAATTTGCCACGAGGTTTAATAGGTTTGTTGTTAGCTGTTATTTTATCTGCAGCAATGTCTAGTACAGCTTCAGAATTAAATGCATTGGCAAGTACAACAGCAATGGATTTATTTAAACGCAATGTAAAAGGTGAAAAATCTGAGCGTTACTTTGTAAACGCATCTAAGTGGTTTACATTAGCTTGGGGAATTATGGCAATATTAGTTGCCTGTTTTGCGAGTTTATTCGATAATTTAATTCAATTGGTAAATATTATAGGCTCAATTTTTTATGGCAATGTTTTAGGTATATTTTTATTAGCATTTTTTATAAAGTTTGTAAAAGGAAATGCTGTATTTGTAGCTGCTATTATTACGCAAGCTATTGTAATTGTTGGTTGGTGGCTAGATTGGATGCCGTATTTATGGCTTAATTTATTTGGGTGTGTATTGGTAATGGGAATTGCTATTTTATTGCAAGCCTTTACTAAAAATACGGATTTAGAAACTGTTTAACTAAAGTGTTTTAAGTTTAGTCTTAAAGTGTATAAAAATTAATTAACACGTTGTGTATTTTAAAGAAAAAACTACATTATTTCGAGTGAGTTTTAAGCCTTTTCTTGCTTAATTTAACGGTAATTAATAGTTTTCGATACAATTTTTTTTCATTTTATTTTGAAAAATTAATTGAACTGATGTTTTTTAATATTGATGCGTAAAAGGCTTTTGTAATTTGTTATGAGTTTAAATAATGAATAAATATTTATTGAAATACCTGTTTGAATTCTACCCGCTACTTAGTTAAAAGTTCAGTTATTAATGGTATAGAATTTCAGCTTAAATCTTATCAAAATAAATTTGTTGCATTCATAATATAGAATTATTATTACATTTTTAAATTTAAATATATTTTTATAAATGAACCACTTAAAAAAGTATCTCTCCCTTGGTTTAATAACTGCATTAATCTTTTTATCTGCTTGTACTTCTAATAACACTGGTGATGAATTTACGGAAGAGGTTACAGTAGAAAAATTAGCTATTACTAGTTTTGATATGCTATCAAAAGAGAATACGTTTTCTGTAATTGAAGCAAACATTCAAGCCGTAGATTCGTTGGTTATTTGTTTGTTTTCATCGGTTGTGGAATTTTCTAAAATAAATCCAATAATAACATTTGAAGGAACAAGTATTGAGTACAGAATTAATAATGGAATTTTTAATACATATACTACAGATATTGGTGCTTTTATTGATTTTAGCTATCCAAATATAGTTGATTTTAAAATTACGAATTCAGACGATTCAGAGTTTAAAATTTATAGAATAATTGTAGATACAGAACAACCAATTTTATTTAATAACTCAGAAATTAGTATACCAGATTCACCAATTAATACAGCTTATAATGGTTTAGAAATTGATACATGGAAAAATGTTGGTAATTATCCTATTAGACTTACATTAAGGACTACTGAATATAAAGATGTTGTTATACCAGAAACGGCAGCAAGTAATATTTTTAGTACTACCTTAACAAAAGAATCAGATATAATTTATCCGAATGAAGAAGGAGAAATTAATGTGTTTACGTCTAATACTTCTGTAACAGGATTGTATTCTACTACAGCGTTATTTAATCTCTATTTTAATGAAAATTTAGGGTATGTTGTTTATAATGATGTTAGTACAAGTGAATATGTTAAAAATATAGGTTACAGACAAGCAGAATTAAGCTTGAAAGGAAATTTAATTGATTAGTTAAATTTTTTTCAACTTTAGATGCTGTAATTTTCAGTTTTAATGCTTGATTTTATTGTGTTTTACTTTATCTATTATTAATAAAGCATTTGCTACAGGTCTTTCACCTGTTATATCACTTGGAAAATTAACAATACCTTTATCTTGAAGCCACATAGTTGTAGACCCACCACCATCAAGGTTTATAGCGTCTATACAATTTAAAGTTTTCAAATAATCTTGAGTTTCCATTAAATTCATTCCGTGTGCTTCTTTTTGACGTCCATCAATAGTGATTAAGATTACAGATTCTTCTGTTTTACATAAACAAGTTCTTGGGTGTCGATTGTTTACAAATTTCATATCTGGTAACTTTAAGGCTTTAGAATTCTGTAAAAGCAATGGACCAGTTATCAATACCGCAGCTTCTTGTTTTGAGGCTTCATAATAATGATCTGAATTAGCAAGTTCTAATGTAATATCAAAATCATTTTTAATAATAATAGCTCCATCCATTAACTTGTTATTAGGGTTGCTGGTTTTATTAATTACAGTATCATTTACTTCAAAATAAGTAACACTTCCGCCATCTTTCATATTAAAAAAACCACCATTTATAGCTGCAATTGCATTATTTTTTTTGGCAATTGTGCTTGTTTGTACTAATTCGGTATTGTTATAACCAAATGCTAAGTTGTATTTGTTAGCTGCATTTTTTTGTAATATTAAAAGACTTATTATTTGATTGCTATTAAAAAGAGTATCTGTTTTTATTTGAATAAATTCTATGGCTTCACCTATAGATTTTTGTTGACTGTTTAATCCTTTTTTTTGCTGACTAAAAGTGATAAAAACATTGAAAATAATCAGTAAAACAGTAAGGTGGTTTCTATGTTGCATTTTTTTCATTTGATTTTAGGGTGCAAATATTTAGTTTGCATAAGCAAAGTTCTATTTCAGATTCATAATTTATATTTATAAATTATAAAATTAGTATTAAATAGTTTATTTATCTTCTAAAATTTATATGAAAAGTTAAAATTCTATACTTTAAATTTTTATTGCTACAAAAAAGTATTGTCAGCTATAGTTACTCCAATAATTGTGGGTTGTTAAGAATTAATTCTATTTTTTTAATTATGATAGTAATCTGACTCATTTGAGCTTCTATATTTCTAAAATAGAGACTGATATCTCTATTAACCCAGCTTTCTGAAATAACTCTGGCACCCAAACTAATTCTTAAAATAGCACTTTCAATATCACTACCATGTTTTACATTTACTGCTTGACCGATATGACATTTTTGAGCAGCTAGTCTAATAGTTTCTAAAGAAGAACCTTTAAATTGATTTGATAAATCAGAATTTAATAAGGTATAGACTTTTTTTACGTTTTTAATAGATAAAACCTCGTTGTTTTTAAGAATAAAGAAAGGGAAAATAGTACGAATATTTTTTAACCCAAACTCTTTACTATCGTAACTATTTGATTTTGTTTCTAATTTATAAGTTGGCTCTAAAAAAGTTGCTTCTTTAATTGATTCTTCAACAAAATTGCAAAACATTTCAATTCCCATATTTCTGTACAGAATTGGTGTTTTAAAGTATCTATCCATTTCTACAATGGCAGCATTCCAACGCATATAAGAGCCATAATTATAACCATCAGATAAAACTTTAGCACAATCCCATGAAGTAGGCCAATTAGAATGATTGTAATATTTGGTTAAACCCTTTGGTAATCTGTTTTTTGAAGATTGAATTAATTTGCTAACATTTTCAGGTAAAATTAAAGCTCCTGAATATGGAGGACCCGTAAAGTATTTACTTCCGGTTATAGTTATAATATATCCTTTATTTAAATAATTTTGAATATCTGTAGGGTCTAGTCTAAGTTGTGCCGCATCTACAATAATTTGCATAGATAAATCTTGAAGCGCATTTAAACGCTCAATTAATTCTTTGCTAGGTGATTGATAACCTAGTTTAGATTGATCCATTGTGTGCAATACAACTTGTCTGCCTTGTTTGTTGGTTTCAGAAACTGCATTAAAAATTTCCTCGTCTAATTGATCTGCAGATTTTAATGCGCCATTTTCATCTTTAAAAGGTATTTTTATTAAATCAATAGCTCTAAAGCCTTCAATAGTATCACCTTTTTTAACTGGATAATTTAGAGCGGTATTATTTTCGAAATGACAACCTTTTAAGGCTGCAGGAACTCCGCTTCCAGTTTCGTCTGAAGCCACTAAAACATGCGTAATGTCTTTATCTGTAATAATTTGAGTTAAAGCAGCAATTTGAAGCGCAGAATCTGTTCCTGATGGTGAAAAAATTATTTGACACTCATCATTTAATTTAAATATTTTTTTGAGGTTGTTTTTTAGTAATTCAGAAAAATCAATTGTAGCATTTTTAAAACCATTTTTTATGCTATTTCTAATTAAAATACTTCTAACTTTATCTGTTTTGTCAAAGGCAAAATTAGAAACACTTGTTGCAGTAGATGATGCAAATGTAAATGCTTCGGGTCTTGGAAAAGGTCTACAACCGTATTTATTTAATAAATTAATCTCGTCAATATTCAATCTAAAATCTCCACCATCCATTAATAAATATTCGGTAGGTTTAGCCAAATTTTCAATAATAGGTTTCCAAGAATTTTTAAAAACCTTGTTGGTGTTTGTTAAACCATGAAATGTTTGTAAAGTCTTATATTTTAATAATGATTCGGTATCTAAAGGTTCATTTTTTTTAATTAAATCAATTAAAGAAGAATTTACATTTTCTAATTTCTCTTTATCATCTTTAGGTAATAATTCATAAAAAATTTGGGTAACTTTAAGAGCTGCTATATCACATAAAATAGTATCTTCTTTGTCATTATTTAAAGCTTTATACCAAAGTTGCCATTCTATACCATATCTTAAATGCACTAATGCTAATGTAGGGTTCTTTAAAAATAGAGCGCCAATTATTATAGATTTGTTGGGTATAATTTTAAATATTCTAAGATCTTTAGTAGAAGTAATAATATTTATATTGTTAAGCTTAGGTACAGTATTAAACCTTTTTAATACACGGACTAGATAATTTACATTTTCTTTTTCGAATAAACTCGTTCTTTTATATTGATCTTCAATAAGTGTATTATTTGTCATAAGTGTTTAATTTAAAAACGTTCATTTGAACGATATTTATTAATAGGAAAAATATCCTTGATCATCTAACCATCTAATTTTTGAGGGTTTTCTAAAGTTAAACTTTAAAAATAATTGTTTTCAATTTATTTATTGACTTCTATCTAAAAGAGCAGTCGTTTTTATATAGATTTTTTAATTTCTAAAAGTTTAGCTGTAGAAAGCTTTATTACATTTTGTTTTTTTAGGTGATTTGCTGGCAAATATCTCATGTTTTTTTGTATTCATAAAAGGTTTTGCTAATAAATCGTAGTTACTTATTTTATGTAAGTGCTAGAATAATGTAATGTTTGATAGCTGTTTTGAAGCTATTAAAAATTTTAAATATTTGGAGCACAAGTTGATAAATTCTTTAATAGCTACTTTTACTTTCGCTAAAATTGGTTTGATTTTAATTATACTTAAAGGAACATTACTTGTACCAATAAGGTGTTTGTTTTCTTGTTTAGATAGCATTTTATAAATTTAACAGCTTCATTTAAAGTTGTTTTTGCAAATATAATAAAGTGGTATGTTCAATTGTGTAATCTATCTTACATTGAAGTTTTATTATTTAGAAATTAGCATTATGGAAATCGATGTAGGTTATGTAGTAGATTTTTATTTGTAAATATTACTAAGCCTTTTATTTAAACAAATAAGTAGTTAACTTACTTTAAAAGCTTATTTCCATTGACTGAAATATCCGTTTTATAGTAGTATGTTTTCAATAAAGTATTATTTAAAAAAAAAGACTGCTTAGAAAATTATTACTTTCTAAACAGCCTTTTTTTGAGCTATAAAAATAAGATGTGTTATTTAATAGGGATTGTAATTTTTACTTTTTCCCAGGCAAATTCTACACCTGTTTTTGTAACCATAAAAGTTAATAATTCTGTGTTATTAGCTACCATTTTTGGAGTTATTTTTAGGCGTAATTGGTCATTTCCTTTAGAGTAACCATTAGAACCCCAAGCATCGTTCTTTTTGCTTAAAATTACTTCCCAAGCACCGCTTTCAGAAGGAATCATAAAAAAACCATATTTTCCAGCAGGTACAGAAGTATCAGCTATTGTAACATTTTTATCAAAAGCTATAGTTGTGTTTTCGTTGGCACCACTTCTCCAAACTTTAGCATAAGGTACAAGTTCACCCCAAATAGTTCTTCCTTTTACGCTAGGTGCTCCATAATCTACTGTTACGGAAGTTCCGTTAATGTTTCCTGTAGCTTGTTTTCTTGGACTTTTTTGTGCAAATGTTACAGTTGCAATTAAAAGTAATACGAGTGTTAATTTAAATTTATTCATAATTATTTTTGCCATTTTTTAATTGATTCTTCATTCATTTTAATATAATCTGCATTGTTTGCTTTTTTTGCAGCTTCTAAAGATTTTTTAGCTGTTGCAATAGCTCCTGCTTTATCTCCTAAATCAGCTTGTATTAAGCTCATTCTTCTTAAGTACCAAAAAGGAGCATTACCATCTTCTGTAGCTTTTTGCATCCAAGTTAGGGCTTGTTTTAGGTCTTTACCTTCTGTGTGGTAGTACGAAGCTGCTTGGTAATAATCGTTATTAGATGGTCCAGCCATTACAGATTCAATATTTTTAGTTGCAATTTTTTCAGTAGGTACTTCAAACGGTACGCCTACGTAAACATTTTCCCAAAGTATACCAATTATAGCAGAGTTTACTTTTAAATCGTCAAATAAAAATGTAAAAGACTCTATATTTACGGGCATTTCTTGAACTTCAACAGTGGTTTTTACAGCAACTTTATTTTCGTCCCATTCTTTAGGAGTTCCAGAGTTATTAGCATCGCTATAAAAAATTACTTCCCAAGATGTTTTATTAGGAATTGTATAAATTGCATAAGTTCCTTTTTTTAATTCTTTTCCATCAATAATAACATCGTCTCCAAAAGTTATTTTAGTATTTGCATTAGCGCCAGTTCTCCATACCTTACCGTAAGGTACTAGGTTTCCAAAAATGGATCTTCCTCGCATTGCAGGTCTAGAATATTCTATAGTTACGTCTGTTAAACCTACAACTTGCTCTAATTTTGCAGCCGGACTGGGTTGTGGTGTTTTAATTTGTGCATTAGATGTTGCCGTAAAGCCAACAAATAATAGTACTAGTGATAATTTTTTTAGCATAATAGTTTATTTAAGTTATGTAACAAATATAACTTATCTAAACAGCCTCAGACAATAGAGGTTTAAATTTAACAAATTTTTAAGAGCTGTAGTATAATAAAATTAGTGGTATTTTTTCTTTCTGAAATAGTTGAAAATCAATCCGAAAGCACCCAATAGTAGCAATGGGAAAATTATATTAATCAGTTGCCATTTTGTTGCTTCTTCATATGCCTTTTGTTTGTTTAAAAAAGCAATTTTTACGGTTTTAGAACGGAGGTTTATTAAGCCAGTATCGTCTAATAAATAGTTAACGGCATTTAATAAAAAGTCTTTATTTCCGTAGCGGATATTTGTAAACTTATTTACACCTAATTCAAGCGGTTGCCCTTTTAAAATATCATTTGCAATAACATCTCCATCTGAAATTACAATCATTTTAGTGTTTAAACCAGTTTCTTTAGAGTTATTTAATTTAAAAGGTTTGACACGGTTTATGTATGCCGATTTAAAATTTCCTTCAAGTAATACAGCTAAAGGTTTGTTTCCGTTTGAATAATCAGCAGGATTTTGTTTTTGATTAATACTTTTTAATGAAACTATATTAGGTGTGCCAATTACTTTTGAAAGTGGGGAACTTTGCAGTAAAATAGTTTTTGAAATACCATTTTTTAAGGTGTCTATACTATTTGCAAATTTAAAATTTACAGGAGCAATATTGTTGTTTATAGCGTGGTTATTTAACGAGTTAGCTACAGGGAAATAATTCCATTGAAAATTATTAAACTGTGTTTTATTTCCCACATTACCAGTTGCTAAAGCAATTTGAGAACTGTATAAGTCATTTACTAAATTTAGGTTAATTCTAACGCCATAATTAAAGAAGAAATCTGTTAAACCTAAATCTCTCGGATATGCTAAAGCTTCACCGGTTTGCATTAAACTGTCTAATTCTGCCTGTACATTATCTACTAGCCATAATGTTTTACCTCCTTGCATTATAAATTGGTCTAGCGTATATTTTTGTTCTTCAGTAAACTTTTTGGTTGGTTTTGCAATTATGGCAAGGTCGTATTCAGAAAGTTGTTTTGTGGTTTTTTGAGGTTGTTTTACTACAGAATCTAACGTAAAAGGTGCTAAGAAATAGTATTCCTTAATTTTTTTTAAAAAGTCAAATATGTAAATGTCATCTAACGTTCCATTACTGCGTAGCACAGCAATTTTTTTAGATTTTTTAGAAGTTACTTTGTGCAAGGTATTTGCAAATGCATATTCTAAATTTTGAATAGAACTTTCTAATTGTTGGTCTTGAGAATTAGTGAATATATCTTTTAATAATGAAACATATTCTGTTTTATTTTTATAATTAATTTCAGCAAAAGGGAATAATACAATTTCAGAGAGTACACCATTTTCTTCAACTTGTAATCTGCTTGGCTCTAAACCTTTTTCAATTAATTCTTGAGTTTTATCTATTGGATTGATAAATCTAAACTGAATATTTTTATTTAAGTTTTTTAACTCTTCTAAATGCAGTTTTGTTTCAATTTGGAGTCGTTTAAATTCCGCAGGAAAATCACCTTCTAAATAAACTTTAATAGCTACAATTTCATCTATATTGGCTACAATAGAAGTTGTAGTTTCAGATAAGGTATAGCGTTTATCTTCTGTAAGGTCAAATCTTTTATAGATTTTAGACCCTATATAATTTATAAGAATAATTCCTATAAGAAAAATTACTATTTTAGAATACTTATTCTTCATTGTGTATTCTAAGTTTAGTTAAATATAAAAAAAAGGCAGTAACCGAAATAAAATACAGTAAATCTTGTGTGTCTAAAACACCTTTTCCAATGCTTGTATAATGACTATTCATTCCAATTTTTTCAATTAAATAATCTGAGTTTCCAAAAAGTTGGTAGCTTGCTAGGGCTTCAAAACCATAAAATAAAAAAAACGAACTAAAAACGGCAATTATAAAAGATACAATTTGATTGTTAGAAAGGGTAGAAGCAAAAATACCGATAGAAGTATAGGCGCTAGCTAAAAATAATAAGCCTAAAAAAGAACCGATAGTGGTTCCAAAATTTATATTTCCAACGGGATTTCCTAATTTATATAAGCTAAATACATAAATTAAAGTAGGTGTTATTGCTAAAACTACTAAAATTAATGCTCCAAAATATTTACCTAAAGTTAATTGCCAATCGGTTATTGGTTTTGTTCTTAAAATTTCAATAGTACCAGTATTAAATTCATCGGAAAAACTACGCATTGTTATTGCGGGAATTAAAAAAATAAAAATCCAAGGTGCTAAAAAAAAGTAACTGCTTAAATCTGAAAATCCTGCATGTAAAATGTTGTAATCACCTTCAAAAACCCATAAAAACAGTCCATTTGTAACTAAATATACAGCTATTACCAAATAAGCAATTGGAGATGAAAAAAAGGAAGTAAGTTCTTTTTTTAAGATTGGAAACATTTATTTAATTATGTTTTGTTATTTTTAATTTTACAATTTTTTAACTGAATCAAGTTTATCTACACTCCAAGCTTCTGGCTTTTTATTAAATAATATTTTGGTATTTGCCCAAACGTTTTTAAATAATTCAGTGTTTTTATAATTTTCTAAATCTTGTTCAGTTTCCCAGTAACTGTAAGTGAAAAATAAAGTTGGTTCATTTTTATCTCTATACAATTCTAATAAACGGCAACCTTTAGAATTTCGTATTTTTTCTTTGTTATTATTAAAGTTTTGAAGAAATAATTCAACTTTAGAAGCTTCAAAACCCATTTTTACAATGCGTACAAACATAATTTAAATAAAATTAATAGTTAATTTATCTCTGTAATTTAAGCCTAATAAAGAAACTGCACCGCCAACAGTATTTAAATTACTTCGGTAAATGGCAATTTCTAAATAATTTGCAGAATTAAATAAGGCCAATCTACTACCCACTTTTTGATGTATTTCTTTAGGTACAGAAAAATCAACAAATTCACTATATTTTGAATGAATTTTATTAAAAACATATTTATTTGCAATTATTTCAAAATTACGTCCTTTACCAACTTCTTGAAATAGTTTTTTAGAAATATTACTTATAGAATTTCCATAGTTATCTATATAAATAATGTTTCCTGAAATAGAAGTTTTATCATCAGAAATTAAAGGTTGTAATTCAGTCAGTTTTTTCACTTCTGAAATTTCTTTACCTATAACATCTAGTGTTCCACCTCTAGCAATGTGGCAGGCAACTTTCACAAAAATATCCAATACAGGAAAACTTGTTTCTATACGGTTATGAATATTGATTTCAACTATTTTTTCGGGTTTAATTTCAGAAGTTAAAAGAGAAATTAAGCCATTATCTGCACAAATAAAATAATGGTTGTCTAATTTAAGAGCAATATGTTTATTTTCTTCATTTAATTCAGAATCTACACCAATTATATGTATGCTGCCCTCAGGAAAAGCTTTATATGCATTTTTTAAAATATAAGCCGTTTCAGTAATGTTAAAAGGAGCAATATGATGAGATATATCAACAATTTGCGCATTAGGTAATTCGCTATAGATTGTACCTTTTACAGCACCAACAAAATGGTCTTTAGTCCCAAAATCAGTAGTTAGTGTAATTATAGACATAAAATATATGCGTGATTTTTTTTAATGAATAGCAATTAAATATCCTTAATAAAATGTTTAAAACTTATTTTAAAAGCTTAACTATTGTTATTTGATATAATTAAATTTGTTATGCAAATCTAATCATTTATTCGGTTATTTTATGTACATTTTAATTGAATTAAACTTAACACTTTATACATTTGAACGAACGTATTATTGAATTAATAGAAATAAATCCGAGCGATTTATTTGGTACTCAAAACTCTAACGTAGATATTTTACGAAAGTATTTCCCAAAACTTAAAATAGTAGCTCGCGGTACTAGTTTAAAAGCTTACGGAGAAGCAATTATTTTAGATGAGTTTGAAAAACGAGTTGAAATGCTAATAAAATATTTTAATCGCTATAATAAACTAGATGAAAATAGTATAGAACGTATTTTAACTTCAAATGGAAAAGAGCATAAAAGGTCTAAATTTTCTGAAGGTGTTTTGGTACACGGAGTTGGCGGAAAACTAATAAAAGCACAAACAGACAACCAACGTAAAATGGTTGAGTTTATGGATATAAATGATATGCTTTTTGCTATTGGACCAGCAGGAACAGGTAAAACATATACAGCTGTTGCTTTGGCCGTAAAAGCGCTGAAAGAAAAGGAAGTGAAACGTATTATTTTAACGCGTCCAGCAGTTGAGTCTGGTGAAAATTTAGGGTTTTTACCAGGAGATTTAAAAGAAAAATTAGATCCGTATATGCAACCTTTATATGATGCTCTAAGAGATATGATTCCTTTTGAAAGATTAGATTCTTACATAGAAAAAGGTGTCATTCAAATAGCTCCGTTAGCATTTATGCGTGGAAGAACATTAGATAATGCATTTGTAATTTTAGATGAAGCACAAAATACTACGCATAATCAAATGAAAATGTTTTTAACTAGAATGGGGAAAAATGCTAAATTTGTGATTAATGGAGATCCTGGTCAAATTGATTTACCGAGAAGGCAAGTGTCTGGGTTAAAAGAGGCAATGTTAACACTTAAAAATGTAAAAGGAATTGCATTTGTGCATTTAGATGAAAAAGATGTAATACGACATAGATTAGTGAAAGAAATTATTTCGGCTTATAAAAGTTTGGAAGTAGGAAGGGAGTAGGTTTTGGTTTGAAAATTCAAAAACTATAAGCGTTTATAAATACATAACACAATTAAATTATCAAAAGTTAAATAATAATACAATGAGCAATACAATTAATACTACAGCATATAATTTTCCTAAGCAAAAATCTTATTATAAAGGAAAAGTTAGAGAAGTTTATAATATTAATGATGAAATTTTAGTTATGATTGCTTCAGATAGACTTTCTGCATTTGATGTTGTAATGCCAAAACAAATTCCATATAAAGGGCAAATATTGAATCAGATTGCTTCAAAAATGATGGATTTAACTAAAGACATTGTTCCTAATTGGATTGTTGATATTCCAGATCCTAATGTTGCTATTGGTCATTTATGTGAGCCTTTTAAAGTAGAAATGGTAATTAGAGGCTATATGTCTGGTCATGCTGCTAGAGAATACAAAGCTGGTAAAAGAGTACTTTGTGGTGTGCCAATGCCAGAAGGATTGAAAGAAAATGATAAATTTCCTGAACCAATAATTACACCAGCAACTAAAGCAGAAGATGGTGATCACGATGAAGATATTTCTAAAGAAGATATAATTTCTAAAGGAATAGTTTCTAAAGAAGATTATGAAGTTTTAGAAAAATATACGCGTGCATTGTTTAAAAGAGGAACTGAAATTGCAGCTGAAAGAGGTTTGATTTTAGTAGATACAAAATACGAATTTGGTAAAACAAAGGATGGGAAAATTTTATTAATTGATGAAATTCATACACCAGATTCTTCACGTTACTTTTATGCTGAAGGTTATAAAGAAAGACAAAGTAGAGGAGAGGCTCAAAAACAATTGTCTAAAGAGTTTGTACGTCAATGGTTAATTACAAATGGTTTTCAAGGTTTAGAAGGTCAAAAAGTTCCTGAAATGAGTGATGAAAAAATTCAAGAAATTTCAGAAAGATATATTGAATTGTACGAAAATATTACTGGTGAAACTTTTGTAAAATCGGATGTGAGTAATATTTCTGAAAGAATTGAGCAAAATGTTTTAGCTTTTTTAAATAAATAATAATTAACGGAGGTTAAAATTTATTCATATTTAAAGTAACTATTTACTTGTGTATAATTTATTGGAGTTGTAGTGCTTTCTAAAAAATTTATTAAAGTTTCGGCCGTTGTATTTGGAAGGTATATAGGCTGTTTTGTAAAGTAAGTGTCGTAAACGGCAGGGATATAGTCGTTTAATCCAATGGTTACTAGTTCGTTATCACTTAAAGTCTGATACTCTTTATTTTTAATAATAATGGTATTGTCTTCTTGCGTTATATAAACACCTGAATAATAAATTGCGGCTTTACTATTTTTTAAAAAGTTTTTTATTTCAGAAATACTCATTGTGTATGTTACACTTCCATTGTTAAAAGGATCTATACTATAAATTTCATTTTTTAAAATATCACCTTCGTTTAAACTATTTCTAATACCACCTGTGTTTTGAAAAGTAATATCAACACCCATTTGTATTCTTAAAGCATCTGTATAAAAACTACCAACACTTGAATTGTTGTGGTAAGCTTCTGAAAAGCCAATTACTTCGTCTAAATTTGCGTTTACATTATAAGTATCTATTATTTCTTTAATAGAACTATCGTAGTCTTGGTAAGTATCTAATTCAATTAGTGTATAGGTGGTGTTTTTTATTGCTTTATTTTCAATTTCTAATTCAATTTTCCCAAGATAACTTAAGTTAGCACCTGCTTGGTATATTGGAATATTATTGATTTCTGTTTCTAGTTTAGAGTGTGAATGACCTCCAATAATTAAATCAAAATAAGGATAATTATTAGCAATATTATAATCTGACGATTTACCTAAATGTGTTAATGCAACATATAAATCGGAGTCTTCAGTTTCTTTTAGCTGAGCATAGTTAGAAATTACGTTTTGATATTTTTCAAACGTTAAATTTTGAACTCTCCAAGGATGTGTTGACGGTATAATGTCGTCTTCTTTACCGTTGGTTTCTACCAAGCCTAAAAAAGTAACTTTTAAATCATTAATTAAAATAGTTTTATAAGCATTTGGTTGAGGAATTTCACTATTATCCATAGTAACATTAGCGCAAATCCATTCAAATTGAGATTGGTTAAAACGATCTTTTAAAATTGATTCTCCATAATCAAACTCATGATTTCCGATTACAGAAATATCAAAACCAGTTTTATTCATTAAGTCTATCATTGGAAATCCTTTTTCAGGATGATTATCTACAACAGGATTTCCGGAAAAAATGTCGCCACTACATACTAATAAAACATTAGTTTCTTTTTTAGCTTTGGTTACAATATCTTTTATTTTAGCAAAATTAGTTAATTGTCCGTGTTGGTCGTTTATATGAAATATAGTTAGTTTTTTTAAGCTACTTTCTGAAGTTGTTATTTTAGTATTATGTTTTTTAGAACAAGAAGAAATAATAAAAATAGTAGTTATTGTAATTAAAGCGTATTTAAAGATGTATTTCATAAAATTAGGGGAGTTGTGTAAAAATATGATGAAGCTCTTGGCTTATTTTAAACTTTGAGTTGTTTAAGCTTTAACTTCTTTTTTCATATCTTTAAGTACTTCAATTAAATTATTGATGTCTAAAGGTGACTGTATTAACCAGTTTAGAGCACTATTGTTAGTAGAAAATACGGAAATTTGTTGGCTGTTATCAGCAAGTAATGTATCGTAAATTGTTGTTGTTACTACATGGTTTGGTGTACTAGTAATAAAGGCTATTTTTCTTTTTCCTAATACTGAAGTATTACTTTTAATAAAATCTACAAATAGTTTTAAATTTTTATCTGGATAAATAAAAGTTATATTTTTAAAATGTATAAGGTGGTTAAGTCCAGGTTTAAAATTTTTATCACTAAATACTTTTTGTTTAAATTTAATATAGGAATCAACATCTAAATTACCGCTATGGTATTCTAAAATTATGTTGAGATTATTAATAATTTTATATGTGCTTTTTAAAGGAGCCATATTATATTTTTGGGATTACAATCGATAAAAGTAGAAAAAAAGTAGATTTGAAAAAACAAAAGGACTTATAACTTAACAAATGGTAAGTTTTATTGTTTCATTTGCTATTTAGCTTATTGTTTTTATTTCTTTATTATTAAATATTGTTTAATATTATGTAGCCTTTATTCAGGAAGATTCAGTGTAAGGTGTATTTGAAAAATTGAAACCTAATCTGGATAAATTTAAGAAGATTGAAGCTTTTAGAACTGTATTATTTATAAATAAAGTCTTAATTAATTGTAAATTATAAATGCATTTTAATTTACTAAAATTTTAAAATGTGTTAATACGATTTTTGTGCATTTATTTTTTTTAATTCTTTATATACAATATCAAGATTTTCTGGAGTTAAATCAATGTTTAGCCAATCTAATGCGCTTTCATAAGTTGAAAAAATTTCTACTTTTTGGTTTAACTCATTTTGTTTCATTTTGTATAAAGTGGCAGGTACAATTTGGTTAGGAGTTCTTGTTATAAAAGCAAGTTTTTTTTCACTTAAAATTTTAGGTATTTGTTTTAAATGTTCTACATATGAATCAATATCATTAGAAGATATATTAAAATCAACATTTTTAAAATTTATTATATAATTTAAGTGTTTTGAATATAAAGGGTCTTCAATTAACTTTGTTTTAAAGTCTCTATAAGAATTGATGTCTAGAGCGTCTTCGTGATATTCAACAATAAGATTATAGTTAAGTAATATTTTATAATTGCTTTTTAATGGCATTATTATGGGGTTGGGGTTTGTAGATGTAAATATAAAAAAAAGTCCCTTTGAAACAACAAAGGGACTTATAATTTAATAGATATTTTTGTTTATTTTTTCTTTTGTTTAGCTTGTTGCTCTTGAGCTTGTTTCATAGCTTCATTTAAGCGTTTTCTAAACTTTCCTTCTTTTTTAGGTTTCTTTTTATTTTCTTCAATTTTAGCATGAATTTTTTCTTCATCTATAATATAATTCTTAATAACTAACATAATTGTTATGGTTAATAAGTTAGAAACAAAATAGTATAAACTTAAACTACTAGCATACATATTAAAGAAGATTAGCATCATTACAGGAGAAAGATACATCATCATTTTCATCATTTTTTGCATATCAGGCATTCCTTCTTGTGTAGGCTGTTGCATATTCATTTGTTGGCTTTGACTCATTCTCATATAAAAGAAAATGGCTACAGATGCTAATATTGGAAATAAACTAATGTGAGATCCGTACATTGGTATATGAAATGGAAGTTCAAATACAGAATCGTACGATGATAAATCATCTGCCCATAAAAAACCTTTTTGACGTAAGTCTATGTTTGAAGGGAAGAACCTAAACAAGGCAAAGAATACTGGCATTTGTAATAATGCAGGAATACAACCCGACAATGGACTAACACCGGCTTTACTTTGTACCGCCATTGTTTCTTGTTGACGTTTCATTGCGTTTTCTTTTCCAGGTAAACGCTTGTTAATTTCTTCCATTTCAGGCTTTAAAACCTTCATTTTAGCACTCGACAGGTAAGATTTATATACTAGTGGAGACATTATAATTCTAACAACTATAGTTAGTAAAATAATTATAATACCATAATTACCTATAAAACCTTGTAGGAAATTAAATACTGGCACAAAAACTAAGCGGTTTATATAACCAAAAATTCCCCAACCAAGATTTACAACTTCTTTTATATTTCTGTCGTATTTTTTTAAGATTTGATAATCGTTTGGTCCAATATACCAGTCCATATTGTAATTAAACTCCCCAGCATCTAGTACTAAAGGTGTTTTTAAAGCAAAAGCTTTGGTAAAAACAGTGTCAATTTCTTCGTCTTTAGTTAAAGTAACTGATGTTAATTTTGCATTGTCAAATGCTTTATCAGTAATTAAAATAGCTGAAAAGAAATGCTGTTTAAAGGCTACCCAATTTACGTCAGATTCTTCTGCATCATCTTCACCGCCTATAGATAGGTAATCAATATCTTCATCTTCTTTTTCGTAGTATAATTCTGTTTGTTGATTTTCGTAACGAATACTTTTTTCGTGACTAAAACCATCTAAATTCCAATCTAGTGTAATTTGTTGTGCTGAATTTATTGAATTACTTAAACCTTGAGATTTAATGTTGAAATCAACCATATATTCATCTGGTTTAATTTCATATCTATATTCTAAATACTCAGAATCCGAAACTTTTAATTTCATTGAAAGCACCTGATTAGAACCGTTTTTTGTTAATGTTGGTTCAAACATTAAATCTTTTGTGTTTAATGTTCTGTTATCTGAAGTTCCAAAATTAATATTAAAAGAAGCATTCTGATCTTTTACAATATATAAAGGTAGCGAATCATAAGTAACATAATCTTTAATTAATGCTTCTTTAATTTGTCCTCCTTTGTTAGATATTGTTAATTTAAGTACATTGTTTTCTAGAATTGTGCTACCTTCTGAAACAGTAGTAGAATACCCAAAACTCCCTAATTGGCTTTTTGCTTTAGCTAATGTTAAGGAATCTGTACTTTGCAGTGCATTTTCGGTTGAATTATTATAAGTTGTTGTATTAGTATCAGCTTTAGCTGCTTCAACTTTTTCTGTTGCAGCTTTTTCTTGAGCTGCAATTTCTTCAGGAGTTGGTTGATTGCTCCACATCCACCATAACATAATAGCTCCAAGAAGCACAAAACCTATTAGTGAATTAAAATCGAATTTTTTTTCTTCCATGTGTATAATTAAATGTCAATTTGTCATTTGCTTTTTTGAAAAAGTTTAAAAAGCCCGACAAAAGTACTAAAAGTAACGTTAATAACTAGTTTTTATTAATGGTTATATATTAACTCAAAGAATGTTCCAAAGCTGCTTTTGTAAAATCAATAAATAAAGGATGTGGATTTAATACCGTACTTTTATACTCTGGATGGTATTGTACTCCAACAAACCATGGATGTGAAGGTATTTCAATAACCTCAACTAAATTTGTTTTTGGATTTGTACCAGTAGCAATCATTCCTGCAGTTTCTACTTGTTTTAAATAAGTATCATTAAACTCGTATCTATGTCTATGGCGTTCGCTAATTAATTCTTTTTTATAGATATTTCTAATTTTACTGCCTTCTTTTAAGTTACAATCCCAAGCACCTAAACGCATAGTTCCTCCATAATCGGTAATACTTTTTTGTTCTTCCATTATGTCTATAACTGGATTTGGTGTTTCACTATCCATTTCAACAGAATTAGCATCTTTTATACCTAAAACATTTCTTGAAAATTCAATAACAGCCATTTGCATTCCTAAGCAAATTCCTAAGAAAGGAATGTTGTTTTCTCTAGCATAACGTACAGCATCTACTTTACCTTCAATACCGCGTTCACCAAAACCAGGAGCTACTAAAATTCCGTTTAAATTTTTTAATTGATTTGGTACATTTTCAATTGTTAAATCTTCAGAATGAATCCAGTTTATATTCACTTGAATTTCATTTTGAGCTCCCGCATGAATAAACGCTTCAGTTATTGATTTGTAAGCATCATGCAATTCAACATATTTTCCAATAAGACCAATTTCAACAATATGTTTAGGGTTTTTAAACTTATTTAAAAAGGCATTCCATATGTTTAAATCTGGTTGTTTATCATCTGGTAATTGTAATTTTTTAAGTACCACTTTGTCTAAACCTTCTTCAAGCATTAAGTTAGGAACATCGTAAATTGTTTCTGCATCAATAGATTGAATAACATCTTCTTTTTTAACATTACAGAATAATGCTAATTTGTTTTTTATAGATTCAGAAATATCATGCTCAGTTCTGCAAACTAAAATATCTGGGCTAACACCACTTTGCATTAACATTTTAACTGAATGTTGTGTAGGTTTTGTTTTTAATTCACCTGCAGCAGCTAAATATGGAATTAATGTTAAATGAATTACAATAGCATTTTCATGACCTAATTCCCATAATAATTGACGTACAGATTCTACATAAGGAAGCGACTCAATATCACCAACAGTACCTCCAATTTCGGTAATAACAATATCATAATCTCCTGTGTTACCTAAAATTTGAATTCTGTGTTTAATTTCATCTGTAATATGTGGAATTACTTGTACAGTTTTACCTAAAAATTCACCTTTTCGTTCTTTGTTTATTACAGATTGGTAAATTCTACCTGTTGTTACATTGTTAGATTGCGAGGTAGGGATATTTAAAAAACGCTCGTAATGTCCTAAATCTAAATCTGTTTCAGCTCCATCATCAGTTACGTAGCATTCTCCATGTTCGTATGGATTTAAAGTTCCAGGATCTATATTAATGTATGGGTCAAGTTTTTGAATAGTAACAGAGTAGCCTCTAGATTGTAATAATTTTGCTAAAGAAGCTGCTATAATTCCTTTTCCAAGAGAAGAAGTTACGCCTCCTGTTACAAAAACATATTTGGTATTTTTCATTATTCTTAGGTTTGGGCAAAAGTACTAACTCTATTTTAGTTTACAAAAGGTAAATGATAAAAAAGTTAGAAACTTATATCAGGTATTAAGTGTTAGGTATCTACTATTTAATATTGGGTATTTTAGGTTTTAAAATATGAAGTATTTTAGTTAAAACACAAAAAAGAGACTGTCTAAAAAAATAATTTTCAGACAGTCTCTTAAAAAGTTTTATAAGATTAACTACAATTAACTATAAAGTTCTTCGTAGTATTCTTTAGCCATTCTGTTGCTAGTAAATTCAGGAATTACATCTCCAATACTATTGAACACAATTTCTTGCCATTTTTTAGGCTTGTCATAATATGTTGGTAGTACTTTCTTTTCAAGTATGTCAAAAAGATTTGCACAATCTTCATCGTCTTGTTCCCAAACAGGTTTTTTATAATCTAATTCAGGTAATACAAAACAATTCTCTCCATTTTTTTCAAATTCTGGAATCCAACCATCGTTAATCGAAACATTTATTGAACCGTTAAATGCAGCTGTCATACCACTTGTTCCAGAAGCTTCACGCGTAATTCTTGGAGTATTTAACCAAATATCTGAACCACATTTAAGTTGTTTAGATAAATCAATTTCATAACCAGTTAAAACGGCTAGGTTTTTTCTGTTTTTTGAGAAGTTTACCAAATGATTAAAAATATCAATAGCATAATAATCTTTTGGATAAGGTTTTCCAGCCCAAATTATTTGTACAGGATATTTTTCGTTTGAAAGTAGTTTTTCAAAACGCTCAAGATCGTATAGAAATATATCAGCTCTTTTGTATCCTGCAAAACGTCTTGCCCAAACAATTGTTAATACATCTGGATCAAATCTTTTTTGCGTTTGATTTAAAACAACATCAAACAATTCATTTTTAAGTGTTGTTTTACGCGTTTTAAATTTTTTAGCGCTTTTCTTTTGAAATGCACTTTTTATTTCTTCGTCTTGCCAAAATTTTTGATTTTGAGCATTAGTAATTGGAATAATTTTGTTGATTCCTTCAAAACCTTTCCACATATCGTTAGAAACTACTGCGTGTAGTTTAGATACTGCATTAGATTTATTAGCCATTCTTAATGCCGAAACAGTATAATTAATCATACCGTCATTTACCATTTCAACTCTTAATTCTTCTTCAGAAAGTGTTCTACCAAAAAATCCACATCTATTTAAATGTCTAGCATCACGTTCTTCGTTTCCTGCTTTTTCTGGAGTATGTGTTGTAAATGCAAATTGTTTTTTCGTAGCACCTTTATCTCTTAAATAATAGAACGCAGGTAATGCGTGTCCTTCGTTTAAATGATACATGTCAGCTCCGCCTAAAGCTTCAACTACTTTAGCACCTCCAATACCTAAAATAATACTTTGAGATACTCTGGTAAGTTCATTTGAATCGTATAGGTGATTTGTTATTGTTCTTGATAAATGGTCATTACCTTCAACATCTGTACTTAAAAGATACATAGGTACACAACCAAAAATTTCAGGTTTTAAAATATAAGCTCTAACTTTTACACTTGGATTATCGTGTAGAGGTACTTCAACTTCAATTCCTGTATCTTCTAAAAAATTATATGTTTTTTCAATAAAATCAGTTCTTAATGTTCTGTCTTCGTTTCTTCCTTGGTCGTAATATCCATATTTCCATAGCATTCCAATACCAATCATATTTTGTTTTAACTCGTAAGCTGAACGCATATGAGAACCAGCTAAAAATCCCAATCCACCTGAGTATATTTTTAAAGCTTGGTGAATCCCGAATTCCATACTAAAATATGCTACTTTTTTATCATATTTTTTTGCTGGCTTGTATGGATGATGCCATTTGCTATATTCATTAATCATAAATTAATTTTTTTAGAAATTTTATTGCAAAAATAGGTATTTGAATCATTTAAAATATATGCTATATTATCTTATTTATGTATGTTTTAGAGGGTTTGAGGCTTTTTTTTTGAAAAAATAAGACGTGAGGTTAATTTAGAATATGTTTTGAATTTATATTGCTTTAAATAAGTGATTTAAGTTTAATTATTTAGGGTAGATTGGTTAGAATCTAAGGTGTTAAAATTTAAAAAAGCTATCTTAACTATTGATTGATAGTAGAGATAGCTTTAAACTATTGTAAGTTATTAATTTTTTATTCCTTTGTTTCTGGTGAAATGAATTTGTAAATTAATCCTGCTAGAATTGCTCCTACAATTGGTGCTAACCAGAATAACCATAACTGACTTAATGCCCAGTCGCCAACAAAAATTGCTTGACTAGTACTTCTTGCTGGGTTTACAGAAGTATTTGTAATTGGTATGCTTATTAAATGGATCAGTGTTAATCCTAAACCAATTGCTAATCCAGCTAAATATTTTGGAGCTTTTGAGTGTGTTGCACCCAGTATAATTATTAAAAACATAAATGTCATAACTACTTCAGTAATAAGTGCTGCTTGTAAGCTATAACCACCAGGAGAATGTTCTCCATATCCATTTGCGGCAAACCCACCAATGTCAAAACCTGGTTTTCCAGATAAGATTAAATAAATAATACCAGCTCCAGCAATACCACCTAATACTTGCGCTGCAATGTAAGGGAGTAATTCTTTTTTATCAAAACGACCTCCAGCCCATAAGCCAATAGAAACTGCAGGGTTTAAATGGCAACCAGAAATATGGCCAATAGCATAAGCCATAGTTACTACTGTTAAACCAAAAGCTAAAGCTACGCCTGCAAATCCAATTCCTAAATCTGGAAATGCAGCAGCGAAAACTGCACTACCACATCCGCCCAGTACTAACCAAGCTGTTCCAATAAATTCTGCTACTAATTTTTTCATAAATAATAAAGTTTTAAATTAATTAATAGGGTTAGTAGTTCAAATATAATTTATTTAAGTGTAATATATAGAGGGAAATTTAAAAATATAGTTAATTAGTTTTTATAGGGTTATGTACTATTTATTAAATTTTTTAATTTAGTTGTATGTGTTTTTTTAAAATTAAGCTAAGTAAGTTTAAAAGTAGTGCTAAATTGTTAAAGGGAATGTTATAGATGTTTAAAATTTGAAGTATTATTAATAAATAATTGAATTTTTTGTTCTAAATCTGGAGACTTTAAAAGGTTGATTTTCTAGGAACTAATAGTGATAACTTTTATAAATTATAATTTAAAATTATAATTTTTTATTTTTTTTCGAAATCTATTTGTCAAACACAAAAGGATTTGTATATTTGCCAACGCTTTCAAGAAGACATCTTCTTAAAGTGAATTAAGAAAATAAGAAACACGATTTTTAAAGATATTTGTAATGAGTAAAAGAACATTTCAGCCTTCAAAGAGAAAGAGAAGAAACAAGCACGGGTTTAGAGAGCGTATGGCTTCTGCAACTGGTAGAAAAGTTTTAGCAAGAAGAAGAGCTAAAGGGAGAAAAAGATTAAGTGTTTCTTCTGATTCAAGACCTAAGAAATAATGAAACAATAGTTTTATATATAAGGTGTTACTTTTTTTTAGTAACACCTTTTTTTATGACCTTTTAATAAGTTTTAAAAACTATTTTTTTTTAGAAAACTAATTTTATAGATATTTACCAAATTATTAATTTATATTGACAAATGCCAAAAAATAAAAACATTAAATCAATTTTGATTATTGGATCTGGGCCAATAATTATAGGCCAAGCATGTGAGTTTGATTATTCTGGTTCACAGGCGATTAGGTCGTTAAAAGAAGAAGGAATTGAAGTTACTCTAATAAACTCAAATCCGGCAACGATTATGACAGATCCATCTTTAGCCGATAATGTTTATTTAAAACCATTAACTACAAAATCTATTATAGAGATTTTAAAAATACATCCAAATATAGATGCGGTGTTGCCAACAATGGGAGGGCAAACTGCATTAAATTTATGTATTGAAGCTGATGAAAAAGGAATTTGGAAGGATTTTAATGTAGAATTAATTGGTGTTGATATTGATGCTATTAATATAACTGAAGATAGAGAGCAGTTTAGAAAATTAATGATTGATATTGGAGTAGGGCAGGCACCTTCTACAACAGCAACATCTTTTTTAAAAGGTAAAGAAATTGCTCAAGAATACGGATTTCCTTTGGTAATTCGTCCTTCATTTACCTTAGGAGGTTTTGGAGCTTCAATAGTATATGATAAAGAAGATTTTGACGATTTATTAAGTAGAGGTTTAGAGGCTTCACCAATCCACGAAGTTATTATAGATAAAGCTTTACTAGGTTGGAAAGAATATGAGCTAGAGTTGTTGAGAGATAGTAACGATAATGTGGTTATTATTTGTACTATCGAAAATA
This sequence comes from Lutibacter sp. A80, assembly GCF_022429645.1. Classification (GTDB taxonomy): domain Bacteria; phylum Bacteroidota; class Bacteroidia; order Flavobacteriales; family Flavobacteriaceae; genus Lutibacter. The sequence goes on from NZ_CP092480.1 coordinate 111,768, forward strand.
TGGATCCAATGGGTATTCATACTGGAGATTCAATTACAGTAGCTCCTGCAATGACATTAAGTGATACTACTTTTCAAAAAATGCGTGATATGGCAATACATATGATGCGTTCAATTGGAGATTTTGCAGGTGGATGTAATGTGCAGTTTGCTGTTAGTCCAGATGAAAAAGAAGATATTATTGCAATTGAAATAAATCCACGTGTTTCACGTTCATCAGCATTAGCGTCTAAAGCAACAGGTTATCCTATTGCAAAAATAGCGGCAAAATTAGCAATTGGTTATCATTTAGATGAATTAGATAATCAAATTACTAAAACTACTTCAGCGTTATTTGAACCTACATTAGATTATGTAATTGTAAAAATACCACGTTGGAATTTTGATAAATTTGAAGGAAGTGATCGTACACTTGGTTTGCAAATGAAATCTGTAGGTGAGGTTATGGGTATCGGACGCTCGTTCCAAGAAGCATTGCATAAAGCAACGCAATCTCTAGAAATTAAACGTAATGGTTTAGGTGCAGATGGAAAGGGAGAAAAAAATTACGATACCATTATTCAAAAATTAACCTACGCAAGTTGGGATAGGGTTTTTGTAATTTATGATGCAATTCAAATGGGAATTCCTTTAAGCAGAATTCACGAAATTACAAAAATTGATATGTGGTACTTAAAGCAATATGAAGAATTATTGGCTTTAGAGAATGAAATATCAACAAATAAGTTAACAACATTATCTTATGAGTTATTGTTGGAAGCTAAACAAAAAGGATTTGCTGATAGACAAATAGCGCATATGTTAGGTTGTTTAGAAAGTGAAGTAAAGGCAAAACGTACCGAATTAGATATTAATCGTGTTTATAAATTAGTTGATACTTGTGCTGCTGAATTTAGCGCTCAAACACCTTATTATTATTCTACTTTTGAGAATAAAATGATAGCTCCAGATGGAGTTAAAAAAGCAGATAATGAGAGTGTTGTAACAGATAAAAAGAAAATAATTGTATTGGGTTCTGGTCCGAATAGAATTGGACAAGGAATTGAGTTTGATTACTGTTGTGTTCACGGAGTATTAGCAGCAAAAGAAGCTGGTTACGAAACAATTATGATTAATTGTAATCCGGAAACTGTTTCAACAGACTTTGATACTGCAGATAAATTATACTTCGAGCCAGTATTTTGGGAGCATATTTATGATATTATTGAGTTAGAAAAACCTGAAGGTGTTATAGTGCAGTTAGGTGGGCAAACAGCATTAAAATTAGCTGAGAAACTGGAAAAATGGGGAGTTAAAATTATAGGAACTAGTTTTGAAGCCTTAGATTTAGCAGAAGATAGAAAGCGTTTTTCTGAATTGTTGGTTGATTTAGATATTCCATTCCCTAAGTATGGTACTGCAAATACAGCTGATGAAGCTTCTGCAATTGCTGATAATTTAGATTTTCCAATTTTAGTACGTCCTTCTTATGTTTTAGGAGGTCAAGGAATGAAAATTGTAATTAATAAAGAAGAACTAGAAAAACACGTTGTATCTTTATTAAGAAGTATTCCTAATAATATGTTGTTATTAGATCATTATTTAGATGGTGCAGTTGAGGCTGAAGCTGACGCAATTTGTGATGGTGAAGATGTTTACATTATTGGTATAATGGAACATATTGAGCCTTGTGGAGTGCATTCAGGAGATTCAAATGCAACATTACCGCCTTTTAATCTAGGTGAATTTGTAATGCAACAAATTAAAGATCATACTAAAAAAATTGCTTTAGCTTTAAAAACCGTTGGTTTAATAAATATACAGTTTGCTGTTAAAGATGATATTGTTTATATAATTGAAGCAAATCCTAGAGCTTCTAGAACAGTGCCATTTATAGCAAAAGCATACCAAGAACCTTATGTTAATTATGCTACAAAAGTTATGTTGGGCGATAAAAAAGTTAAAGACTTTAATTTTACTCCTAAACTAGAAGGTTTTGCTATAAAACAACCAGTATTCTCATTTAATAAATTTCCTAATGTAGATAAAAAATTAGGACCTGAAATGAAATCGACAGGTGAAAGTATTTTATTTATTGATGGTTTAAAAGATGATCAATTCTATGAATTATATTCTCGTAGAAAAATGTATTTAAATAAATAGATTATCTAAAAATAATATTAAAAAAGCCTTTACTTATAAGAAGTAAAGGTTTTTTTATACAATAGATTTATTAATTTTTATGCTTTTGGTGTAAGTGTAATCTTTCAATTTTAGTGTTATTTTTTAATTTAATTGTATTAACATTTGCAATAAGTGGAATTATAATAATTAAAAAACAGATAATAATGAAGGGAAAAATGATAAGTCTAATAGCTGGTTTCTTTTGATATAATTTTTTATAAACATTTAGAGTAATTTTCCAGTGTAAAATAATGTGTAAAAGAAGTAACCCAATTAAAATATATCCAATTATAAGGTGAATTTCTCCCCAGTCATGTCTGTCCATTCCAAATAGTGAAAGTTGAACTTTATTTCCGTATTTAATAATTTGCTCTTGTCCAGATACTAGTCTGTATTTAATTAATAAGCCGGTGCTTGTTATTGCGCATAAACAAAAAAACATAAAAGCATTAATGATAAAATTTAGTGTTGGTTTTTTAATTTTCATAATTATATTACTTAGAACATTAGTTTGACATTGTTCAAGTAAAATAGTTTAATTTAAAGTGGTATTTTGTTTTAATAAATTTAAGACGTATATTTGTTTAAACAAAATAAAATTACATTGAACAATATAAAGTCAGAATTTACGATTAAAGATCTTGAGAACTTCTCGGGAATTAAAGCGCATACAATTAGAATTTGGGAAAAAAGATATAATATTTTAAAGCCAAATAGATCAGAATCTAATATTCGATATTATAATATTAATAACTTACAGAAGTTATTAAATGTTGCGCTTTTAAATGCAAATGGTTTAAAAATATCAAAAATAGCGGCATTACCTGATTCAAAACTAAAAGCTTGTGTTAGAGAAATTGTTGCTAAAAATGGTGTAGATACCCAAGCTTCAAATTCTTTAAAGCTTTCGATGCTTAATTTCGATGAAAATTTGTTTAATGTTACTTATAATAATTTAATAGCGCAATCATCTCTTCGAACAGTTTTTAAAGATGTTTTCTTGCCATTTTTAAATGAAATAGGGCTTTTGTGGCAAGTAAATTCTATAACTCCTGCGCATGAGCATTTTATATCAAATTTGGTTAAGCAAAAAATTCATATCAATATAGAAAGGTTGCAGCTTTCGTCTCCAACAAATTATGATAAGGTGTTTGTTTTGTATCTTCCAATGAATGAAATTCATGAACTCGGTTTGTTGTATTTGCATTTTGAGTTGTTATTGCATGGGTATCAATCAATTTATCTAGGTCAAAGTGTTCCAGTTGATAATTTAAACGATATTCAAAAAGTGTATAATAATATTTGTTTTATTAGTTATTTAACCGTTGAACCTTCAAGGGTGACACTTGAAGAATATATAGAAGAAGTCAATTCTAAAGTGTTGTTAGATACAAATAGTGAGCTTTGGTTATTGGGAAGAAAATTGAATGAAATTGAAAATGAAATTACATTTTTAAATGTAAAAACTTTTGAAAACATGGATTTTTTGTTAAAAGAATTGTAAAAAACAGTAAACAAACTTGTTTTTGTTTAATAAATGATTATATTTGTTGAACAAATGAGAGATATTTTAATTATAGGTTCAGGGTTTTCGTCACTTTCTTCTGCTTGTTATCTAGCAAAAGCAGGGTATAATGTTACGATTTTAGAGAAAAACAAAACAATTGGAGGTAGAGCTAGAAAATTTGAAAAAGACGGATTTAAGTTTGATATGGGGCCAACTTGGTATTGGATGCCCGACGTTTTTGAAAAGTTTTTTAACGATTTTAATAAAAAACCTTCAGATTATTATCAACTAGAAAGATTAACTCCAGCTTATCAAGTTTATTTTGGTAAAGAGGATTCAATTACTATTCCAGGTACATTAAACGAAATTTATAGTGTGTTTGAGAAAGAGGAAAAGGGGAGTTCTAAGCATTTAAAAACTTTTTTAAATTCAGCAAAATTTAATTATGAAGTTGCAATTAATGATTTGGTTTACAAACCAGGAGAGTCGATTACGGAATTGATAAATTTTACTACCTTGTCTAAGGTAAATCAGTTTTTTACATCTATAACTTCAACGGTTCGAAAAAAAATTAAAAGTTCAAAACTTCAACAGATATTAGAATTTCCGGTATTATTTTTGGGTGCTAAGCCTTCAAATACACCAAGTTTTTATAACTTTATGAATTATGCTGATTTTGGTTTAGGAACCTGGCATCCAAAAGGAGGTATGTATGAAGTAGTAAATGGTTTTGTTAAGTTAGCAGAAGATTTGGGTGTTAAAATTAAAGTAAATCAGAATGTTGAAAAAATTATAGTTGAAGAAGGAAGTGTTAAAGGTGTTATTTCAAATAATAACTTTATTAAAGCAAATATTGTTATAAGTGGCGCGGATTATCAACATACTGAAACACTTTTAGATGTAAATAATAGAGTTTATTCACAACAATTTTGGAATAAAAAAACATTTGCACCATCAGCATTGCTTTTTTATGTAGGTTTTAATAAAAAAATTAAGAATGTTGCGCATCATACCCTGTTTTTTGATACTAGTTTTGATACGCATGCAATAGATATTTACGATACGCCAAAATGGCCAAAAGAGCCGCTTTTTTATGCAAGTTTTTCTAGTATTACTGATGCAAGTTTTGCACCGGATTCTCAAGAAGCTGCTACTTTTTTAATTCCTTTAGCACCTGGTTTAGACGATATTCCAGAAATTAGAGAAGAGTACTTTAAAAAAATTATAGTACGTATGGAAAAGTTAACAGGACAAGATTTGTTTGAAAGTGTAATTTTTAAAGAATCGTATTGTGTAAACGATTTTAAAGAAGATTATAATTCATATAAAGGAAATGCATACGGATTGGCAAATACTTTGTTTCAAACTGCATTTTTAAGACCTAAAATTAAAAGTAAAAAAGTAAAAAATTTATACTTTACAGGACAACTGACCGTTCCAGGTCCAGGTGTACCGCCAGCTATAATTTCTGGAAAAATTGTTTCAGATATGGTTATAAATAATTAAATATTAAACTAATACTAACTAAAATAACTATAACATGAAACAATTATATGATGAAACCTCATTTAGGTGTAGTAAAATAGTGACTAAAAATTACAGTACTTCATTTTCGCTTGCAGTGTATATGTTATCTCCAAAAATTAGAGAGGCAATACATAGTATTTATGCATTTGTTCGTTTTGCTGATGAAATTGTAGATTCATTTCACTCTTATAAAAAAGGAGCGTTGTTAAATGAATTTGAAGCAAATTATTATAAAGCATATAGTGATAATATTAGTTTAAATCCAATTTTAAATTGTTTTCAGCTTACAGTAAAAAAATACAATATTACAGACGATTTAATTCAATCGTTTTTGAAAAGTATGAAAGCAGATTTAAAAAAAGAAACCTATAATACTGTTGAAGAATATAATGAATATATTTATGGTTCAGCTGATGTTGTAGGGTTAATGTGTTTGAAAGTTTTTGTAAATGGAGATGTTGAAAAGTACGATGAATTAAAATTTTCTGCAATGAAATTAGGTTCCGCTTTTCAGAAAGTTAATTTTTTGCGTGATCTAAAAGATGATTATGAGTTGTTAAATCGTTCGTATTTTCCAGGTGTAAACTTAAAAGAACTAACTGCTGATGAAAAAGCTGAAATAATTGCAGATATTGAAGCTGACTTTAATGAAGCTTTAATCGGTATAAAAAAATTGCCTTTAGAAGCTAAATTTGGTGTGTATACAGCGTATGTTTATTATAAAAGGTTATTGTTTAAACTTAAAAATACACCTTCTAAAGAAATTTTAAATACTAGGATTCGAGTTTCTAACCCTATAAAAATTAGTTTATTAGCTAAATCTTTTGTAGTTTTTAAGTTAAATATGTTATAATGAAATATTTAGGGGTAATTGTGTTTTTTTTAGTGTCATTTAATGCGGAATCACGGCTTAATGATGTCAGAAATCAATTCCCCAATATTGTATCTTTAGAGCAAGCAGAAAAGTTTATGACTAATTTAGAAGGTGATAATTCTGCTGAAGCTCAAGGTTATTATGCCGCAATGGTTTTAATGAAATCACGCTTTGCTAAAAATCCATTTTCAAAATTTAAATATTTTAAGCAAGGAAAAAAGCAATTGGATAAAACTATATTAGAAAACCCATCAATTGTTGAAGTTAGGTATATACGTTTTTTAATGCAAAAACAAATTCCTGATTTTTTAGGTTATAATAAACACCTTGAAGAAGATTTTAAAATTATTAGTAATAACTTATTAGGTTTAAATTTAAGTGAAAGTTTTAAAACTAGAATGTTAAAAACCATGTTATTAGTAGATAATTTAAGTGAAATTGAAAAAAATAAAATCAATCAAATGCTAAATGAATTATGATATTTGCCCTAATTACAATAGCTACTTTTTTATTGATGGAGTGTGTGACTTGGTTGACGCATAAGTATGTTATGCACGGTTTTTTATGGTATTTTCACGAGGACCATCACCAGCCACGATATCAAAGTTGGTTTGAGCGAAACGATGTGTTTTTTGTTATTTTTGCCATGCCTAGTATTGCTTTGTTTTATTTTGGTGTAGAAGGTGGTCTAAATTATTTGTTTTTTATTGGATTAGGAATAATGTTCTACGGAATGGCTTATTTTTTAGTGCACGATGTTCTAATTCACAGGCGTTTTAAATGGTTTAATAAAACAAGAAATAAGTACTTAATTGGCTTGCGTAAAGCTCATAAAGTTCATCATAAACATTTAGGAAAAGAAGAAGGAGAATGTTTTGGTATGTTATTCGTTCCTTTTAAATATTTTAAAGTATGACAGCCTTATATTTTATAATAAATATAGCTTCATTATCAATTCCATTTTTATATAGTTTTGAAAAAAAAATGCGATTTATCCAATATTGGAAATCTGTATTTTTAGCCATAACAATTGTTGCTGTTCCATTTTTAATTTGGGATGTTTGGTTTACAAATATTGGTGTTTGGGGGTTTAATTCAACTTATTTATTAGGTTCAACAATAGCTAATTTACCTTTTGAAGAAGTACTTTTCTTTTTTTGTATTCCGTATGCAAGTATTTTTACACACTATGCTTTATTGTATTTTTTTCCGAAGCTAGCATTGCCGCAAAAGCTTACAAAATTAATAACTATTGGTTTGTTAATTTCTGCACTTGTAATTGTGTATTTTAATTACGATAAATGGTACACATTAGTTAATTTTTCATTTTTCGCATTACTTTTAGTATATGCTTTAGTTAGTAACGATACCATTTTAAAATCGTTTTACATTACTTTTTTAGTGGTTTTAATCCCATTTTTTATTGTAAACGGACTGCTAACAGGAAGTTTTATTGAAGATCAAGTTGTTTGGTATAACAATGCAGAAAATTTAAGAATTAGATTAGGAACTGTTCCTGTTGAAGATGCTTTTTATGCATTTAGTATGTTGTATGGGGCAACGGTGTTAATTGAAAAATTTAAACCTATTTTTAATAAAAAGTAAATGATTAATAAACAAGAAATTGCTATTTTTTGGTTTCGAAGAGATTTAAGGTTACAGGATAATATAGGTTTGTACCACGCTTTAAACTCGGAATACCCAGTACTTCCAATTTTTATTTTTGATGAAGCCATTTTAAATGAATTGCCAAAAAATGATGCTCGTGTAAATTTTATTCACCAAACGTTAAGTAGTATACATAAAGATTTAGTTGAGGAAAATTCTTCATTATACGTGAAAAAAGGAGAAGTTACAGCTGTTTGGAAAGCACTTCTAAATAATTTCAATATTAAAAAAGTGTTTTTTAATAAGGATTATGAGCCGTATGCAATTAAAAGAGATGCTGAAATAACTAATTTATGTATTGAAAATAATATTGAAGTGCATTCTTATAAAGATCAGGTTATTTTTGAAGAAGATGAGGTTTTAAAAGCTGATGGAAAACCATATACAGTGTATACACCTTATAAAAATAAATGGTGGAATTTATACCATTCGCAAGAACTAAAATTATTTCCTTCAGAAAATTATAAAGAAAATTTTTTAAAAGCTAACTTCAATTTTCCTACAATAAATGATATTGGTTTTACTGAAAGCAGTATAAAAGTAAGACCAATTAACAAAAATGCAATTTTAGATTATCAAAATTTTAGAGATTTACCAACAGTTGCTACTTCTAATAATTCGGTGTATTTAAGGTTTGGGTTGATAAGTGCGCGTAAATTATTTAAATATGCACAAGCTAAAAACGAAACCTACTGTAACGAACTTATTTGGCGTGAATTTTTTATGCAAATTTTGTATCACTTTCCAAAAGTAGTGAGCGAAAATTTTAAATCGAAATACAATTTTATTCCTTGGCGAAATAACGAAGAAGAGTTTAAATTGTGGTGCGAAGGAAAAACGGGATATCCAATTGTAGATGCTGGAATGCGAGAATTAAACCAAACGGGTTATATGCACAACAGAGTTAGAATGATTGTTGCCAGTTTTTTAAATAAACATTTGTTAATAGATTGGCGTTGGGGAGAAGCTTATTTTGCTGAAAAATTATTGGATTACGATTTGGCGGCGAACAATGGAAATTGGCAATGGGTTGCAGGAACAGGTTGTGATTCTGCTCCATATTTTAGAGTTTTTAATCCAACAACACAACAACAAAAATTTGATCCAGATTTTAAATACATCAAAAAATGGAACCCGAATTATAAAAATATTCCTGAAATTGTTGAGCATAAATTTGCTCGCTTGCGTTATTTAGAGGTTGTAAAAAAGTCTTTAATACAATAAGTTAACTAGATTTTGCTAGTTTTGAAATCATTCCATTAAAGACAAACCAATGAAATGGTGTAACCGCATACCAATACAAGCGTCCGGCAATTCCTTGTGGTCTAAAAGTTGCAGTTTGGTAAAGTATATTATCTTCAATTTTAAACTCTAACCAAGCTTCTCCTGGTAGTTTCATTTCGGCATATAACAATAGTTTTTTTGCTTCTTTATTGACGTAAATTACACGCCAAAAATCTAACGAATCTCCATTGTTTAATTTGGTAGGATGTGTACGTCCGCGTCTTAAACCGATACCACCAAAAATCAAATCGATATAACCACGTAGTTTCCATAAAAAAGTACCGTAATACCAGCCATTTTTTCCGCCAATAGCCCAAATTTTATCTAGTGTAAAGTTTTCATTTTTTAAAATACGTTGTTTTTTATCTGTAAAACAACCGTATGTTGGTACATTAATATGTTTATGTAAATCACTTTCTAAAGCGCTGCTTATAAAAGAATCTTTCCAGCTAGATACAATGCTATTTTGTTCAATTTTAACAAAAGCATTTTCTACTGCTTCCTTGTACGAAATTGGTTGTACTTTTAACAATTGATAAATGTTGCTAGGCTTTCCAATAATTTCTATTCCCATACTGTTAACCAAGCTAGCAGCAAGTTTATAAGAAGTTGAAGTAACAAAATATAGCCAATACGATGATAATTTTGGAGTCATTAAAGGAACAGTAATAATACGTCTTTTTAAACCTCTAATCTCGGCAAATTGTAAAAGCATTTCTTTATAAGTCAATATTTCTGGACCAAAAATATCGAATGATTTATTATATAATTCTTTTTTGCCAATAGCTCTTTGTAAAAAAGCTAAAACATCTCTAATAGCAATGGGCTGCGTTTTGGTGTTGAGCCATTTTGGAGTGATCATAAATGGTAGTTTTTCAACTAAATCTCTAATTATTTCAAAAGAAGAACTACCCGAACCTACAATAATTCCTGCTTTAAAAGTGGTTAATGCATAATTGTTTGAAGCTAACCTGTTTTCAACATTTTTACGAGATAATAAATGTTTAGATAATTTGGTGTCGTTGGTAATTCCACTTAAATAAATTACCTGTTTTGTAGCAGTTGTTTCAATATAGTTTTTAAAATTTTGAGCACATCTTTCCTCAAGTGTATGAAATTCTGTTGAAGAATTTGACATTGAGTGAATTAAATAATAAGCGGTGTCAATATCTTTAGGTATATTATTAAAAGTTTCGGATTTTAAAAAATCTACTTCTACAATTTCTATTCTTTTTTCATTTAAAAAGTTAATTGGGGTTCTATTTTTATCACGTACAGTGCAAACAATAGTATGTCCATCGTTTAATAGTAGGGGAATTAATCGTTTTCCAATATAGCCGGTTGCTCCTGTAACTAGAATTTTCATTTATTTTTAAGGTTGTTAAATGTTTAAAACGTACTGTTATAATTTGTTGAAATTATTAATGTAAACTTTAGTTGCTTTTAAATCGAACATAAGATTGTATAATCCAAAAAACGTTCTATTTATATAAATAAAGTGTTTAGAACCTCTATTGCCGTTCATTTTTTTAAGTTCTGTGCTTTTAGAATAACGTTCGCCTAATTCAGCTATTTGTTTAAAGAAGTTTGGGTTTGAAAAATCAAAAACTTCTTGGTGAAAAGGTTGTGTAAATAAACTCAACATATCGTGAAACATTGCTGTGAAAAACGCTAATTCTTCAGGAGAATCATCTTCTTTTAAAATCTCTAATTCAAATAGTTTTTGATTGAAAATTTCAGGATTGTTTATGTTTTCTTTTTTAGCCAATTCAAAATAAGGAACGTAAAAATCGTTTGGTATGGTTTTCATGCAGCCAAAATCTAAGGCAATTAAATCTGCATTTTCTGAAATTAAAAAATTTCCAGGATGCGGATCTGCGTGCACTTTTTTTAATTTATGAATTTGGTATATATAAAAATCCCACAATGCTTGGCCTAATTTATTCGAATTTTCTACATTGGTATTGTGTGTAGTAAATTCAGATAAATGCTCACCTTGCATCCAGTCCATTGTAATAATTCTTTCCGAAGAATATTCTGAATAATAATTTGGAAAGTACAAGTTAGGGATGTGTTTGCACGCTTCTGAAACCTCTTTACTTTGCTTAATTTCAATTAAATAGTTGGTTTCTTCAATTAGTTTATCTTCAACTTCTTTAAAATATTTATCAGAATCTTTACCTTTAATATTAAACATACTAATGGCAATAGGTTTTACCATGGTTAAATCGCTAGAAATACTATTTGCAATACCTGGGTATTGAATTTTAACAGCTAACTGTTTGCCGTCTTTTTCCGCTTTATGTACTTGTCCTATACTTGCAGCATTTACAGAATTTGCATTAAAGGTGTCAAAAATCTCGTTTGGAGCTTTTCCAAAGTATTTTTTAAAGGTTTTTACAACTAATGGTGCAGAAAGTGGCGGGACAGAAAATTGAGATAGCGAAAATTTTTCTACATACGCTTGTGGTAAAACGCTTTTTTCCATACTCAACATTTGAGCAACTTTTAAGGCGCTACCTTTTAATTTTTTTAATCCATCGTAAATATCTGCAGCATTATTTTTATTTAATTTTTCTTTAGCTTCATCTTCTGTGTTTACTAGCTTGTCGCCATAGTATTTTAGATAATTTACACCAACTTTTGCACCAGTTTGTACTAGTTTGGTGGCTCTTTGAATTTTAGAAACTGGAATTGTATCAATAGTTTTTAGCATAGTGTTTAGTTTATGTTCATTTTTTCTTTGTATAAAAACTTCCCAAAATCTATAATACTTTTTAAAGGAGTTGAGTCGATCAAATCAAAGCTTGTATTCACTGATTTTTCTATAAAAATGTCTGTTTTTTCAAAATTTGCTGAACTGTCGTCTAACCAAAATTTTAAGGTAATTAATAGCTGTAGCCAAGCAGTTTCTTTAATACTTTTCTGTTGAATTTGAACAATGTTTTTTTGTTTTAAATCAATAGGTGTATCTATATAATTTGTAAAACTTGTTTTTAAGCTAGATAGCGCGTTTATTTTTTTTAAATCTAACTTTTTAGAATGTAATGTTGCAACAACATAGCTTCTGTTTGCGGTTAAGTTTTCAAAAAATGTATAATAGAAGCTTAATAGTTTGTTGCGAGCATTAAATGTTTGGTAATCGGTGCTTTTATCTAATGTAGTAATAGTGTTTTCAAAAAATGTATTGAAAATTGCATTTTCGATAGCTTCAAACGATCCGAAATACTGATAGAAGAGCGTTTCTTCAAAATTGTTTTCTTTGGTAAATACATAAACTGATGAAGGTTTTGAATTGTTTTTTAAAACATAATCTATGTAGAAACTTATAATATCTGATGATTTTAATTGTTTTGTATGTTTCATAATGTTATTTTGTTTAATATATATTTATACAAATTAAACAAAAATAATCAATTAAACAAACTTACTTCTATGTTAAAAGTTTATAGTTCTATAAATAAAACAAATAGCTAATAGTTAAATATTTAAATAAAATGTTTAGCTTTGTTTAAAATAAAATAAACAAAATGGGTTTTAAGGTTGCAATATCAAGAAGAGAACATTTTAATTCAGCTCACAGATTACACAATAAAAAGTGGTCTGATGAAAAGAATTTAAATGTGTTCGGTAAATGTAATAATCCAAATTATCATGGTCATAATTATGAATTAGAGGTTAAGGTGATTGGCACGGTTAATGAAGATACAGGTTATATAATAGATACAAAACAGTTATCAAGTTTAATTAAGGAACATGTTCTAGATAAATTTGATCACAAGAATCTTAATTTAGATGTAGCAGAATTTAAAAAATTAAACCCAACTGCTGAAAATATTGTAATTGTTACCTATAATATATTAAGACCTCATATTGAGGAAGACTACGAACTAAAAATCAAATTATATGAAACACCAAGAAACTTTGTTGAATATCCCTACTAACGGATTAAAATTGAACGGTTTTACTTTTGATGAAATAGGAGATGATCATTTATATACAGGAATTGAAACGCCTTTAAAAGCTAATGCTTTCGATATTTCTGATGAAGATAAAAAAGAAAAAATAGCTGATTTATTTTCGCAAATAATGAATGTTATAGGCTTAGATTTAACCGATGATTCTTTAAAGGGAACCCCTAAAAGAGTTGCAAAAATGTATATTGATGAGATATTTTCAGGTTTAAATCCGAAAAATAAACCTAAAATAGCATTGTTTGATAACAAGTATAAATACAATCAAATGTTGATTGAAAAGAATATCCAATTTTATTCTAATTGCGAGCATCATTTTGTGCCAATTTTTGGAAAAGTGCACGTAGCGTATGTTTCATCTGGAAAAGTAATTGGACTTTCTAAAATTAATAGAATTGTGCAATATTTTGCCAATAGACCACAAGTACAAGAACGTTTAACAAATCAAATTGCATTAGAGCTTTCAGAAATTTTAGAGACTAAAGATGTTGCAGTTATTATAGATGCTAAGCATTTATGTGTTGCATCAAGAGGTATAAAAGATGATTCTTCAGCTACTATTACAAGTTATTACGGTGGTGTATTTAATCAGCCAGAAAAAATTGTAGAACTTCAAAATTATTTAAAATTATAAACTATGGAGCTAGTAAAAGAAGCATTGGAATTTGAACAACGTAAACTTTCATTAAAAACTACAAACGATAGAATTATAGCCTCAAAAGAAGTGAAAGGATTAATTTTAGGAATCAATGAGATTTATAAAAAAACGAAGAATCCTGAGTTAATGGCTATTATGAAACGATTAACGGTTATTAAGAAAAAAATTGAAAAACGTTTAAAGTTGCGCATTACGGTTTAAAGCTAAAGTATGAAAACTATTGTTATAATTGGTGGAAGTAAAGGAATAGGTAAGGCGATTATAAAATTGCTGTTAGAAACTTATAAAATAATAAATTTGAGTAGATCTCAACCGGATTTTACACATCAAAATTTAATACACTATTCTTGTGATGTTTTAAATGACGAATTACCAGATATTGAAGAAGTAGATTCCTTAATTTATTGTCCTGGAAGCATTAATTTAAAACCTTTTGAGCGTTTGAAACTTGAAGATTTTAAAAACGATTTTGACATTAATTTTATTGGTGCGGTTAAAGCTATTCAAAAATATTTACCAAATTTAAAACAATCTAAAAATTCAAGTATTTTATTGTTTAGTACAGTTGCTGCTAAATTAGGAATGCCATTTCATACAAGTGTGGCGAGCGTAAAATCTGCAATTGAAGGTTTAGTAAAATCTTTAGCAGCAGAATATGCTCCAAAAATTAGAATAAATGCAATTGCACCAACCGTTACAGATACAACATTGGCCGCTAAATTATTAAGAAATGATAGACAAAAGGAACAAATAATTGAGAGGCATCCTTTAAAAAAGTATTTAACTCCAGAAGAAGTAGCTGAAATGGCTTGGTTTTTAATTTCAGAAAAATCAGCTTCTATATCTGGACAAATTTTTGAAATGGATTGTGGAATTACTACATTTAAGAATTAATCATAAATTAAAATTAACTAATGAAAATAATAAGTTTAATTACAAGTATAATACTATCAGTATTTTTTATTAACGAAACAAATTTAAATAATATTACTATGAGTGCGCAAACATCTTTGTATGACATTTCAATAAATAGCATTACAGGTGAACAAATTAACTTTAAAGATTTTAAAGGGAAAAAAATATTGTTTGTAAACACAGCATCGGAATGTGGGTTTACGGGACAATACGAAGGTCTAGAGAAATTACACCAAACTTATAAAGATAAATTGGTTGTAATTGGACTTCCTTGCAATCAATTTGGAGGGCAAGAGCCTGGAACTTTAACAGAAATTCAAACTTTTTGTACCCAAAATTATGGAGTTACTTTTTTAATGACAGAAAAAATTGATGTTAAGGGAGATAATCAGCATCCTTTGTATGCTTGGTTAACAAAAAAAGAATTAAATGGTGTAAAAAGTTCTTCAGTAAAATGGAATTTCCAAAAGTACTTGATTGATGAAAACGGAAATTATATAGATTTCTATTATTCGCTAACAAAACCAATGAGTAGTAAAATTACAAAGCAACTATAATGAAACAACTAATGTGGTTAGTATTATTTTTAATTATAAATTTTGCAGCACTAGGTATTGGTAGTTGGTTGATGAATAATGGTCCTTCGTCTGGCTGGTATTTAACCTTAAATAAAGCGCCTTGGACACCTCCAGGATGGGCTTTTGGCGTAGCTTGGACTACAATTATGATTTGTTTTTCAATATACTTATCGTATTTAGTGAATGTAAAAGAAACAAATTTATTTTGGACACTATTTATATTACAATTTGTGTTAAACGTGTCTTGGAACTTTATATTTTTTAACCAACACGCTATAGGTGCTGCCTTAATAGTAATAATTTTATTAACGGTATTGGTTGGTTATTATTTATTCAGTTTTTTAGCTGATATGAAGTTTAAATCCTTATTAATAGCACCTTATTTTATATGGTTATTGATTGCAACCAGTTTAAATGCTTATACATATTTAAAAAATTAATTTAATGAAATTTTCATCAAAAGGAATTGTTTATCGTTTATCTTCAAAGCAAAAGTTACCAATTACAGTTGATGAAGCTTGGGAGTTTTTATCAAGTCCCAAAAATTTAAAAATAATTACACCAGATTATATGAGTTTCGATATACTTTCTGGTGCAGATAAGCCAATGTTTGCAGGTCAAATTATACAGTATATAGTAACGCCAATACTCGGTATTAAAACAAATTGGGTAACTGAAATAACACACGTTGTAGATAAACAGTATTTTGTTGATGAACAGCGGTTTGGACCATATTCGCTTTGGCATCACAAACATTTTATTAAAGAAATTCAAGGAGGAGTAGAAATGGAAGATATTATAGATTACAAAGTTCCTTTTGGAGTTTTAGGCAGGTTGGTACATCCATTTTTAGTAAAGCCAAAACTTACAGAGATTTTTAATTACAGAACCAAAAAGTTAATTGAACTTTTTGGACATTATAAAACATAGTAAATGCTAACTTTTAAATATGTTATTCTTATGACTTTAATGCTAGATTCAAATTACACGATAGTTAATTTTACAAAAAACACCATGTTATATGACTGGGTTACTGTAACCGATGTAGTTATGGGCGGACAGTCTACTAGTACAATTAGTATTAATGCAGCAGGAAATGCACTATTTAAAGGAAGCATATCTTTAGAAAATAATGGCGGATTTTCTTTGCTAAGACATCGTTTTCAAAAGTTAGATATATCTCAATTCAATAATATTAAACTTCGTTTAAAGGGCGATGGTAAAATGTATCAATTTAGAATAAAACCATCTAGATTTCATCAATATGCATATATTTATAATTTTAAAACCAATGGAGAGTGGCAAACTATTGAGCTAAACTTAACAGATTTTCAACCTGCTTTTAGGGGTAGAAATCTAGATATGCCAAATTTTTCAGGAAATGAGCTCGAAGAAATTGGTTTTTTAATAGGAAATAAATTGTCTGAAAATTTTGAACTTGTAATAAACTCTATTGTTTTAGAATAATTTTTATATGAATAAAAGACCGTTTATACCAAGTGCAATTATTTTAGATACCACAAAAGCGCTAGAAAAATTTCAGAATTTAACATTGCGACCGATAATTAAATCGTTAAACGATTTATTACAAGGCTATTTAAAAAATTATATTCTTTTAAAAAGGTTTAATATAGCTACTGCAACTACTATCGATAAAGATAAATTTATTACATCTGCATTTTTGAATGATAATCAATTAAAAAATGAAATAAAAGGGATGGTAATCGGTCATTTTTCTATTGAAGAATTTAATTTTTATATAGAGCATCAAAAACAGATTAACAAAAGAATTTTAAGCATTGTTAAGCAGCGTGTTTTAAGTTATTATTAAAACAGGTTCATTTTTTATATTAAAAATTAAAATTTTAGATTAATAATTAACACAATGTTTTTTGAATTACATGATGTGTTGCATAATTACTATTTAATACAATTTAGTCTTTAAACGAGGGGTGTTTTTTGTGTTAATGCACTGTTAATTTTGTTACATATTACTTTCTAAATGGTAAACCAAATTGGTAAACCAGCTGTAAGTTAGTTATTTATAAACATTAAATAAAACGATTATAAATAGCTTTCTCTTTTTTTTAACTGATATTTATCATTATAACTCTTGGTTAAATCTTCTAATTTTACAATACTTAATTAAATAATAAATATGGTTTGTAGCAACTTCAAGCAAATACTACAAGCTGTTTTACGTAAATAAAATAGAAGAAATGAAACCAGAAACGAAGAAATTAATTTGTGATGCAAATGAGGCTGTGGCTAGAGTTGCGCATAAAACAAATGAAGTTTGTGCAATTTATCCAATTACGCCAGCGTCTCCAATGGGAGAGCATGTAGATGTGTTTAGCGCAAAAGGAGAAAAAAATATTTGGGGAGATGTTCCAAGAATAATTGAGATGCAAAGTGAAGCAGGAGCTGCCGGGACAGTTCATGGTTCTCTTCAAGGAGGTGCACTTACTACTACATTTACAGCATCACAAGGGCTGTTATTAATGTTACCTAATATGTATAAAATGGCAGGGGAATTATTACCAACGGTAATTCATGTTGCAGCAAGAACACTTGCAACACATGCATTATCAATTTTTGGTGATCATTCAGATGTTATGTCTGCTCGTCAAACAGGTTTTTCCATGTTATTTGGTGGTTCTGTTCAAGAAGCACACGATTTTGCTTTAATATCACAAGTAGCAGCTTTGAAAAGTAAAGTTCCAATGATGAATATTTTTGATGGATTTAGAACTTCACATGAAATTTCAAAAATTGATGCTATTCCTGAAGATGTTATAAAAGCAATGATGCCAGAGGAAGAGATTATGAAGCATAAAAAAAATGCTTTAGAACCTGAAAATCCTGTTGTAAGAGGAACAGCTCAAAATCCAGATGTATTTTTCCAAGCTAGAGAAGCTGCAAATTCTTATTATGAAAAAGTTCCTGGAATTGTTCAAGAAACAATGGATGAATTTTATGAGCATACTGGAAGAAAATATAGTTTATTCTACTATATAGGACACCCTGAGGCTGAAAAAGTTGTAGTTATTATGGGATCTGGAGAAGGACCTGTAAGAGAAACTATTGATACATTAGTAGAGCAAGATGAAAAAGTAGGAGCGTTATTTGTTCGTTTATATCGTCCATTCTCAGTAGAAAACTTTATTGAGCAAATGCCAAAAACTGTTAAAAAAGTAGCTGTTTTAGATAGAACTAAAGAACCTGGAAGTACAGGAGAACCTTTATATTTAGATGTAGTTACTGCTTATGTTGAAGGTGGTGAAGCTATGCCAACTATTGTAGGAGGTCGTTATGGACTTTCTTCTAAAGAGTTTAATCCTGCAATGGTTAAAGGTATTTTTGATGAGTTAGATAAAGAAGCTCCTAAAAATCACTTTACAGTAGGTATTAATGATGATGTAACACATACAAGTATTGAATATAAACCAACATTTGAAACTAAAAAATCTACATTTAATTGTATGTTCTATGGTTTAGGATCTGATGGTACTGTAGGTGCTAATAAAAATTCAATTAAAATTATTGGTGAAACAACCGATAATCATGTACAAGGTTATTTTGTGTACGATTCTAAAAAAGCAGGAGCACAAACAGTTTCCCATTTACGTTTTGGACCAGAACCTATTTATTCTTCATACTTAATTAGTACTGCTAATTTTATTGCTTGTCATCAACCAAATTTTGTGAATGAATATGATATCTTGAAAAAGATAAAAAAAGGAGGTACTTTCTTACTAAATACACCACATTCAAAATATAAAGTTTGGGCAGAGTTACCAAGTGCAGTTCAAAAAAGAATAATTGACAATAATGTTGAGTTCTATGTTATTGATGCTACAAAGGTTGCTGCAGAAGCTAATTTAGGAAAACGAACTAATACTGTATTGCAAACTTGTTTCTTCGCTATTTCTGGTGTGCTTCCAAAAGATGAAGCTATTAAGAAAATTAAAGAAGCTATTGTTAAATCGTATTCTAAAAAAGGAGATAAAGTTGTTCAAATGAACTTTAATGCTGTAGATAAATCTTTAGAAAATTTACAAAAAGTAGAATATCCTTGCCATACAACAAATGAAGATGGTTTAGTGCCAATGATGACTGAAAATGCAGACAATTTTGTAAAAGAAGTTTTAGGTACTATTTTAGCAGGTAACGGAGATACATTACCAGTAAGTACGTTTACTGCAGATGGTACGTTCCCAACAGGTACTACACAGTATGAAAAACGTGGTATTGCAGATGCTGTTCCAACTTGGGATAATGAAAATATTTGTACACAATGTAATAAATGTGTTGCAATTTGTCCACATGCTGCAATTAGAGCAAAAGTAGTTTCTAATGATTTATTAGAAAATGCTCCTGAAGGTTTAAAACATGTTCCTGCAAAAGGAAGACCGTTTGATAGTAAAACAGAAAGTTATGTTTTACAAGTTTCTCCAGAAGATTGTACAGGATGTGACCTTTGTGTTCAGGTTTGTCCAGCAGAAAGTAAAGAGCTTGAAGGTGTTTTTGCTATTAATTTAGCTAAGAAATCTGAAGTTGAAAAAGTAGAAGGTGAAAATTGGGATTACTTTATTGATCTACCAGACTATGATAGAACTAAATTAGTAACTACTAATGTAAAAGGTTCTCAATTCTTACGTCCATTATTTGAGTTCTCAGGAGCTTGTTCAGGTTGTGGTGAAACACCATATATTAAGTTAATTACACAATTGTATGGAGATAGCATGGTAGTTGCAAATGCTACAGGTTGTTCTTCAATTTATGGAGGTAATTTACCAACAACACCATACACAAAAAATAAAGATGGTAGAGGACCAGCTTGGGCAAATTCTTTATTTGAAGATAATGCAGAATTTGGTTTAGGTATAAAATTAGCCTTAACTAAAAAAGAAGAGATAGCTGTTAGTTTATTAAAATCTTTAGAAAATGTAATTGGAAGTGTATTAACAAATAAAATTATAGACAATCCAGAAAATACAGAAATATTAAAAGAAGAAAAAATTAATGATATTGCTGAATTAAATGCTATTTTAGATACAATAGATACCTATGAAGCTAAAAAACTAAGAAACCTTTCAGAATACTTACGTAAAAAAGCCGTTTGGATATTTGGAGGTGATGGTTGGGCTTATGATATTGGATATGGTGGAGTTGACCATGCATTAGCTTCAGGAGAAAATATTAATATTTTAGTAATGGATACAGAAGTGTATTCTAATACTGGAGGGCAAGCATCTAAAGCAACACCTTTAGGAGCAAGTGCTAAATTTGCAATGAAAGGTAAACAAAGCAATAAAAAAAGTTTAGCCTTACAAGCAGTTTCTTATGGTAATGTTTATGTTGCTCAAATTGCAATTGGAGCAAAAGATAATCAAACTCTAAAAGCTATTAAAGAAGCAGAAGCATATCCAGGTCCATCAATAATTATAGCTTATTCACATTGTGGTGAACATGGTTACGATTTAAAAGATGGTGCAGCACATCAAGAAAAAGCTGTAGAAACAGGATATTGGCCATTATTTAGATTTAATCCTTTAGAAGCAAAAGGAAAGAAATTTAGATTAGATTCTAAAGCTCCTTCAGCTCCATTAGAAGAATTTATGTACTCTGAAACACGTTTTACTCGAGTAGTAAAAGAAAATAAAGAGATTGCAAAAGACTTATTAGATAGAGCTCAAGAACAAGTAGATATCCAATGGGAACGATTAGAATTATATAAAAATTTATAAACCAAACTAAGTTGAAAGTGCCGGGTATTAAGAATACTTGGCACTTTTTTTATAAACCTTTTAAACATAAATAATATGAAATCAAGATCAAAAGCCTTTTTTAAAGAAGCTACAAAAAATTTACAATTAGCTAAAAATGAAATGTTTAAGCCTGCTGAAGATATTGTTACTTATTCAATATGTAAGAACGCTCAATTTGCAATTGAAAATTATTTGAGAGGTTATTTAATTAAAAATGAAGTAGAAGTAACATCTAATGAAACTATTTCAAGCTTGTACAATAAATGTGTGAGTGTAGATGAAAACTTTAAAAATATAGATATCAATGCAATTGGCTGTAAAGACCATGCTATAGATTCTAGATATTGCTCAGAAATTAATTCTGTTAGCGCTTGTTTTGATACTGCTGATAGTATCGATACTTATTTGCGTAAAATAGACGCTTTATAAAAGCATATTTTTTTTGGCAAAAAAAAAACTTATAGTACATTTGTCGAAATTATTTTGAAAAATGAATTATATTTTATACGACGGTTCTGTGCGTAATGCATTACTACCTTTTACATACACAAAACCTGTTGCAGATTTACGTATTGGGATACTAACTATTCGTCAAAAATGGGAAAAGCATTTGGGTTTTACTACAACCACTTTAACCGAAGAATATTTAGAAGAAAAATATCCAATGGTAGAGATGGCTGAAAATGTTATGATTAATGCGTCATTTTTGCCAACAAATTCATTAATTGAAATAATAAAAAACTTAAAAGAAAATCAGGTAGTTTATAAAGATAATGAAATAATTGCCTTTTTTACTACCGATAATCAAGATGAAGTAAATTTTGAAACCTATGAACAAATAGATTTTGATGATGAGCTTATACAAATTGCCAATACGTGGGATTTATTTTCTTTAAACGATGCTGCAATTAGGTTAGATTTTGATTTAATTACAGAAGGAAGAGAGTCGCAACCAATACCAGAAGGAGTTAATTATTGTAATAAAGAAGATATTTTTATTGAAGAAGGTGCTGAAATTTTATTTTCAACATTAAATGCAAGTACAGGTCCAATTTATATTGGTAAAGATTCTTTGCTAATGGAAAATTGTGCTATTAGAGGTCCTTTTAGTTTAGGAGATGATAGTGTTGTTAAAATGGGGACTAAAATATATGGAGCAACTACCGTTGGGCCAAATTGTACTGTTGGAGGTGAAATTAAAAACAGTATTTTAATGGGGTATTCTAATAAAGGTCATGAAGGCTATTTAGGAAACTCTGTACTTGGTGAATGGTGTAATATGGGTGCAGATTCAAATAATTCTAATCTTAAAAATAATTATGCCGAAGTAAGATTGTGGAGTTATGAAACTGAAGGTTTTGCTAAAACTGGGCTTCAATTTTGTGGTTTAATGATGGGAGATCATTCTAAATGTGCTATAAATACAATGTTTAATACAGGTACTGTTGTAGGTGTTAGCGCTAATATTTATGGAGCTAATTTTCCAAGAAATTTTACGCCATCTTTTAGTTGGGGTGGAGCTTCTGGGTTTTCTGTATATCAGGTGTCTAAAGCTATAGAAACAGCAACTTTAGTATTTGAGAGGAAAGGTCTGGAATTTGATGAACAAGAAAAGAAAATTTTAATTCACGTTTTTGAAGAAACTTCAAAATACCGAAATTTTAAATAAATTATAGATTATTTTATATTTAAAAGTACTACTTTTAAGTGCAAGTTTTTATACTATTGTAATATGTTTAATATTTACGTATATGTCTTTTATTTTATAGTGCTAAGTTTATTTTTTATTCTTAGCAGCTTCAACTAATTCTAATTTATTAATAGTTGTTTTGGTAGTAAACATACCGTAATTAATAAAGGCATTATTTTTTTCAATTTTTTCAATAGTTCCACAAGAATTACTATCTAATATGCGCACTTTATCGTTAACTTTAAAAGTGTAATCTGCTTTTTGTTTTGCAATTTTTTTAGCTTCAGTTTTCTTTTGTTCTCTTACTTTTATAACTTCAACTAATACTTCTTTTTCAGTTGTAATTAATTTTTTTTCTTCAGTTTTTTGTTTAACCTTAACTTTTCTTTTTTGAGCTTTTGTTTTTGGTTTTGGTGGATTTTTTTTAAGGTGTTTTGTTTTTTCAGAAGTTACCCAATTATTAAATGCTACGTTTAATTCTTTTTTATTGTTGGTTTGTAAATATTTGTTTAAGAGTTCATTAATTTTTCTTCCGTAAGCTAACATTTTTTGATTGCTATCATATAATGTTTGAAAACTTTCTAGTTTTTCTTGAATTTTCTCTTGTTTTTCAATTAAAGAATCAGTTTTTTTAGCAGCTATATTTTTTTCTTTTTCTAAGCTTTCAGAAGTTTTTTGAAGAATGTTACGTTCTTTTTGAAGTTTAGAAATTGTTTTGTCTAATCGTACCTTTTCTCCTTCAACTCGTTTTTTAGCTTTATTAATTAAACTAAAAGGTATTCCGTTTTTTTGTGCTACTTCAAAAGTAAAAGAACTACCAGCTTGTCCAATAAATAGTTTAAAGAGTGGTTCTAAAGTTTTTTCATTAAATTGCATGTTTGCATTAGATACATTTTCTAGTTCATTAGCTAATACTTTTAAATTAGAATAATGTGTTGTAATAATTCCGTAGGCATTTTTATTGTAAAACTCTTCTAAAAATATTTCTGCTAATGCACCTCCTAATTCAGGGTCACTTCCTGTACCAAATTCATCAATTAAAAATAAGGTGCTATCGTTGCATCTTCTTAAAAAGTTACGCATATTTTTTAAGCGGTAACTGTAGGTGCTTAGTTGGTTTTCTATAGACTGATTATCTCCAATATCGGTAAGTATTTTATTGAAAAAATAAGTAGAAGAACGTTCGTGTACGGGAATTAAAATACCACTTTGCAGCATAACTTGTAGTAAACCAATAGTTTTTAGTGTTATACTTTTTCCACCTGCATTTGGTCCAGAAATAACAATTATTTGTTGTTTGCTATTTAATTCTAAAGTTTGTGGAACTGTTTTTAAGTGTTTTTCTTTATTTTTTAATAATAAAATAGGGTGGTAGGCATCTCGTAAAAACACTTTTTTTTCGTTTGTAATTTTAGGTAGGCAGGCTTCAATTTTTTTAGCATATTTGGCTTTGGCTCCAATTACATCAAGTTTAATTAAAAACTTTTGATAGTTAATTAAATCTGGAATAAAGATTCTAATTTTATCGGTTAACTCTTTTAAAATACGAACAATCTCTTGGTGTTCTTCGTATGCTAAGTTTTGTAATTCTCTACTAAATTGTAAGGTTGCTTCTGGTGCAATATAAACAATACTTCCTGTTTTAGAACTTCCTAAAAGGCTTCCTTTTACCTTTCTTCTATGCATAGCTTGTACCGCTAAAACACGTTGGTTGTCAATTACAGATTCTCTAATGTCATCTAAATAACCAGCGCTGCTATATTGATTTAAAGCTTTGGTAAAACTAGATCCAATTTTAGAACGTACAGAGTTTATTTCAGATCTAATTTGTTTTAAAAGTTGTGATGCATTTTCGTTTACTTCAGCAAAAGGAGTTATTATGGTATTAATACTTTCTGTAATAAGTTTTTGATACTCAATTTCTTCTGAAAAAACATAAAGAGCTGGGTAAATTACTTTAAATTTCTTTAAAAATTTTATTAATTCAAATATGGTTGTAACATTGTTGGCTACTTTTAGAAATGAAGCGGGTTCTAAATAACTGTTTTCAATATTTAATAAATGAATTTCTTTTTGAATATCATCAAAATAATGATTTGGTAATCTATTATCGTTTTGATAAGAAGAAAGGTATTCGTTTACTAAATTTAATTCTGAAATTAGTTTTTCTTTTGAGTTAAAAGGTTTAATTTTTAAAGTGCTTTCTTTTCCTAATTCAGAAATACAGTTTTCACTTACTGTTTTTAAAATAGTAAAAAATTCTAAATCTATTAATGTTTTTTCTGAAATGTTACTCATAAAAAGTGCTATTTTTGACACAATTTACAAAAGTATAAATTTAACGTGAATAGATGTAATGAAAATTGAAATAGCTGATAGTTGGAGAGAAATATTGTCATTAGAGTTTGAAAAGCCATACTTTAAAGAACTTTCTGTCTTTGTTGAGCAGGAATATGAGGCGAATTTATGTTTTCCTCCTAAAAATAAATTATTTGAGGCTTTTAATTTATGTGCTTTAGAAGATTTAAAAGTGGTAATTATAGGTCAAGATCCTTATCATGATGTTGGGCAAGCACATGGTCTTTGTTTTTCGGTTAATGAAGGAGTTAAACATCCGCCTTCTCTTGTAAATATTTTTAAAGAAATTGAAACAGATTTAGGTATTCCATATCCTAAAAGTGGAAATTTGGATCACTGGGCAAAACAAGGTGTATTAATGCTAAATGCTACTTTATCTGTACAAGCTCATAAGGCAGGTTCTCATCAAAAAAAAGGTTGGGAAAAATTTACTGATGCTGTAATTGCTAGAATTTCTAAAGAACAAGAGCATGTTGTTTTTTTACTTTGGGGAGGTTATGCTAAAAAGAAAGGTTTAAAAATAGATGCTACAAAACATTGTGTTTTAACATCGGGGCATCCATCTCCTTTAAGTGCAAATAGAGGGTACTGGTTTGGAAATAAACATTTTAGTGAGACGAATAAGTATTTAAAAAACAATAATTTACCAACAATTAATTGGTGATTTATGTCATATGTGTTAAATGTAATATTGATTAATTTTAATAAGAATTAAATTTATAAAAAATGAATAAAATAAAATATATAATGTTTTTTATTAGTGTTTCACTAATGATGTCTTGCAAAGAAAAAAGTAATTATTCTAAAATAAATAGACAACAAACTGCTCCAAAAACTATGGTTCATAAAATTGTAATTGATGAATATATTAGCGGTGGAACTTACGCGTACTTAAATGTTTCTGAAAATAGTAAAAGTTATTGGATGGCAATTCCAAATAGAGAGGTAAAAATAGGAGATACTTACTATTACAATGGTGGAATGGTAATGAAAGACTTTAAAAGCAAGAGCT
Source organism: Lutibacter sp. A80 (assembly GCF_022429645.1). Lineage (GTDB taxonomy): Bacteria > Bacteroidota > Bacteroidia > Flavobacteriales > Flavobacteriaceae > Lutibacter. The sequence continues at coordinate 137,746 of NZ_CP092480.1, forward strand.
TAAATAAGGTTTTTGATGAAATTATTTTTGTTGAAGGAATTAGAACTTCGGAAGAATTATTAAATAAGGTGCCAAATAATAATACTCATGAGCATACAGCTACAGAAAACACGGTTGATATTGCTATTGATATTGAAAAGGCTAAAAATGGAATTACCATTGAGGAATTGCTTTCTGAAAAAGAAGCATTTTCTGGTAAAGAGGTGATCTTACGAGGGAAGGTAGTAAAAGTGAATAATGGAATTATGGAAAAAAATTGGGTGCATATTGTAGATGGAACTCAGTATGTAAATGTAGAAAGTATTACTATTACTACTCAAGAAATTGTTAAAGTTGGAGATGTTGTTACTTTTAGTGGTAAAGTAATTTTAGATAAAGATTTTGGCTATGGTTACGTCTATGATATCATATTGGAAGAAGGTAGCTTATTAAAATAATTATAATTGTAAAATAAAAAAAAGTGCCATTTGGCACTTTTTTTATTTTAACTAACTCAATTTATGTAATAAAAACAAAGCTAACAACTTCTTTGCTTCTATTATTGTAATTGCAATATTTATGCCATGTGTAATAAATTGATGTTAATTATAAGTTAAATGCAATTTAGTGTATGATATTTTACTCTAAATGTTTTTGAGCTTTATAAGATGATCTCACTAATGCGCTACTTTCTACATGTCTAAAACCTAGTTTTAGTCCAATTTGTTTGTATTTATCAAATTGTTCTGGAGTTATAAATTCTTTAACAGGTAAGTGTTTTTTAGTTGGTTGAAGGTATTGACCAATAGTTAAAATATCAACCTTAGCATTTGCTAAATCTTGCATAGTTTCAATAACTTCAGCCTCAGTTTCACCTAAGCCAAGCATAATACCAGATTTAGTTCTACGCTGCCCTTGATCTTTCATATATTTTAATACTTCTAAGCTTCGGTCGTATTTAGCTTGAATTCTTACTTCTCTAGTTAAGCGTCTTACTGTTTCTAAATTATGAGAAATTACTTCTGGAGCAACAGCTAAAATTCTATCAATATTAGTGGTATTTCCTTGAAAATCTGGAATTAAAGTTTCTAAAGTTGTGTTTGGGTTTGCTCTTCTAATGGCGTTTACTGTTTCAGCCCATATAATAGAACCTCCATCTTTAATATCATCTCTGTCTACAGATGTGATAACAGCATGTTTAATGTTCATTAATTTAATTGAGCGAGCCACTTTTTCTGGTTCTTCCCAATCTACAGTTTCAGGTCTTCCGGTTTTAACACCGCAAAATCCGCATGAACGTGTACAGATGTTTCCTAAAATCATAAAAGTAGCCGTGCCTTCAGTCCAGCATTCGCCCATATTAGGGCAGCTTCCACTAGTACAAATAGTGTTTAATTTGTATTTGTCAACTACGTTTCTTAGTTCTGTATATTTTTTTCCAACAGGTAATTTTACACGTAACCATTTTGGTTTTTGTACTTTTTCAGCTGTTGTTGTGGTTGTTTCTTCACTCATTTTAGTCGAAATTGAGTACAATAATACAAAGAATTTATAAACTAAATAAATACCAAATGCTGAAAGCGATTAAAAAAATAATTCCAAACCAGCTTAAAATTTTTAATTGTATAGAAGGCCTCCATTCTTTAGGCATATTTTTACCAGAAACCAGAAGGTAATTAATAATTGCAAAAAATGGAGCTGTTAAAAATGAAAGTATGGTGGCGATTTTAATTAGCATGCCCATTTCAGACATAAAAAATAGTAAAATTGCAATTGTACCAATAGCTAAGAAACTAATCCAGAACCAATACATATTTTTGTGAGATTTGCTGGTAAGCAAGTCAAACGTTTTTGTCATTGCTCTTGGAGATGCATCTAAGGTTGTTAGTGTAGTACTAAACATTGTTGTAAAAGCTGCAGCTGTAATAAAAATATACATTTCAGAGCCTAGATTTTTGGTGTAAAGATTTATAAGTTGTTGAGAAAATTGTACCGAATTATTGCTAAAAGTTTCTCCTGAATTATACATGATTAAAGCCCCAAGTGAAACAAAGCAAATTCCTAAAAATAATGTACCAACAAATCCAATATTAAAATCGAAAATTGCTTGTTTAGTGTTAAATTTAGCGGACTTATCTTTTTGTTTTTCAATTGCCCAAAGCGATTGCCAAATAGATACATCTAGGGGAGCTGGCATCCAGCCTAAAAATGCAATTAAAAAACCGATTTCGATACTTCCTTCAGGTAAAATTTGAGTGAAATTTGTAGTGGTATTGGTTTTTAAACTAGCTATGGTTACAGCAATTATGGTACTTATTGTAAGTGTTATAATTATGATTTTCATTAAGTTATCCAATAATTTATATTTACCTATAATTATTAGTAAAAAACAAATTAAAGTGATAACAATACTCCAAATAACAGGGTTTGTGGTAATACCAAATAAATTAGCCGCCAAACCCGCTGTTACAATGGTAACGGCAGCTTGTATGGTAAAAATTGTAGCTAAGTTTATAATAAAATAAGCCGCTAATACGCTTTTTCCTAATTTCTTATAGCCTTCAAGTAAGCTCTCACCAGTAGCGGTTGCATATCTTGGTCCAAATTGAAAAAAAGGGTATTTTACAATATGAATTAATACCAGCGCCCAAATTAAGCCAAAACCAAAGTCTGCTCCAGCTCTTGTAGATTGTACTAGATGTGAAACTCCAATTGCAGCTCCCGCAAAAAGTAATCCAGGTCCTAATTTTTTAAACCAATTATTTATACTTGAAAACATTTTTTACGATTTTTCAATAATCTCAGCTAATAGTTTTTTTGCTCTTAATAGTTTAACTTTTATATTACTCATTGGCTCATTAAGTTGGTCAGCCATTTCTTTATAACTCATTTCTCTAAAATAACGAAGATTTATTATTTCTTGGTAATGAGGTTTTAATTGTTTTAAGTAGTTTAACAATTGCGCTAGGTTTTGCTCATTTATTAATTGATCTTCTGCGGAAGGAGTTTCATCAAAAATTTTATAAGCTTCGGCTTCTTTTTTATTTAAAGAAATTGTTGTGGTTCTTTGTTTGCGTAAATGGTCTAAAAAAATATTTTTAGAAATAGAAATTAGCCAAGTTTTAAAACTATAGCGTTCATTAAATAGGTGGATTTTATCAAAAGCTTTTGAAAATGTTTTTATAGTAATATCTTCAGCTTCATCTTCATTATCTGATTTTGATAATTGAAATCGAAAAACATCACTCCAATAAGTGTTTAGTAAAGTGTTAAAAGCTTTTTGGTCTTTTTTACGTGCTTTTTCAATTAATTCAGTAATATCATTATTTTTATTTACCAATGTGTAGGTTTTGAAATGCGATTTTTTATAAAGATAAACATTTGAATTAAAATTAAAAATATTTCATAAAAAGGAAGCAATAATATTAAATCTTTTTCATTTAATTTTTTTGCGGCATAACCAATAGTTATATGTACTATTAATTGTCTTAATAGTATAATAATAATTACGCTAATTAGTTTAAATTGAGAGCTTAATAAAATTATGCTAAATATCCAGAAAAGTATTTGTGAGCTAAAAAATAAGTTCAATAAAAATTTATGAAGTTTTTTGTAATATGTTATTGTTGTAAAATGAAGTCTTTTTTGTAAAATCCAGTTCTTGAATGTAGTTTTAGGTGTTGCTTCTGTAAAACTTTTTTGTGAAATAGTATAAGTAGTATTTGTTTTTGTAGCAACCTGATTTACAAATAAGTTATCTTCTCCAGGTTTAATTCGGTGCATATGACTAACAAAGCCATTTGCTTTAAAAAAAGCAGTTTTGGTATAAGCTAAGTTGCGGCCAACACCCATAAAAGGAATACCTATTTTTGTAAATGAAAAATATTTAACAGCAGTAAAAAGGGTTTCAAAACGGATGAATTTGTTTAAAAAAGAGTTTTCTACTTTACCAATAGGAGCATAAGCTAAAACTAGTTGTTTTTTAGATGAAAAATTATTGGAAATTTCTTGAATCCAATTTTTGGAAACAGGTTTGCAGTCTGCATTAGAAAATAGTAGATATTCGTTAGAAGCAGCTTTAATACCTAGTGTTAAGGCGTATTTTTTACTCCCCCAAAATTGTTCATTTGGAACTACATCAACAATTTTAATTTTTGAAGGGTGTTTTTTTTTAAATTCTTCCATTACTTCGAGTGTAGTATCTCTCGAGGCGTTGTTTATTAGTACAATTTCAAAATTACTATACTCTTGCTCTAAAAAGTGTGGAATATTCTTTTTGAGGTTGTTAGCTTCATTTTTTGCACAAATAATTACAGATACAGCTTTGTTAAAAGCGGCATTGTTGGTTGGTGTTTTAGAAAAAGAGAAATTTCCAAAAATTATGAGAAAATAGATACACTGAATACAAAAAATTACTATAAAAGTAATAAAGAGGAATTCGAGCATAAATTATCTATTTTCACACTGATCAGCTGTTTTACCACAAAACCCACAAGGTTCTCCAGTTTTATTTAGATGTGGATTTTGACTAGCGCATGTTCCGGCAAATTTTCCATCTTTTTTTGCCCATATTTTAATTGCAATACCTGCAACTGCTAACCCTAATAAAGCAAGTGTAATAAATAATAATTTCATTTATTTAGAATTTATTGTTTTTAAAATTTCATGAAATTTGTTAAATTTTTAAATAAAAAAAACTGTGATAATTTAACAAGTTTCAGTATGTGTGATATGAAATGCAAAGATAAAGAATTCTAGAATAAATTATAGATAAATGAAAAATCAATTCTATATTTAATTATATGTATGTTTTAGGGGTAAAATAGCATATATTGTTTAATAAAAACGTAAAATATTAAAAATTTTTCATTTTTTTATGAAAAAAAGTATTAAATTGGCATTGATTAATATTTATGTTTGTTTGTTTTTTAGATTGGACCTATAAAGCAAATTGTATAATTAGATTAGATTGAATTAATAAAATATTAATCAAACTTACTATTAACTTAAAGACTCGTTATTAAAAATAACGAGTCTTTTTAGAGTCTTTACAGATCTTTTTTTTAAGATTCTTTTTTTATTAAGCTTTCTTGTACGTTGTTTGGTACTAATTCAAAATTAGCAAATTTAGTACTAAAACTTCCTCTACCTTGAGTTATAGAACGTAACGTTGTAGAATACCTATACATTTCAGCTAAAGGAGTTTTTGCCTTAATAGATTGGTATTTTCCTTCACTATCCATTCCTAAAATTATTGCTCTTCTAGACTGTAGGTCTGTCATAACACTTCCCATAAGTTCTTCGGGTACTTTAACTGTTAGTTCTTGGATTGGTTCTAAAAGTTTAGGTTTGGCATTCAAAAAGGCAGCTTTAAATGCGTGCGAAGCAGCAATTTTAAATGAAATATCATTAGAATCTACAGGGTGCATTTTACCATCAAATACCATAACTCTAATATCTCGTGCATAAGAACCTGTTAATGGACCTTCTTCCATAACTTCTAAGCATCCTTTTAGCACTGAAGGTAAGTATCGAGTGTCAATTACACCTCCAACTATACAATTATAGAATACTAATTTTCCACCCCATTCTAGGTCAATTTCTTCTTTACCTCTAATATTAAATCCTTCTGGCTCAGGCATGCCTTCATACCAAGGCTCTATTTTTAAGTGTACTTCTCCAAACTGACCGGAACCACCAGACTGTTTTTTATGTTTATAACTAGTGGTTGCTGAACGTTGAATAGTTTCTCTATATGCTATTTTTGGTTGATCAAATACAGCTTTTATTCCGTAAACTTTTTGTAAAGTCCAGTCTATAGTTGCTAAATGTAATTCTCCTTGACAAGATAAAATCTGTTGTTTTAATTCTTTTGAATAATGAATTGTAACAGTTGGGTCTTGACTATGAATTTTTTTAAGAGCTTCATTTAATTTTTCTTCATCATTTTTATCAAGCGCACTTATAGCTTTTGTAACTCTTGGTTCAGGAAAATTAATTGGTTTAATAGTAATATTTGAGCCTTTTTCTCTTAAAGTATCATTTGTTTCGGTGTATTTAAGTTTTAATGTTGCTCCAATATCTCCAGCACTAAGTTTATCAACTGGTATACGGTTTTTACCATTTATGATATATAATTGGTTTAAAGTTTCAATTTCCTCATTTCTAGAGTTTTCTAATTTGTCGTTTTGTCTAATTTCTCCAGATTTTACTTTAAAGAAACTAATTTGACCTAGGTTGGTTTCAAAAAGTGTTTTAAAAATGAATAATGAAGTTTGTGCTTCTGGGTTGTATTCAATAGTTTCTCCTTCAACAGTTTGTTCTGGTTTTAAATCAGCAGCAGAAGGTGCAACATTATCTATAAAGCCCATTAACCTACCTGTTCCCATGTCATTTAAAGCTGATACACAGAAAACAGGGAATAATTCGTGATTTAACATTCCTTTTTTAATCCCTTCACGCATTTCATCTTCGTTTAATGTTCCTTTATCAAAGTAAAGTTCCATTAATGCTTCGTCGTTTTCAGCAGCTTTTTCTACTAATTCATTTTGTAATTCTTTGGCAAGTTCTATTTGATCTTCAGGTATTTCAAACTTTTCAGGTTTTCCACCTTCAGGTCCAAATTTGTACATTTTCATTTTAAGTACATCAATTATACATTGTGCACCATCTACAATTAAAGGATACTGTATTTTTACAGCATTATTTCCAATTAAATCAACTATACTTTTATAACTTTCGTCGAAATCTGCATTAGGACTATCAATTTGGTTGATAACAAATACTGTTGGAAGTGAAAAACGATCTACATAATTCCAGATAATTTCTGTACCAACTTCAACTCCTTGTTGTGCATTTACTACTGTAACTACAGAGTCTGCAACGCGCATAGTAGAGGCAATTTCACCAATAAAATCGTCTAATCCGGGAGTGTCTATTATGTTTATTTTGTAATTACGCCATTCGGTGTGGAGAGGTGTGGCAAATATGGAAGTTTCTCTGTCTTGCTCAATTTCGTGATAGTCTGAAACTGTGTTTTTGTTTTCTACACTACCACGACGGTTGACTAATCCAGCTTCAAAGAGCATTGTCTCTGCTAATGTAGTTTTACCACTTTTATTTGCGCCTACAAAAGCAACATTTTTAATGTGTTTATCATCATATATTTTCATAATACTAATGGTTTTTGTAAAAGTTATATAAAGTTACAAAGTTTTTTAGTTTAAAAGATGACGAATGTTAGTTTTTGGAAAGTCTTAAAAGTAAGGAACCTAAAGCTTGAAAATTGAATTTTATAACTTATAAAAACAATAAACTATTAAAAATTACAATTCATCATTAAAAAATTACAATTCAGAATGTTTCTATTTTTAATTGGTGTAATAATGCCCACTTTTGAAGTGTCAAAACAATTAATATAAACTTTAAAACAATTTATTATGCAACATTTAATTCTAATAACAACATTATTATTTTCGACATTAATTTTTTCACAAACCAGTGAAAATGCTAATTTAAACGAACAAAATAACATTACAGTCTCTGTGGTGAATGCATTAACTGATGAAGGAACTGTAAACTTTGCACTTTTTAATGAAGAAAATTTTAGACAAGAACCTTTGGTGGCAGAATCATCAATTATAAAAAACGGAGTAAGTACTGTAGTTTTTAAAAATGTGCCTGTTGGAGCATACGCTATTATTTGTTATCACGATGAAAATAATAATAAAAGGTTAGATTTTCAGAATAATGGTATGCCAAAAGAAAATTATGGAACTTCTAATAATTCTTTAAGTTTTGGGCCACCACAATTCGAGCGTTCAATGTTTGAATTAAAAGGGGAGGATGTAACTTTAGAAATTAAATTTTAAATTGCAACTATTAAAAAATGATAATTAATATGAAGACTGACTTTAAATATTTATTTAAAATTTCATTAATAATTGCTATTGCCTTATTTGTTATAGAGCGCTTAGTTTTTAAGGGTGATTTTAATTCACCTATAAATGAATTATTTAAAATATTCGGGATTCATTTTATGTATGCTTTTGTACTGTCAACTATTAATGGTTACTTTTTTAATTATATTGGAAATAAGTTTTCTTGGGAAGGTGATTTAAAAAAACGTTTAATTATTGGTGCAATAGGTTCTGTAGTATTAACTATGTTAGGTTTAATGCTTTTAAGATTTGTTACTGTTGTTTTAATTTCAGGAGAACCGCTAGAGCATTTTATAAACGATCCCTATGCAAAAAACTATTATGTTTTTGGTTTAGTAGTTACCTTGTTTGCAAGTCTTACTTTTCATGCTATCTATTTTTACAAAGCATTAACTGAGAAAAAAGTAACAGAACAACAAATAGTAGCTAAAACTGAAACAGCAAAATACGAGTCTTTAAAAAGTCAGATAGATCCACATTTTTTATTTAATAGTTTAAATGTATTAACATCATTAATTGGTGAAAACCCTAAACTAGCAGAAAAGTTTACAACAAAATTATCTAAGGTTTACCGTTATGTTTTAGAACAAAAAAATAAGGATTTAATTGATTTAGATGAAGAATTATTATTTGCCAAAACCTATATGGAATTGTTGAAAATGCGTTTTGAAGATGCTGTAATATTTGAAATTCCAGAAAAAGCGAGTAATCCTGAGTTGAAAATCATCCCGCTGTCGCTTCAATTATTATTAGAAAACACCATTAAACACAACATAGTTACCGAAGAAAATCCATTAAAAGTAAAAATAGTAGAAGAAAACGGATATCTAATAATAATAAATAATTACAATCCTAAAGCTATTTTAGAAAAAGGAACAAAAGTAGGACTTAGAAATATAATAGATAGGTATAATTTAATAACTCTAAAAAAAGTATCTGTTGAAAAAACAGGAGAAACATTTACAGTAAAATTACCATTACTAACTCAAAGAACTAAAATTATGAAAACATCAGAAAATATAGAAGCAAGTAAATATTTAAAAGCAGTAGAACAAGTTGAAGAAATAAAAGGATTTTATAGCAGCTTATTAGCTTATTGCATTGTTATACCAATGTTAATTTATATAAATTTAACGTACATACCACAGTTTCACTGGTTTTGGTTTCCAATGCTTGGTTGGGGAATTGGTATGACGGTTCAAGGATTTAAAGCGTTTGGTCCTAATAAATTACTAGGTAAAAATTGGGAAGAGAGAAAAATTAAAGAATTTATGGAGGATGATAAAAAACAATATTGGGAGTAGTATTAAGTGTTAAGAACAAGTTCAGTAAACATGTTTAACAAAATAGTAAGTAAGCGTGTTGATAAAAGCACTCTTATTAATAGTTAAAAAAATAAAAAAAAGCATTCGACCATGAAAACGGAGTATACAGAAGAACAAAAATATTTAAGAGCAAAAAAGAAAGTAGACGATATTAAAGGGTTTTATTGGAATTTATTATCCTACTGTTTGGTAATTCCTTTCTTAATATTTGTAAACCTAATGACATCACCAGGATATCAATGGTTTTGGTGGCCAATATTAGGTTGGGGAATTGGTTTAGTTTTTCACGCGTATGGAGTTTTTGGACAGCATTTAATTTTTGGGAAAAACTGGGAAGAAAGAAAAATTAAAGAATTAATGAATAAAGATTCATATAAAAAATAAAAAAATGGATAATAATAATTTAGAAAATCAAAAATATATAAGAGCTCAAAAAAAAGTAAAAGCAATAAAAGGATTCTATATTCACCTGTTAGTTTATTTAGGTGTAAATGCCTTTTTAATTTTAGCTAGATTAATTTCAGGTGAAGGCGTTGGACTTTTATTAGATTGGAGTACTTACGGAACCTTATTTTTCTGGGGAATTGGAATTGCTTTTCACGCATTTGGAGTTTTTGGAATGGATTTTATTTTAGGTAAAAATTGGGAAGAAAAAAAGATTAAAGAAATAATGGATAAAGATAAAAAGCAGTATTGGGAGTAGGATTTGAAGTTCTAAAGTTTCACAACCTTAAAGGGTTAAAGTAGAAAGTTAGAAGCTAATAACTAAAATCAACAACTAAAAACCAATAAAAAATGAACGTAATAATAATTGAAGATGAAAAACCAGCTGCTCGAAGACTAAGCAGAATGTTAAATGAGCTTACTATTCAACCGCTAACAATGTTGCATTCTGTAGAAGAAGCAGTAAATTGGTTTTTAAATAATGAGCATCCAGATTTAATTTTTTTAGATATTCAATTATCAGATGGTTTATCTTTTGAAATTTTTGATGAAGTTGAAATTAAAAGTGCTATTATTTTTACAACAGCTTATGATGAATATGCGCTAAAAGCATTTAAATTAAACAGTGTAGATTATCTGCTAAAACCAATTGATTCTGATGAATTGGAAAACGCAATAGCTAAATATAAAAATATGTATAACACTGAAAAGAATGTTACTTTTGATTTAAATCAGTTAAAAAATATTATTTCCAATAATTCAGAAAATACTATTAATTATAAAAAACGCTTTACAGTAAAAATTGGGCAACATATAAAAATGATTTCTACTGCCTCTATAGAATGTTTTTATAGCGAAAATAAAGCAACAAATATTCATACCATAGATAATAGAAACTATTTAATAGATGATACTTTAGATACTTTAGAAGGGAAATTAGAACCAGATACTTTTTTTAGAGTAAATAGAAAATACGTTATTAATATAAATGCAATTAAAGATATTGTTTCCTATACCAATAGTCGTTTAAAACTAATACTAAATTCTTATAAAGAAGATGAAATAATTGTAAGTAGGGAGCGTGTAAAAGATTTTAAAGAGTGGATTGGATAAAAATCATATAAAAGCTTCATTTTCTTTTTGTTATAATAAAATAAAATTACTAAATTTGCACTCCTTTTTGCGAGAACAGATTAGGAAAGGAAGAAAAATAAAATTTATATAAATAATCTCTTAGCGTTAATATCGTTTAAAAATCTGATTGACAATAAGATACAAACATTAATCATCAGAACGTATGTCTGAAGAAACAAAAAAAACTGAAGAGCAAGTTGATGCTCCTAAAGTAGAAAATACTGAAGCAACTGCTCCAGTTGAAGCAAAAACAGCGGCTGCACCAGTAGTTGAAGAAGAAAAAGTAGAAGAAGTAAAGGTAAGTCCTGAAGAATTCTTAGAAAACTTTGACTGGCACAAATACGAAGAAGGTATTGAAGCAGTAGATGAAGAAAACATTAAAGCATTTGAAGCTGCCTTAGAAGGTACTTTAGGTTTAGTAAATGAAAGAGAAGTAATTGACGGAACTGTTGTTAGAAAAACAGATCGTGAAGCAATTATCGACATCAACTCAAAATCTGAAGGTGTTATTTCTTTAAACGAATTTCGTTACAATCCAGGTTTAAAAGTTGGAGATATTGTAGAAGTTTTAGTTGATAAAAGAGAAGATAGTACTGGTCAATTAGTATTATCACATAAAAAAGCAAGAGTTATTAAAGCTTGGGATCGTGTAAACAATGCACACGAAACAGGTGAAGTAGTTAACGGTTTCGTTAAATGTAGAACTCGTGGTGGTATGATTGTAGATGTTTTTGGAATTGAAGCATTCTTACCAGGTTCTCAAATTGATGTAAAACCAATTAGAGATTACGATCAATACGTAGAGAAAACAATGGAATTCAAAGTTGTAAAAATCAACCAAGAATTTAAAAACGTTGTTGTATCTCATAAAGCACTTATTGAAGCTGATATTGAAATTCAGAAAAAAGAAATTATTGGTAAATTAGAAAAAGGACAAGTATTAGAAGGTGTTGTTAAAAACATTACTTCTTACGGTGTATTTGTTGATTTAGGTGGTGTTGACGGTTTAGTTCACATTACAGATTTATCTTGGTCTAGAATTAACCACCCAAGTGAGGTTGTTGAATTAGATCAAACATTAAATGTTGTAATTCTTGATTTTGATGATGAGAAAACAAGAATTCAATTAGGATTAAAACAATTAAATGCACACCCTTGGGAAGCATTAGATGATACTATTAAAGTAGGTGATACAGTAAAAGGTAAAGTAGTTGTACTTGCTGATTACGGTGCATTTATTGAAGTAGCACAAGGAGTTGAAGGATTAATTCACGTTTCTGAAATGTCTTGGTCTACACACTTACGTTCTGCACAAGATTTTGTATCTGTAGGAGATGAAGTTGAAGCACAAGTTTTAACTTTAGATAGAGAAGAGCGTAAAATGAGTTTAGGTATTAAACAATTACACCCAGATCCTTGGAATAATATCGCAGAAAAATACCCAGTTGGTTCAAAACATACAGGTACTGTACGTAACTACACTAACTTTGGAGTTTTTGTTGAATTGGAAGAAGGAATTGACGGATTAGTTTACATTTCTGATCTTTCTTGGACTAAGAAAATTAAACACCCATCAGACTTTGTTACTGTAGGTGATAAATTAGAAGTTGAAGTATTAGAATTAGATGTTGAAGGACGTAAATTAAACTTAGGTCATAAACAAACTACTGAAAATCCTTGGGATGCTCACGAAGCTACTTTTGCAATCGATTCTATCCACGAAGGAACTGTAAAAGATAAAAGTGATAAAGGTTTAATCGTTACTTTACAAGATGGTGTTGAGGCATTTGTGCCAAGCCGTTTTATAACTAAAGAAGATGGAACTAAATTAGCTAAAGGAGATACAGATAAATTTAAAGTTATTGAATTTAACAAAGAATTTAGAAGAGTTGTAGCTTCACATACATCAATATTTAAAGCACAAGAAGAGAAAAATATCAAAGTAGCTCAGAAAAAAGCTGAGTCTGCAGATAAAACTACTCTTGGAGATTTAGGTGGAGATTTAGCTGCCTTAAAGAAAAAAATGGAAGGAAAATAAAATTTCTAACATTTAATATAATTAAAGCTGCATCAATTAGATGCAGCTTTTTTTTTACAATTTAAAGCATTAACATATTTGAACTGTATCATTTGATACAGTTTTTTTTCACATTATTCCATCAATATAAATTATATTTGCATCCTTAATTTAGAATAACATTTAATATGAAAAAAGTATTTTTAGCCATTGTATTATTTAGTTCATTTACAAGTATTGCTCAAGAAAATAATTACAATGATGCAGGACCAAATAAAGGAAAGTTTTTTGCATATTGGGGATGGAATAGAGCTCATTATTCAAAATCGGATATAACTTTTAAAGGAGATGATTATAATTTTGAATTGAGTGATGTTGCAGCAAATGATAAACCAAAACCTTTTGGTATTTATTATTTTAAACCAGATGAAGTTACAATTCCACAAACTAATTTTAGAATTGGTTATTTCTTTAAAGAAAATTACAATATTGCTATTGGTGTTGATCATATGAAATATGTAATGAAAAACGACCAAACAGTAAAAATAGATGGAACTATAAATATAGGTAGTGAGTTTGATGGTGTTTATTATAATCCTGATATTGTTTTAACTGAAGATTTTTTAAAATTTGAACATACCGACGGATTAAATTATGTAAATGTAGAAATTAGTAGGTACGATAATTTAGATAATTGGCTAAAATTTAAAGTCAAAAATATTGATATAAATTTAACTGAAGGTGTTGGAGTTGGTGTTTTATATCCTAAAACAAATACTACTTTATTAGGTAAAGAGCGTTATGATGAATTTCATGTATCTGGATACGGTTTATCAGCTCATGCAGGATTAAATATTACATTCTTCAAACACTTTTTTATACAATCTAACCTAAAAGTTGGTTATATAAATATGGGAGATATTAGAACAACAGCTAGTAAATCAGATTCGGCTTCACAGCATTTTACTTTTTTAGAGAATATGTATGTTTTTGGAGCTAGATTTGGATTGTAAAATTAGCAACTGTTTTATCAATAATTAAGAGCCTTTAACTAACTTGTTCTCCATTTTTGGCTGTTTTAGAAGCTTGTAAAAGCACAACTTTATTGTCTTTATCTGGAATTCCTAAAACTAAACATTCACTTAAAAAATTGGCAATTTGTTTTTTCTTAAAATTAACAATTGCCAATATTTTTTTGTTTAATAAAGTATCTTTTGTATATAAATCTGTAATTTGAGCACTCGATTTTTTGATGCCTAAGGCACCAAAATCTATTGTAAGTTGGTAGGCTGGTTTATGTGCTTTTGGAAAATCTGCAACCTCAATAATAGTACCTATTCTAATATCAACTTTGTTAAAATCTTTAAATGTAATTTCGTTTTTCATAACTATTTATTTTTATTCTTCAATTACAATAAATTCAGTTCTTCTGTTTATTAGATGGTCTTTTTCACTGCATCTTACACCGTTAGAACAACCATTAATAAGCTCGGTTTCTCCATAGCCTTTACCAAATACTCTAGAAGTATCTATTCCTTTTGAAACAATATAAGAAATTATTGAAGCAGCTCTATTATTTGATAATTCTAAACTGTAATTATCTGGAGCTCTACTATCTGTGTGCGATTTTACTTCTATTTTTAGTGAAGGATAGTTTTGTAAAACAGCTACCACTTTATTAATTTCTACAGCAATAGTTGGTGTAATAATGTCTTGGTTTAATTCAAAATTAAGTTTATTTGTCTTAACCATTTTTTGATTTCTAATATATACAAATTCGTCTTGTGGATTTAAATGAATTGTTTTAGAATTTACAATATTATAATTTAGGGTTGGGTTAATACCAAAACTTTTAGTTTGATATCCTCTTGAAGAAACTGTTAAGTTGTAGTTTACCTTACAGTCTAATTTAAAATTAAAAGAACCATCTGTATTTACGTTAATTTCATCTAATTTAGTACCTTCTGAGAAAACGGTAATAGTTGCAGTAGGTATTGGTATATTAGTTTTTTTATCTAGAATAATACCTTTTACAGTCTGGTAGCATTCAATAGGTTTAAGTTTTATTATTTTTTCTATTTCAAAATTATTTTTGGTATCTGTAGAGAAAAGAACTTCAGTACTTTCGTAGTTAGGTTTTTCAATACGTATTTTGAATGAAGTGTTGCAATCTAAATCAAATTTAAATTGAAGATCTTTTAAGTCTATTGTTGCTTTTAAAAGATTATTTTCAAATAATAAAATGTTTAGATTATTTAACCTGTTTCCTGTGATTTCATCTATAATTTTACCAGTAAATGTTTGTTTACAAATTATTGGAATTAGCTCGATATTTTTAAGGTGATTAAATTCATTTTTAGCATCGGTGTTAATTGTGATTTCCGAAGTTTCAAAACCAGTTTTTTCTACCAGAATTTTATAATTTTCGTTACAATCAACGTTGAAAAAGTAGTTTTCTTCAAAAGATTGAGTATCGATTAATTGTTGGTTTTTAAATAGTTTAACACTTACATTTTTTAAGAGCTCTTTTGTTATTTTATTAGCAATTGTTCCATAGATTTTTTGTTTACATTCAACAGGAGTTAATTCGATATTATTAATAAAATTAAAGTCTGTTTGTTTGTCGGTGTTAATTGCAATTTCCGAAGTTTCAAAACCAGTTTTTTCTACCTGAATTTTATAATTTTCGTTACAATCAACGTTGAAGATGTAGTTTTCTTCAAAAGATTGAGTCTCGATTAATTGTTGGTTTTTAAATAGTTTAACACTTACATTTTTTAAGAGCTCTTTTGTTGTTTTGTTTGCAATTGTTCCAGAGATTTTTTGTTTACATTCAACTGGAGTTAATTCAATGTTATTAACAAAATTAAAGTCTGTTTGTTTGTCGGTATTTATTATGATTTCCGAAGTTTCAAAACCAGTTTTTTCTACCTGAATGTTATAATTTTCGTTACAATCAACGTTGAAAAAGTAGTTTTCTTCAAAAGATTGAGTATCGATTAATTGTTGGTTTTTAAATAGTTTAACACTTACATTTTTTAAGAGTTCTTTTGTTGTTTTGTTAGCAATTGTTCCCGAGATTTTTTGTTTACAAATTATTGGAATTAGCTCGATATTTTTAAGCTGATTAAATTTATTTTTAGCATCAGTTTTAATTGTAATTTCCGAAGTTTCAAAACCAGTTTTTTCTACCAGAATTTTATAATTTTCGTTACAGTCAACGTTGAAAAAGTAGTTTTCTTCAAACGATTGAGTCTCTATTAATTGTTGATTTTTAAATAGTTTAACACTTACATTTTTTAAGAGCTCTTTTGTTGTTTTGTTTGTAATTGTTCCAGAGATTTTTTGTTTACATTCAACTGGAGTTAATTCAATATTATTAATAAAATTAAAGGCTGTTTGTTTGTCGGTGTTAATTGTAATTTCCGAAGTTTCAAAACCATCTTTTTCTACCAGAATTTTATAATTTTCGTTACAATCAACGTTGAAAAAGTAGTTTTCTTCAAAAGATTGATTATCGATTAATTGTTGGTTTTTAAATAGTTTAATACTTACATTTTTTAAGAGCTCATTTGTTGTTTTGTTTGTAATTGTTCCAGAGATTTTTTGTTTACATTCAATTGGAGTTAATTCGATATTATTAATAAAATTAAAGGCTGTTTGTTTGTCGGTATTTATTATGATTTCCGAAGTTTCAAAACCATCTTTTTCTACCTGAATTTTATAATTTTCGTTACAATTAACTTTGAAGATGTAGTTTTCTTCAAAAGATTGAGTATCGATTAGTTGTTGGTTTTTAAATAGTTTAATACTTACATTTTTTAAGAGCTCTTTTGTTGTTTTATTAGCAATTGTTCCAGAGATTTTTTGTTTACATTCAACTGGAGTTAATTCTATATTATTAATAAAATTAAAGTCTGTTTGTTTGTCGGTGTTAATTGCAATTTCCGAAGTTTCAAAACCATCTTTTTCTACCTGAATTTTATAATTTTCGTTACAATTAACTTTGAAGATGTAGTTTTCTTCAAAAGATTGAGTCTCTATTAATTGTTGGTTTTTAAATAGTTTAATACTTACATTTTTTAAGAGCTCTTTTGTTGTTTTGTTAGTAATTGTTCCAGAGATTTTTTGTTTGCATTCAACTGGAGTTAATTCGATATTAGTTGTAAAAGTGAAATTTGTTTGTTTCTCTGTAGTGATTGTAATCTCGGCATCTAAAAACCCTTCTTTTTGAATAGAAATTTTATAGGTTGCTTCACATTCTAATTCAAAATTAAAATCAGAACGATTATTAAGCGTTTCAGAAGTTATTAACGTGGTGTTTTTATAAAGTTTTAAAGTAGTATCTGTTATAGGTTCTTTAGTTAATTTATTTGAAATAACACCTTCAATTGTTTGATTACAAGAAAGTGGAGATAAGGCTAAATTTACGGTAAGTTCTGTATTGTAACTGTTATCTGTTTTTATTTTAATTTCAGTAGGGTGGAAGCCTTCTTTGCTAGCAATAATTATATATTCACTATTACACTCTAATTCAAAGGAGTAGAGTGCATTATCTAGCGTGTTTTTTTCTGAAATAATAGTTCCATTTTTATAAAGTTTAAGGGTGCTATTTTTTATCGGGCTTGCCGTTGACTGATTACTTACTAAGCCCTGAACTTTTTGAGAACATGGTGTTGGAGTTAATTCAATATTTTTATTAATTTCAGTATCTAAAGTTGCATCGGTTTCAAAAGTAACTTCATTAGCGGTGTAATATTCCTTTTCTGCAGTAATTTTAAAAGTTTCATTACAGTTTATTTTAAATTGATAACTACCATCTTTAGCAGAAGTTAATGACTCTAAGAGTGCATTATTAGCATCGTATATTTTTAAAGTTGCATTAGCAACTGGTTTTTGAGTGTTTTTGTCAATTAATAGGCCAGTTACTAATTGATTACATTCAATTTCTTCATCAACTAATTTAAATCCATAAATATCTACATCTCCTTTTCCTTTTCGTCGATTTGATACAAAAAAACCGGTATCGTTATTAGGGTTGCTTACATATCCAAAATCTGCACTTTTTGAGTTTATTGGAGCGGGTAAATTTTCTACTTTACTATAAGTGCCATTTATAAACTCGCTTTTAAAAATATCTAAACTCCCTTGTCCTTTATGTCCAAATGAAGCAAAATAAAGGGTGTTGTTTTTATCGGTAAACGGATATAAATCATCATCGTAAGTATTTATGGTATTTCCTAAATTTTTAGGACTACTTAGTGTGCCATTTTTTAAAATATTTGAAACATAAATATCATAATAACCATAACTATCTGGCATATTTGCAGCAAAAAATAATTTTTTACCATCTTTACTTATAGAAGGGTTTTTTATAGAGTAGTTTGGGTCACTAAATGTTACTAATGAAACATTTGAGACGTTGAAATTAGCATCAATATTCGCTTTAAAAAGTTGTATCGATTCTTGTCTGTTTTTGGTTTTTTTAGTTGGTTCAGTATAGTAATTATAGCCACAAAAATAAATTGTTTTTTTATCGGGACTTAAAGCAAAATCACTTTCGTTAAATTTTATAAACGACTCATTTTCAATTCTGTTTGTTTCTATTATGTCGCTGCTATCGTTTAATTTACCAACATAGAATTCTAATAAAAGTTGTTTTTTATTAAGTCTTTTTGTTAAAGCAGCACTTCTATCGTTAGCGGTTTTTTTGGAGGAGGCAAAAATTACAGTTTTAGCATTTAAAAAATTTACACCAAGTTCTGCATATTTAGAGTTGACTTCAGAATTAAAAATTTTATATACTTTTTGTTGTCCAAATATTAAATTTGAAATTAAAAATGTAACTATGTAAACTAAATTCTTAGTCATAAATTTTAAATCTATTTTTTTGAAATTTTTTCAAATACCCAAGCAGGGCCAATTAATAAAAATTGTAAGTCTTTAAAAAAAGAAGGTTTTTTACCTTCTAATTTATGACCATAAAATTGCCCTATCCAAGCAAATACAAAAATAGCCAAAGAAGTATAAAACAATGGTAGAAAACCAGATAAATAATAATTTCCAAGTAAGCATAATAACGAGAAAAATAACATTTTTATAAATGTTGAATAAGAGAGTTTTATATA
This sequence comes from Lutibacter sp. A80, assembly GCF_022429645.1. Taxonomy (GTDB): domain Bacteria; phylum Bacteroidota; class Bacteroidia; order Flavobacteriales; family Flavobacteriaceae; genus Lutibacter. The sequence continues at coordinate 156,713 of NZ_CP092480.1, forward strand.
AAAAAACAACAATGCTATTAAAATTATTGCCGCCCAATTTTCAATAATAGGATTTCCAATATTCATAAAATTTGCTATAGAAGTAGATGGAATACACATAAATAATCCCACTATGCTAAAAAATATTGCAGGTACACAGTAAAAATGTATAAGTTGATTGGTTTTATTTTGATGGCTTACCGCATATTCATTAAACCATTGTTTTTGTGTTTTCATGTGTTTATAATTTTAAAGGCTATTAGCTGTTTGCTAATATAGTTTTATTGGGTAACAATACTTAAAAATTGTTCTAAATTATAAATCGTGTACGTTAACAAACGTTAACATTAATTAACAAATATTTATCTTAAATTTTATTTTTTTTAAATGAAATTTACCCAATATTAAAGATAAAAAAATAATGTTGTTATATAATATAACACAAAAACGAACCTTTATGATTGATTATTGTTTAAAAAAACGAGTTGTTTTACCTCTTTTTATGTTGTTTTGTTTAATTGAAGTATCTTACTCTCAAAGTGTTAAAGGTATTGTTTTTGATGAAGATAACGTTCCATTAGAGTTTGCCTCAGTTGCTTTATTGCAACCTTCAGATTCTTTGTTAATAAAATATACATCAACTGATGAAGATGGTAGTTTTGACATATCAGGATTTAAGCAAGGTACTTATTTACTTCAAGTATATTTAATGACATACCAAGCCAATCAACAAACTATAGATGTCTCTAGAAGTGAATTGAATTTAGGAAAAATTATCTTAAAAAAAGATGTAAATCAATTAGATGAGATTACAATAAATGCAGTTGTACCTATTAAAATTAAGCAAGATACTGTTGCTTTTAATACAAATGCATTTAAAGTTAAACAAGATGATAATGTTGGAGATTTAATAAAAAAACTTCCAGGTATTGAAGTCGGTACAGATGGTGGTGTTAGCGCACAAGGTGAAAGTGTTACTAAAATATTGGTTGATGGTAAAGAATTTTTCAATAACGATCAAACCATTGCACTTGAAAATTTAAATGCAGACGCTATTAAAAGTGTACAAATTATTGATGAAGAAAGTGATGATGCTAGAACAACAGGAATAAAAGATGGTGAGAAAAATAAAATAATTAACTTGGTTTTAAAAGATGGTAAAAAGTCTGGATATTTTGGGAAATTAGGTGCTGGTATTGGTACAAATGATAGATATTCAACAAATTTTGACTTAAACAGGTTTACTTCTAATACGCAGTTAGCACTTTTTGGAAAATTAAATAATATCAATAACACTGGGGCTACTGTTTTTAAAAGAGATGGAAGTATTGGGGGTTCTAGTGGTTTTTTAACAACAGGAACAGCTGGAGCTAATTATAATTATGAGTTTAAAAAAGATTTAAATTTTAATTTAGATTATAATTATGGGTATTCCGATAATGAAGAAGAAGAATCTTCAAAAAGAACTCAGTTTACACAAGACGATTCGTTTGCTACAGAAAATACGAGTAATAGCCAAAATATATCTAATAACCATAATGTTAATTTTAGTTTACGAGATAGATCTGTAGAAGGGAAATATTTAGAATTTAGAGGGAATTTTAAAAAGGATGACAGAGAGTCTGATAGCTATAGTGCTACCGAATTTTACGATGAAGATAATAATTTAGACGCAGATAGCGAAAGAATTACAAGAAGTGAAGATGATAGAAGTAACGGAAATTTAGACTTTTCTTATCGAAGAAAATTAAATGACAATGGTAGAAATATTAGAGTTAAAAGTGGTATCTCTTTTACAGATAATAAGGATATGAATTTTCAAGATTCAAAAAATTCTACTGATGGAACAAGTGCAACGGAAATAAATGAGATTACAACTAAAGATGAGAAATACAAAGCATTAAATTATAATGTATCTTTTAGGTATATGGAACCTATTGTGGAACATCATTTTGTAAGTTTTTCATCAAGTTTAAACAACAATAATAACGATGAAAGTGTAGAACAAATAAAAACAATTGATGAAATAATTCAAAATCCGTTTATTTACGATTTAGATTATAATAAAAAAGTCTATAACAATCAATTAGGGTATGTATTTAGTCATGATAAATTTCAAGTATATCTATCGGGTTCTTTAGAAACAATGCAACAAAAATTAGAGGTGGATAATGCAGAAGTTGTAGATAATAATTACAATAACTTTTTACCTAAGGCCTCTATTACTTATGAATATAAAAAGGGTAAAAGAATAAGATTTAGGTATAATAAAAATACATCACTTCCTAGTTCAAGTCAGGTATCTCCAATTGTAAACGATTTTAATCCACTATATATTTATACAGGTAATTTAAATTTAACTCCAGAAAAAAAAGATGATTTCTCGTTGAGGTATAACACTCACGATTTTAGTAAAGCAACAAGCTTTTTTTCATCTTTCGGATATTCAAAAACAACAAATACTATTATTTCTAGTAGAAGTATAGATGATAATTATGTAACAACTTCTACCTATGAAAATTTTGGAGAAAAAGAGAGTTTAAGTGGGCGATTAAATTTAAGTAAAAAAATAAACAATATAAATTTAAGATATAACGTAAATCTTGGTGGTAGTATTAACGATTATACTACAATTATAGATGCTGAATATAATGATACAAATAGCAAAAGTTGGAATTTTGGTTTAAGTTTAAGTAACGAAAATAAAAATAAACTTGATTTAACAGTGGGTGCAAATTATAATTTTAATAAAACAAATTACTCGTTACAAGATCAAGATAGAGATTACGTAAAGCAAAACTACTATACAAAGTTTGATTGGGATATTACAAATAGTTTAACCTTTGATACGCAGTTCGATTTTTCTTTATACACAGATAATAACTTTGATTCTCAAACCATTCCAATTTGGAATTTAGGTCTCGATTATGCTTTTTTAAAGGGAAAACGAGGAAATTTGAAATTACAAGTTTTTGATATTTTAGATAAAGATTTAGGTGTTGTTAGAACTAGTTCTGATAGCTACTTTGAAGAAACTATTAAGAGTAACTTAGGAACTTATGCAATGCTAAGTTTTACCTATAGTATAAAACCACCAACAGGTAAAGAAAATAGACGTGGCGGCGGTGAAAGAAGAGGTCCTAGACGTGGTTAATAGATTACTTTCTAATAAAAATAAATACATAGTAATTTATAAAAAGCTTCGGTTATATAGCCGAAGCTTTTTTAGTGTAATCTAAATTAAAAGTATTAAATGTCAGGTTCGAGTGGTTTTTTAAAATGAAATAGAGAAAAATTGTATCGAGAACTTTTATTTACAATTAAAATGACTGTTCTCGACACTTATTAAGCCAATAAAGGCTTAAAATTTACTAAAGCTTACGTAATTTCATCTAAATACATAAAAGGTTTTGTAATTGTTTAGAGCGTTTTAAAGTCAGTTGTTTAAGGGAACTTTTTGCAACTAAATACTTTAACTATTTATTCATTTTCGTTATATTTGAGTTTATAAAAAAATTGTATTTTCATAAACACTATTTATTATACAGTATAAAAATTATTTTTATCTGGATAAGTGTATTGAAATTGTAGTTGTGAGGAGTTAGCTTTAATTAAGATAATGAAAAATCTATGAAATTATCAAATAATAGTTTTCGTCTTTTTGGTGCATTAGTTTTATAACTTGTATATTTTATAAATTTGTCTAAACTTTTGGGTGCAGTCTATTTCCTAGGTCCATAATATTTATTAAATTTATAATATAGATTACTTAATTAGAACTATTTAAAAAAGATAACCTACAATAAAATCCAAAAGATGAAAAAGATATTTTATTTAAGTTTATTACTACTTTTTTTAAGCTGTAAAACAGAAAGAAAAGAGAAAGAATTTATAGATAGTCCAATTCTTGATGAAAAAGACGTAGTTATAATTGATTCAGTGATAAAAAATCCTTCAAATACAATTATATTAGATACTATTGAATAATTAATTTATAATTCAATTTTTTACGATTACTATATTTTAATATATATAATCTTTATTAATAGAGTTAATTAAAGGTGTAAAATTAGAGACTTCTTATTTGAAAATAGGGCAAATGTCGTATAGCATTTAAACAACTTTGAAATTACTTTTATCGAAGTAAAAATCTATTTTTTAAATTCTCTAACTAAATTATTTTCAGCATGAAATTACACCATTTATTAACAGTATTAAAAGGATTCTTTTTTTCGTTTATTTTGTTTTCATTTATTTTAGCTTGTTCCAAAAAAGATGAAATAGAAGAAATTCCAGTTGCAGCATTCAGTTTTACACCAGCCACACCAGAAGCAGGCACAGAAGTCAGTTTTACTAACGAAAGTACTGATGCCGATAGTTACCAATGGTCAGCCGAAGGCACAAGTTTTGGTTCTACAGAAGAACACCCAAAATTTACCTTTGAAACAGCAGGCGATTATGAAGTAAAATTAGTCGTGACTAATTCAGCAGGATCAGATGAGATTATTAAGACAATAACAGTTACAGCAGCTCAAGAAGCGCCAGTTGCAGCATTCAGTTTTACACCAGCCTCACCAGAAGCAGGCACAGAAGTGAGTTTTACTAACCAAAGTACCGATGCAGATAGTTACCAATGGTCAGCCGAAGGCACAAGTTTTAGTTCTACAGAAGAACACCCAAAATTTACCTTTGAAACAGCAGGGGATTATGAAGTAAAATTAGTCGTTACCAATTCAGCAGGATCAGATGAGATTATAAAAACAATAACAGTTACAGCAACTCAAGAAGCGCCAGTTGCAGCATTCAGTTTTACACCAGCCTCACCAGAAGCAGGCACAGAAGTGAGTTTTACTAACCAAAGTACCGATGCAGATAGTTACCAATGGTCAGCCGAAGGCACAAGTTTTAGTTCTACAGAAGAACACCCAAAATTTACCTTTGAAACAGCAGGCGATTATGAAGTAAAATTAGTCGTTACCAATTCAGCTGGTTCAGATGAGATTATAAAAACAATAACAGTTACAGCAGCTCAAGAAGCGCCAGTTGCAGCATTCAGTTTTACACCAGCCACACCAGAAGCAGGCACAGAAGTAAGTTTTACTAACGAAAGTACTGATGCCGATAGTTACCAATGGTCAGCCGAAGGCACAAGTTTTAGTTCTACAGAAGAACACCCAAAATTTACCTTTGAAACAGCAGGCGATTATGAAGTAAAATTAGTCGTTACCAATTCAGCTGGTTCAGATGAGATTATAAAAACAATAACAGTTACAGCAGCTCAAGAAGCGCCAGTTGCAGCATTCAGTTTTACACCAGCCACACCAGAAGCAGGCACAGAAGTGAGTTTTACTAACCAAAGTACCGATGCAGATAGTTACCAATGGTCAGCCGAAGGCACAAGTTTTAGTTCTACAGAAGAACACCCAAAATTCACCTTTGAAACAGCAGGCGATTATGAAGTAAAATTAGTCGTTACCAATTCAGCTGGTTCAGATGAGATTATAAAAACAATAACAGTTACAGCAGCTCAAGAAGCGCCAGTTGCAGTATTCAGTTTTATACCAGCCACACCAGAAGCAGGAACAGAAGTGAGTTTTACTAACCAAAGTACCGATGCAGATAGTTACCAATGGTCAGCCGAAGGCACAAGTTTTAGTTCTACGGAAGAACACCCAAAATTTACCTTTGAAACAGCAGGCGATTATGAAGTAAAATTAGTCGTTACCAATTCAGCAGGATCAGATGAGATTATTAAGACAATAACAGTAATTAATGGGGGAGGAAGTGGTAATTCCTGTAACCTTCCTGAATGTTATGTAGAAAAGACAACAACTGTTTCTTCGGGGGTTACAACAACGGTTACTTATGGTTATACGGTTATAAGTGGTTCAAAAAAACTTTCATCAATTACAACTTCTACAGGTTATGGAAATTTAGTTACTAGTTTTCAGTATGATGTACAGGGACGAAGAATAAAATCTGAAAGTAAATTAGGAGGTTCATTGCAAAATTATACTGAATATACTTATAATAACGATCAAACTGTGAAAGCTAATACCTATGATTCTTCAGGAACATTAACAGGATATTCTATTGATAAATATGATGCAAATAATAGATTAACGCGTACCGATACATATTCATCAGATGGAAAATTGGGTAGTTACGTGGTATATTCTGATTTCTTGAGTACAGAAGGAAGTTTCCCTCAACTTGTACAAACCTATGATTCTAGTAATGCAATTACTCAAACTGATACACATACATACCAAGATTGTCAGCTAAAAAAGACGGTTTCTAAAGATGGGAGTGGAACTGTTATTGGAGAAATAAGTAATACAATTGATGCTAGTGGTTTATTACGTACTAGTTCAGCTACTATTTATACACAAGGATTCACAATTACAAGTAATACAGATTACGTTTATGATTGTGATTAATAAAAATTATACGGTAAATTAATTAAAAATTCTAATCGATTTTAGCTCGGTTAGAATTTTTTTTATTGAAGTTAATTAATTGAATCTCAAAAAAAGACGAAAACTTTTTAGTTTTCGTCTTCAGAATTTAAAAATTTTGATTGGTATTTTTTCAAAAACTCTTTTTGTCTATCAATCATCTCTTTATGTATTTTATCTATATCCATAAAGTCTTTTCCAAAATCACTTCCAAAAAAATCATCATTAAAAAAATGATTGCTAAAAAGTGAATCTTCAGAAAAAATTGATGAAAAGCCTTCGTTTTTAAATCCAGAATAATTTTTAAAAAACCTTGATTTAAAAGATTGTATTAAACTATCTTTATTTACAGATGAAAGATTATCGAAATTTTTAGTTGAAGACCAAGAGTAAATACTATCATATTTTATAAGATTTCCATTTTCATCAAATTCTTTATTAACTTTCCAAGAGCCTTTAGGTTGGTCATTTAAATTGTTTTCATTCTTTTTTGCTTCTGAAAGTTTAGAAGTACTGTTTTGACCATTACAGCTAATACTTAAAACTCCAATAATAATTAAAAGCATATATTTTTTCATAACTAAATGTTTATGTTAAACTTAAATTAGGATTTGTAAAAAAATTAAACAAATTATTAGTTTTTGTGTTTTTAATCAGTCTATTTTAGTGAATTACTTTTAATTTTTGTTCACTATTTTTATATCAAACACATACTAAATAGTCGTCATTATCCACTACTATATGTATGAGGTATTTTTTAATACATTTTTAAGAACTTATATTTTTTGTGCCAAAATAATCCTTAGTCTAACCCAATCGCTGGATTTAATTTTTTTTGCATTAAAATTTACGAGACACTTATGAAATTTTAATAGTTCTTTCAAGTTTTCGTTTAGCTTCTTCTTTTTTTGGTAAGAAAACACTTAAAATACCTTCTTGGTAATTTGCATTAATTTTTTTGTTATTTACACTTTCTGGTAAATTAAAAGTTCGTTTAAATGAGGAATAATTGAACTCTCTACGTGTGTATTTTTCATTTTTTTGTTTGCTTTCTTCTTTAACTTTTGTAGAAATAGCCAATACATCATTGTTGAGGTCAATACGAAAATCTGATTTCTTTAAACTAGGAACAGCCATTTCTATTATGTAAGAATCGGCTGTATCTTTAATGTTTACTTTCGGTAAAGCAATTCCTGTATTAAAATTAGTATTAAATACAGAAGGAAGATTTCTATTAAAAATATCATTTAACCAAGTTGATAAATTAGTCAAATCTACATTTGAATTTGTGTTAGTTAAGTTTCCGCTTTTAGGAACATTTATTAGATTGTTCATAATTACAAAATTTTAAATTAAACATTATTTCAAATTTGAAATCTTTTTTTTGAATTCATAAATAGTTAAGCAAATAAAATACCAAAACAATAAGAACTTTTTAAATTGAGATATTTTATTTAATTCTCTGAAAACATGTCGTATAGGTGAATTTTTGACATATTTTAAGGTACAAACATGTCAGATTCCTTTGTTGTGTGTTTCCAGTTAAGGTTTCTTATAAGTTTGTTTTTATAAATTACTGTAAACAGCATGTTGGAGTTCTTAAGATTTGCTGAAAAAAGTATAGTTATTTTATTTAATATAGGGGGATACCTTTGTAATCATAATAATATGATAAATCTAATATTTTATGCTTATGTTTAATAGGAAACACTCTTGTTGTTCGAGTTTAACAACGGGGATTACGTAAAGCAAAACTACTATACAAAGTTTGATTGGGATATTACAAATAGTTTAACCTTTGATACGCAGTTCGATTTTTCTTTATATACAGATAATAACTTTGATTCTCAAACCATTCCAATTTGGAATTTAGGTCTCGATTATGCTTTTTTAAAGGGAAAACGAGGAAATTTGAAATTACAAGTTTTTGATATTTTAGATAAAGATTTAGGTGTTGTTAGAACTAGTTCTGATAGCTACTTTGAAGAAACTATTAAGAGTAACTTAGGAACTTATGCAATGCTAAGTTTTACCTATAGTATAAAACCACCAACAGGTAAAGAAAATAGACGTGGCGGCGGTGAAAGAAGAGGTCCTAGACGTGGTTAATAATTATTAAGTATACTTTGCAGATAATTATTTAAACTGTTTAAGACAGGCTTATTATTTTAATTAAGATTAATATTGATAGGTTTAGAGTTTATAAATTAACTTTGCATTAAATTATATTATATAAAAGTTACTTAGGTAATTTGTAATATTAGTGCTTAAAACCAATATAAATTTATGAATACTAAAGAAATAATAGAAAAATTTTATACGTCATTCTCTAATGGTAATGTTGAGGGAATGATTAACTGTTATCATAAAGATATAGTATTTAAAGATCCTGTTTTTGGAGAGTTAAAAGGAGATAAAGCTGTTAAAATGTGGCTGATGTTGTTGTCTAAAAGGTCTGAAACAACAACAATTAGTTTTTCAGGTATTAAAGTAAGCGAAAATAAAGGAAGTGCTAATTGGGTGGCAAATTACGTTTATGGAAAAGATAAACGTAAAGTAATTAACAAAGTTAGTGCTAACTTTAAATTTAAAGATGGTAAAATTATAGAACATATAGACACTTTTAGTCTTTGGTTATGGTCTAAACAAGCTCTTGGAACTGTTGGTTTTTTACTTGGTTGGACTCCTTTTATGAAAAATAAAATTCAGAAAACAACTAAAAAACAGTTAGAAGATTTTATAACTAAAAGTTAATTAATGAAAGATCAACTAAAACCTAAAAACAGCTCGTTGTATTTTGCGTTTTCAGTTCTAATTATTTCAATTGGATTTATTTTAACAATGTTTTATAGACCTTATGTTTATAAGAATAAAATAAATGATTTTGGGTTTGCAGATACTATAGGAAGCTTGGTTTCAGTAGTTGGTTTTTGTTTTTTTATTTGGAGTTTTAAAGCATATTCTAATAAAGAAAAAAATAGACAAATAATTTTAGCAACAATAATTTATGCTTTTGTTTGGGAACTTTTTGGATATTTAAACATCTATGGAACTTTCGATTTTAAAGATATAATAGCAGGTGTAATAAGCGGAATAATAACTTTTATTTTAAAGGAATTAATTGATAGTAAAAATAAAATTTAAAGTTTTAAAAGCAATCAAATTAAAAATTTAAAGAATAGTATCTTTAAAATAAATTATTTCAATAATTTAGTGCTTCGTTATTAACGGTAACAAAAATCTACAATTTAAGTATTGATTATTATGAAAATAATTTGCATCGGAAGAAATTATGCCAAGCATATTGAAGAACTTCAAAGTGAAAAACCTGAAGAACCAGTAATATTTTTAAAACCAGATTCAGCAATTTTAGCAAAAAATCAACCTTTTTTTATTCCACCTTTTTCAAATGATTTACATTATGAAGTAGAGGTTTTAGTAAAAATAAATAAAGTTGGTAAATATATTGAAGAAAAATTTGCACCTAAATATTATGATGAAATAGGTTTGGGAATTGATTTTACAGCAAGAGATTTACAAAATAAGTTAAAAGCTAAAGGGTTGCCTTGGGAAAAATGTAAAGGTTTTGATGGAAGTGCTGTTATTGGTACTTTTTTTCCAAAAGAAAATTTAGGAGATTTGTCTAATTTAGAATTTACGTTGTCTAAAAATAATGAATTAGTACAAGACGGAAATACCAATGCTATGCTTTGGAAAATAGACGAATTAATAGCCTATGTTTCACAATTTTTCACATTAAAAAAAGGAGATGTTATTTTTACAGGTACACCTGCCGGTGTAGGTAAAGTTGTTGAAAATGATATTTTAGTTGGAACAATAGCGGGTAATAAAGCTTTGTCGGTAAAAATAAAATAAATTTTACTTTAAGTTGTTCTAAAGAAAATATGCCATAGATTTTATTAATAAAAAAGAAATATAGTAGCTAAAGAGTATTAAGAAGTTAGAAGGTGAATAGGATAGGTCCTTTGTATTCTTCAGCTTCTTTTCTGTGATTTTTCATAATATCGTACCCATAATGCGTTTTAACGAGGTCTTTAAAGTTGTATTGTAACCTTGGAAAATTTCTCAATAATTTATTGAAACTACTATTTTTAGAGTTACTCATAAAATAGTATAAAATCTCTGTATAAGCTCTTGTGAGGGTATAGTTAAATTTATTGCTTTTTAAAGCATTGATATAATAATTTTCTTTTATTCTACAATTTTTAACAATAGCAGTTTCTATTCCATATTTTTCAATTAAAATATAAGACATTCTCAATAGAACTTCATGTGTAAAATAAGAAGGACTTAAAGTACAATTTTCAATTTGTTCAATAAGTTCATTGTCAGTTAATTCATCAGGTGCAATCATAGCTTTCTATATGTGGTATTAATTAATACGCTTTCTTTTATACTAAAGATGTTGTTTTTTATAAAAGGTTGCGTTAGAATTAGTACTTTTATCAAAATATTTTATTAGAAATGCAAGCAGAAATAATTACTATTGGAGATGAAATTTTAATCGGACAAATTTTAGATTCAAATTCAAAATGGATTGCTGAAGAATTAAATAAAATTGGGGTTTCAGTTTATCAAATAACTTCAATTCAAGATACAAAAGAACATATTTTAAAAGTTTTAAGCGAAGCACAATTAAATTCCGATATTGTTATATTAACAGGTGGCTTGGGGCCAACAAAAGACGATATTACAAAATTAACTTTAGCAGAATATTTTAACGATAAATTAGTGTTAAAAGAAGATATTGCTGAACAAATTAAAGAAATGTTTGCCAAAGTCAACTATCCCTTTACAAGTGTTAATAGAGATCAAGCCTTAGTGCCTTCAAAATGTATTCCTTTAAAAAATAATTGGGGAACTGCTCCTGGAATGTGGTTTCATTCAAATAATAAAGTTGTAATATCTCTACCAGGTGTTCCAAATGAAATGAAAGGATTGATGCGAGATGCAGTATTGCCAAAATTAATACAAACCTTTAAACTACCTTATATTTTGCATAAAACCATAATAACTTATGGAATGGGAGAGAGTATGGTAGCCGAACGTATTGAAGAATGGGAAGATAATTTACCTGCATTTATAAAATTGGCATATTTGCCAGCCTATGGAAAGTTAAGGTTGCGTTTAACGGCCAAAGGAGCTGAAAAAAAGATTTTAGAAACAAGTATGCGCTTAGAAGTTGAAAAACTTTTTAAATTAATACCTGATTTAATTGTGGGGGTAGAAGATTTACAAACAATTGAAGTGGCTATTGGGAAACTATTGAAAGATAAAAAACAAACTTTATCCGTCGCAGAAAGTTGTACTGGAGGCGCAATTTCTAAAATGTTAACAACAATTCCAGGTGCATCAAGTTATTTTTTAGGTGCTGTTGTTGCATATCAAGCAGCTGTTAAAATTTCAGAATTAAATGTGGACAAAGCTCTGATTGAGCGTTTTTCTGTTGTAAGTTCAGAAGTTGCAGAAGCAATGGCAATTGGAACTCAACAAAAATTTAAATCGGATTATGCAATAGCAACTACAGGAAATGCTGGGCCTACAGCCGATTTAACAGATAAAACTGTTGGGACAGTTTTTATTGCAATAGCAACACCAACTACAGTTTTTTCAAAAGAATATTTTTTTGGAAAACCTAGAGAAAAGGTGATAGAAAGGGCTTCAAACAAAGCCTTAGAGTTACTCAGAAAAGAAATTTTAAAAAACTAGTGAAATAAGTTTGTGTATTTAGATTTAAAAAATTAATTTTGCATCTCGTTTTGAGAATACAAAAAAAAAGTACAGAGATATGTCAAGAGTTTGTGAACTTACTGGAAAAAAAGCAATGGTTGGAAACAATGTTTCTCACGCATTGAATAGAACAAAAAGAAAATTCGACGCTAATTTAATTAAAAAGCGTTTTTATATTCCTGAAGAGGATAAATGGGTTACTTTAAAAGTATCTACATCTGCTTTAAAGAATATTAATAAAAAAGGAATCTCTGCGGTTATAAAAGAAGCAAGAGAAAAAGGTTTTTTAAAAAAATAATAAGTAATGGCAAAGACTAAAGGAAACAGAATTCAGGTGATTTTAGAATGTACTGAGCACAAAGCTTCAGGGCAAGCGGGTACTTCTAGATATATTACTACCAAGAATAAAAAGAATACTCCTGATAGAATGGAAATTAAAAAGTACAATCCTATCTTGAAGAAAATGACTGTTCATAAAGAAATTAAATAATTAGAGGTTTTTATTTAAAAACTTCAAATAACACTTAATAAGACCATGGCAAAGAAATCAGTAGCATCGTTACAAACAGGATCAAAAAGATTAAGTAAAGCTATAAAAATGGTAAAATCACCTAAAACAGGTGCTTATACTTTTGTAGAAGCTATTATGGATCCAGCAAACGTAAAAGACTTTTTGAGCAAAAAATAATTTTTTGTTTTTAAAATATTTTAAAGCTACTTTCAATCTATTGAGGGTAGCTTTTCTTTTTTTATATTTGTAAAACAAATTTGTAGAAAATGAGTTTATTTAAAAGAATATTTTCAAAAGAAAAAAAAGAAACTTTAGACAAAGGTCTAGAGAAAACAAAAACATCTTTTTTTTCGAAGCTGTCCAAAGCAGTTGCAGGTAAAACTAAAGTTGATGATGATGTATTAGATAACCTGGAAGAAGTGCTAGTATCTTCAGATGTTGGAGTTGAAACTACACTTAAAGTTATTGATAGAATTGAAGCTAGAGTAGCCAAAGACAAATATTTGGGTACCGACGAGTTAAATAAAATTCTAAGGGAAGAAATAGCTGGCTTGCTATCAGAAACCAATGTTGGTAACGAAACAGATTTTACAATTCCATCAACCAAAAAACCATATGTAATTATGGTTGTAGGTGTTAATGGCGTTGGAAAAACTACCACAATAGGTAAATTAGCTTCACAATTTAAAAAGGCTGGAAAAAGCGTTGTTTTAGGTGCTGCAGATACTTTTAGAGCTGCTGCAATAGATCAATTACAAGTTTGGGCCGATAGAGTAAATATTCCAATTGTGCGACAAGAAATGGGAAGTGATCCAGCTTCTGTGGCTTATGATACCTTAAAGTCTGCCGTTTCTCAAAATGCAGATGTTGTTATTATAGATACCGCTGGAAGATTGCATAATAAGGTGAACTTAATGAATGAGTTGACCAAAATAAAACGTGTAATGCAAAAGGTGGTGGAAGATGCGCCTCACGAAGTATTATTGGTTTTAGATGGTTCAACAGGTCAAAATGCTTTTGAACAAGCTAAACAGTTTACATTAGCAACCGAAGTAACATCGTTAGCTGTTACAAAATTAGATGGCACTGCAAAAGGTGGTGTTGTTATTGGAATTTCAGATCAATTTAAAATTCCCGTAAAATATATTGGTGTTGGTGAGGGAATTGACGACTTGCAAGTTTTTAATAAAATTGAATTTGTAGATTCTTTCTTTAAATAAAATACTATAAATAAAATAGTTAAAACCTCTTTTTTAAAAGAGGTTTTTTTTATTTTTATAACTTCTGTAAAATCAAATTAAATGAAAAAGCTATTATTTTTAGTTACATTACTTATTTTAGTTGTAGCCTGTAACCACAAAAAAGAATCTGTTGTTTTCACAAAATATGATGAAACTACTGAAATATTAGCACAACAAAAGCACCAAATTGAAAGAATGCGGTTTAAGCTAATTCAATCTAAATATTTAGATATGAATAAAGTTTTTAAACCATTTGAAGAAGATTTAGCGGGTTTTACAGAAAAAGATTATCAAAATTTATTGCCATTTATTTTAGAAAAAGATATTCCTACTATACAAGAGTTTGTAAACAATAGAATTTTATCTTATGAAAGGATTGTATTGTTTTATTTGTATAGAATCCGTAAATATGAGAGTAGTCATAATTTAGCCTTAAATAGCATTATAGCTTTAAACCCAACTATTGTTGAACAAGCTCGTGAAAAAGATAGAAATCGACCTATAAATTTAAAAAATACAGTATATGGTTTACCAATACTTTTAAAAGATAATATTAATACCATTGGAATGCCTACTACAGCAGGAGCTTTTGTTTTAAGTGAAAATAAAGAAACAGATGATGCCTTTATTGTAAAAAAACTAAAAGAAAATGGAGCTTTAATTTTAGGAAAAACGAATTTAAGTGAATGGGCTTACTTTTTTTGTAGCGGTTGCCCTGTTGGTTATAGTGCCGTTGGTGGACAAACACTGAATCCATATGGTAGAAAAATATTTGAATCTGGAGGCTCAAGCTCTGGAAGTGGTGTAGCAGTAGCAGCGAATTTTGCAATAGCTGCAGTTGGTACTGAAACCTCAGGGTCTATTTTATCTCCTGCTAGCCAAAATGCTGTTGTGGGATTAAAGCCAACAATTGGCTTAGTAAGCAGAACAGGTATTGTACCAATTTCAAGTACTTTAGATACACCAGGCCCAATGGCTAAGAGTTTAGTTGATACTGCTATTTTATTAAATGCTATGTTGGGAGAAGATGTTGAAGATTCAGTTACAATAGGAAACAATACACAAGTTAGTTATATAGATTCGTTAAGTAGTTCCTCTTTAAGAGGAAAAAGAATAGGCGTTATAAAAGAACTTTTAACAGATTCAATTTATAAGAGCGCTGTACAAATTATTAAAAAAAGAGGAGGAGCAGAGCTTATAGAATTTGAGCAACCTAAAATTGGTCTGAATGGTTTTTTAACTTTGCTTAATATTGATATGAAGTATGATTTGCCAAATTATTTAAAAAATTATGCAGATACAGCTATTCAAATTTCAACTATTGAAGACGTTATTAAGTTTAATTTGTTAGATTCCATACAGCGTTCACCATATGGGCAAGAATTATTTGAAGGAATTTTAAATGATACAACTTCAAATAAAGCATTTGAGCTGGTTAAACAAAATTTGCATACAAAAGGAATTGAGTTTTTTAAAACGCCAATGGATACACATAATTTAGATATAATTTTATCTATAAATAATTACCACGCTGGTTATGCTGCTGTTGCAAAATTTCCTTGTTTAACTGTCCCAATGGGTTTTAAAAAAACAGGGGAACCCATTAGTTTAACGTTTATTGCTAAACCTTTTCAAGAAAATAAGTTATTAAATTTAGGATATGCTTTTGAAAAATTAACCAAGGCTAGAAAGCTTCCAGAAGATTATAAATAGTTTTTAGTCGATAATTAAATTCAGTTTTTCCCAAAGTTCATTATCAAAATTTGAAAGTGCAAAATTTGTTGCATCTGCACTTTCTCCCATTCTAATAATTACTAATTTTTTACTGGGTGAAACGTAAATTTTTTGGTCGTTTTTACCTAAAGCAGCATATAAATCATTTGGAGCATTAGGAATTAATGCTCCCTGAAACTCAAATTGAGATTGCGGTAAGTGGTAATTAGATTTTCCATTTAACCACCATAAATATCCGTATGCATTATTTATATTTTGTGAAGTACTTATTGAATTATTAAAAAAATCGGCATTTATAATTTCTGTAGTATCCCAAGTTCCTTTATTAAATGCTAATAAACCAAATCTAGCCATACTTCTTGCCGTACTATAAAAAACACTAAAATCTCCAGTTTGTAACCATATTCCTGTCATTCCAATTTTATCTCTCAAATTTGTATTAAAAAATGTTGAAAATGGTTGTTTTGCCGTTGCTTCAATAACATCTTGTAATTTTACATATACATTATGATATGCCCACCTTGTTCCTGCATCAGCTTTATACTGTAAATTTATTGAATTTACTGCATCGCCTAAATCATCATCTAAACCAGATGTCATAGTTAATAAATGCTTACAAGTAATTAAATTTTCTTTAACTGTTGATGCACTTGTCCAACCGTTTCCTAAATAATCTGAAACCTTAGTATTTATATTTAATAAACCTTTTTCTTGAGCAATACCTGTAGTTACTGATGTTAAGGTTTTTCCAGCACTTGCCCAGTACCAGGGTTTAGATTCAGAATGATTGTTAAAATACTGTTCAATAGCAATTCTACCATTGTATAACACAATAAAACTTTTAGTGTTTTTAGCTTCTAAATAAGTTAACAATTCTTCAATTTTATGTTCATCCCAATTTAATTCAGAAGGTGCAATTGTTTCCCAATCATCTCCTGCTAATGTTGGAAAATATAGCGATTTTGTTGTTAAGGTTAAGTCTTCATTTTGCGAACAAGAAAATAAACTGATGAATAGAAGTATTGGGAACTGGTATTTTTTCATAAATAAAAAGTTAAAAATTTAGGTATTTATTTTTAGACTCAACTCAATTAAAAAGGTTTACTTACTTTTGCAAAAAATAAAATACAAAATTGTGCGTACTAAATCAAAAAAAGAAAATAAAATTAACGTAGTTACTTTAGGTTGTTCTAAAAACGTATACGATAGTGAAGTGTTAATGGGGCAGCTAAAAGCAAATAATAAAGACGTTGTATATGAAGATGAAAATGATGAAGGAAACATAGTTGTTATAAATACCTGTGGTTTTATTGGAGATGCTAAAGAAGAGTCTGTAAACACGATTCTACATTATGTAAATAAAAAAGAATTAGGTGAAGTAGATAGAGTTTATGTTTCAGGTTGTTTAAGTGAACGTTACAAGCCGGATTTACAAAAAGAAATTCCGGATGTTGATGAATATTTTGGTACACACGATTTACCTAATTTATTAAAGGTTTTAGATGCAGATTATAAACACGAATTGGTTGGGGAACGTTTAACTACAACACCTACACATTATGCATATTTAAAAATAGCTGAAGGATGCGATAGACCTTGTTCTTTTTGTGCCATTCCATTAATGAGAGGAAAGCACGTTTCAACACCTATAGAAGATCTAGTAGTTGAAGCAACAAAATTGGCCAAAAAAGGAATTAAAGAACTTATTTTAATAGCTCAAGATTTAACCTATTACGGATTAGATATTTATAAAAAAAGAGCCTTGGCCGATTTATTAAAAGAATTGGTGAAAATTGATGGTATTGAGTGGATTCGTTTGCATTATGCATTTCCAACTGGATTTCCACTAGATGTTTTAGAAGTGATCCATAACGAGCCTAAAGTTTGTAATTATTTAGACATTCCATTACAGCACATAAATGATGACATTTTAAAGTCGATGCGTAGAGGAACTTCACACGAAAAAACTACAAATTTACTTGCTGAATTCAGAAAATCTGTGCCTAATATGGCTATTAGAACCACTTTAATTGTTGGGTATCCAGGTGAAACTGAAGCAGCTTTTCAAGAATTAAAAGATTGGGTACAAGCAATGCGTTTTGAACGTTTAGGAGCTTTTGCATATTCTCACGAAGAAAATACACACGCAGCGAACTTGGTAGATGATGTTCCTGAAGATGTAAAACAACAACGTGTTAATGAAATAATGGAACTTCAAAGTCAGATTTCTTTTGATTTAAATCAAGAAAAATTAGGTAAGACTTTTAAGGTGATTATTGATAGAAAAGATGGAAACGTATTTGTTGGTAGAACAGAATTTGATTCGCCTGATGTTGATAATGAAGTGCTAATTGATGCTACTAAATATTATGTGCAAGTTGGTAAGTTTGCTCAAATTAAAATTACTTCTGCTACAGAATTTGACTTGTATGGAGAGCCTGTAAATTAATTTTAAATTATTGAATAAAATATTAAATTAATTAAAAGTCTAAAAACTTAATTAACAGATATTAATTAAGTTTTTAATAAAAAATGGACTGTTTTTAGGCGCAATTTCAGCTGTTTAAATTTCTTTTTTTTTGATGAAAATCAATAATGCGAATTATTCGCAATTATTTATTGTCTTTTCATAAAATAAATTATATTTGTAAAAAATATTAATGCGACACGTTTGCATTTAAGTATTTTCAACAAATTTAAAGTATTATTTTATAAAAGAAACAAATGAAAACTAACAACAACAATACTATTGACCTTATTGCACTTTCAAGTTCTTTAATTTGTGCAGTACACTGTGCTGCAATACCTGTAGTGCTTTCATTCTCATCTCTATCTAGTTTGCATTTTTTAGAAAATCCTTATATAGAATTAACATTTATAAGTTTAGGTCTTGTATTTGTTATTACTTCTCTTTGGCCAAGTTATAAAAAAGTTCATTTCCAAGTAAAACCATTGTTATATGCAGGGTTAGGGTTTGTTTTTATTGCTTTGGGTAGACTTGATTTTACAGAATTATGGGAGGTAGTTAATACTGTTATAGGCGCTTCTATAGTTGCTTTTGCCCATTATTTAAATTGGAAATTAATGAAGTGTAAAAAAAATCATACTCATTAAATTTATTTTAATTAGTCCTTTTAATGAAACCAAGTTGTATAAGAAATAGTATTGCATACCTTTTTCTTGCCCTTTTTCTTTCAATGAAATTATTAGGACTGCATAGCTTAACTCATGATAATGATAAAGAACATGCAGCGCATTGTGATATTTGTGAGCAAGCTATTATACACAATTCAATACCTGTACTAAGCACTGTTTTACAAAGTTTTGAAATTCAAAATATTGAACTTATTACTAAGTCAGAACTAATAAATAATTATAAATTTATTAGTTCTAGCGGTATTTATCTAGATAAACTCTTATCCAGACCTCCTCCTTTTTTTACTTAAATCTTTAGCATTCTTATATAGATTTATAAGTTTTATAAATTTAAAAATTAGAAATAATGGGTGATTTTAAATCACTGACTATGTACTAATTCGTTATTAAATTTAGAGATTTTAATCTATAGTAAAAGATTAAAAACAAATAACAGCCATTTCTTTACTAAAAAAAGAGTTGGTTGATTTTTAACATTAAAAAAATACCAAAAGAATTTTTAATATCAATATATGAAGAAATTACCTGTAACTGTTTTAAGTGGGTTTTTAGGAGCTGGAAAAACCACATTATTAAATCATATACTACATAATAAAGAAGGCTTGAAAGTAGCTGTGATAGTAAATGATATGAGTGAAGTTAATATTGACGCTCAATTTATTGAGAATGAAAATACACTCTCAAGAACCGAAGAATCACTTGTTGAAATGTCTAACGGATGTATTTGTTGTACGCTAAGAGAAGACTTAATGATAGAAGTTGAAAAACTGGCAGCACAAAATAAATTCGATTATTTACTTATAGAAAGTACTGGTATAAGTGAACCTATTCCAGTAGCACAAACTTTTTCTTTTGAAAGTGAAGATGGTACTATAGATTTAAGTCGTTTTAGTTATATAGACACTATGGTAACTGTTGTTGATGCTTTTAATTTTTTAAAAGATTTTTCCAGTGCCGATTACCTAGCAACCAGAGCTCTTACAGATATTGAAGGTGATGATAGAACCATAGTTAACTTATTAACAGATCAAATTGAATTTGCAAATGTTATTATTATCAATAAAATAGATTTGGTTGAGGAAGAACAATTGAATGCACTTAAAAGTATTATTCATAAATTAAATCCAGAAGCACAAATCTACCTCACTAATAAATCAAATATTAAATTAGATACAGTAATTAATACCGGTTTATTTAATTATGAAAAAGCAGAAGCTTCAGCTGGTTGGATAAAAGAATTGGAAAACGAGCACACGCCAGAAACTGAAGAATACGGTATTGGCTCTCTTGTTTTTAAGAGTCGTATACCATTTCATCCAGGCCGTTTTTTAAATTATTTAAACACCGATTTTCCTCAAAATATTATAAGAAGTAAAGGCTTATTTTGGTTAGCCTCAAGATCTAAACAGGCTTTAATTTGGAGTTCTGCAGGAGGTTCTTGCAAAGCTGATTCAGCAGGAGTTTGGTGGGCATCTATGCCTTTTTCAGACCGTATAGATTATGCAGCGTTTAATGAAAATAAAGTTGAAATTGAAAGTAATTGGGATGCTTTGTATGGAGATAGAAAAATTGAACTGGTTTTTATTGGTCAATATTTAGACAAAGAAGAGCTAATAGCTCAACTCGAATCTTGCTTACTTACAGAAGAAGAAATTACATTATGGAAAAACAACTTGTTTCCTCAACAAGATGAATGGCCAATAATAAAATAAAATATAACTAAAAAAATATCAAATGATTAAAACAGAAAAATTAACCAAGAAATACGGGAATTTTACAGCCTTAAATGAACTCACTTTACATGTGAATCCTGGAGAAATATATTGCCTTTTAGGTGCTAATGGTGCAGGTAAGTCTACAACTATAAACTTGTTGCTAGGTTTTATTAAACCAACTTCAGGAGCAGCTTTTATAAATGGAAAAAGTGTAGATAATAAAGCTATAGAAACCAAAAAAGACATTGCATATATTCCAGAAAATTTAATGTTATATCCAACCTTAAGTGCAATGGAAAACTTGGATTATTTTTCTGGAATTGGTGGGCAAAAATTAAAAAAACAAGAATTAGAATCTCTGTTAATTAAATCTGGATTGCAAAAAGAAGCTTTTTATAAGCGTACTCAAACATTTTCTAAAGGTATGCGACAAAAAGTAGGTATTGCAATAGCGCTTGCAAAAGGAGCGAAAGCACTTCTTTTAGATGAACCTACATCTGGTCTAGATCCAAAAGCTAGTAATGAGTTTGGACTATTATTAGAGACATTAAAAGAAAACAATGTTGCTATTTTAATGGCTACACACGACCTTTTTAGAGCTAAAGAAATAGCGACAAACATAGGAATTATGAAAAATGGAAAATTATTGCAGCAATTTATTTCGCAAGACATTTCCTTATCTGAATTAGAGCAAGCTTATCTTAAAACTATGGACTATAAAGAACTGTAAGCATGATAAAAAAAACGATAATAAAAGAATTGAAAGAATTCTTTAGAGATGGGCGTATTAAAATTTCAGCACTAATTGTATTGTTGTTATTAAGTACTTCTGTTTGGATAAGTTATAACCAATATAAAAATTCTTCAGAAGAAGTAGCAACTGCAAAATTAGAAGAACGTGCTATTTGGGAAAATCAAGGAGATAAAAATCCGCACTCAGCGGCACATTATGGAACTTATGTATTTAAACCTAAACATCCGCTTTCTCTTTTAGATCAAGGGGTTGATAAATATGTTGGTACCTCAATATTTTTAACAGCACATAACCGTAATGAAGCAGCCTATAGTAAGGTTGCAGATCAAACAGGTTTAGCTCGTTTTGGTGTGCTTTCACCAGATTTTGTTCTACTTTTTATTATTCCTCTACTTATAATTCTTATAGGGTATAATAGTATTACTAAAGAAAGAGACATGGGAACTATGTCCTTGTTAAAGAGTCAAGGTATTTCATTTTGGAAGATAATTTTAGGAAAATGGCTAGCAATTTTTATTCCCATATTAGGAATTACAACATTATTATTTGCTATTGCAGGGGTGTTGCTTTCATCTATAAAAGGGTATACTACATTTAGTTGGGCATCTTTAGCTACATTATACATTGTGTATTTAAGTTATTATGCCATTTTTATTAATATTGTACTTTTTGTTTCTCAACTGGTTAAAAAATCGGGTGTTTCTCTTGTAGTATTATTAGGAATATGGATTGTTTCTTGTTTAGCAGCTCCTAAAGCTGCAAGTAATTTTGCAGGGTCTAAATACCCATACCCAACACGTCAAGAGTTTGCTTCAACTATTTCAAAAGCTAAAAAAGAAGGTTTAGATGGACATAATCCTTGGAATGAAGAAGCTAAACAATTAGAAAAAGATGTTTTAGCTGAATATGGTGTGGATAGTTTGCATCAACTTCCATTTAATTTTTCTGCTTACCGTATGCAAAAAGGAGAAGAATATCAAGCTTCTATTTATAAAAGTAATTATGCGGAGTTAAAAAAACTTTTCGAAAAACAGACAGCAACGTATAATACGTTGTCTATAATTTCTCCATTTCTTCCTGCCCGTTTTTTATCAATGGGAATTGCAAGAACGGATTATCATTCGCATTGGAGTTTTACGGATGCTTCTGAAGCATACCGAATTGCAACTCAAAAATTTTTGAATGACAATTTAGCAACCAATACTAAATATGGAGAGCGAGGTTATTTGGCCAATGAAGAAACATGGAAAAAGTTGCCAAAATTTAGCTATGCACCTCAAGAGTTATCAGCTGTTTTAAAACAACAAAAATTAAGTGTTATAGCATTATTGGTTTGGTTCTTTTTTACCGCAGTTCTACTATTCATCTTTAAACCTAAAAACTAAAAAAATCATATGTTATACTATAATTTTAAATACGAGTTAAAAATACTCTTACGCAGTTGGTGGATACAATTAATAAGTATTCTTTTATTGGTGTTGTTTGTATTTGCTGCTTTTAACGGTCAAAGTAAAATTGATAAAAGAATAGAAAACATTTCTGAAGCAAGAGCATCTGTAAAAATTTCTGATACAAAAATGCTATCTCTGTTAGATTCTATTGAAAATGGCATGTCTGTTAATGTTTCGCGTTGGCAAAATCCAACCAGTCCAATTGCAATTGGAAATTATTACCCAAGAGTTGCAGCTATGGATCCTATTGATATGGGTTTTTTAGCAGTAGGTCAAAGTGATATTTTTACACATTATGTAATGCCAACAGTATCTGGAGATGATTTTGCACTTAATTTTACTGAAATGACAAGCCCAATACAATTACTTTTTGGGAGTTTTGATTTAATGTTTGTGGTACTTTATTTACTTCCTCTTATTATAATAGCATTTTCGTATAATGTTTTATCCGAGGAAAAAGAACGCGGAACTTTACGATTATTAGCATCGCAACCTATCTCTATTAGAAAGTGGGTATTGCAAAAGTTAGCACTTAGATTATTTTGGATGACCTTAATAATTATAGTTGTTTCTGCAATTGTATTTAGTCTATTTGCAACCGTATCTATAGCTAATTTTTTATCCTTTTTAGTATTGGTTTTTTGTTATATGTTATTTTGGTTTAGTTTGGCTTTTGCTATTAATGTAAGTATTGCTAATTCAGCAAAAAATGCCTTATCATTATTGGGATTATGGATAGTTTTTGTATTGCTTATTCCTTCTGTTATCAGTCAATCTGGAGATGTGTTTTACCCAATTCCATCAAGAACAAAGTTGATTAGTGAAATGCGAGAACATAAAGCAGAAGCAACCAAAAAACAAGATCAGATACTTGATAATTTTTTAAGAGATCATCCTGAATATGCAATTAATGATAGTACCCAGTCAAGATCGTTTTGGCATGGTTATATTGCTTCTCAAAAAATAATTAAAGAAGAATTACAACCATTATTATCTAGTTATGAGGATAAATTAGAAAAGCAACAAGCTTGGGTGGCAAAATTTCAATGGATTTCTCCAATAATTGTAACACAACGTGCTTTAGGAAGTATGGCAGGAACTACAAAACAAGATTATGTAGATTTTCAAAGTCAAGTATATCAATTTGCAGAAGAGTGGAGGAATTATTTTATTCCTTTATTGTATAATAATCAAACGTTTAAAAAACGTATGTATAACGAGTTGCCAACATTTAATTATAAACCAAATACAAATAATTATTTGTTTTCTGCGATTATAAGTTTATTATTAATTTCCTTTGCAATTACATTCCTTAGTTTATTGAATTATAATAGTAGATCTGAACAAAAAGGTGTTGGATATTAACTCAGTATTATAAGGTGCGCAGCAATAAAAATAATATAATTATCACTTAATATGGTACAGACAGACAATCTCATATTTCAATATAAAAAAAAGGAACAGTCCTTTAAATTCCCTGAAATTAACTTAAATACAGAGGAGAATTTACTTATTTTAGGTAAGTCTGGAATAGGTAAAACTACTTTGTTACACCTTTTGGCTGGTCTTTTAAAACCTGTAAGTGGAAAAGTAGTAATTGGGGATGTGGATTTGAATACATTATCACATTCTAAATTAGATAAATTTAGAGGTCAAAATATAGGGCTTGTTTTTCAAAAAAGTCATGCCGTTCAATCACTAAACGTTATAGAGAACTTAAAAGCACGGCTGTTTTTTAGTGGAAAGTTAATTGATAACACAGCAATAACTAATCTATTGGAAGAGTTAAATTTAGGTGAGGTTAAAAATAGTAAGGTAAATACATTAAGTGAAGGACAACTACAGCGTTTGGGAATTGCTTTGGCAGTAATACATAACCCTCAAGTTATTTTAGCTGATGAACCAACCTCTAGTTTAGATGATGAGCATTGTAATATTGTAATGAAATTACTTATCAATCAAGCGAAGCGAACAAAAGCCAATTTAATTGTTATAACCCACGATAATAGGATTAAACCACTATTTTTAAATTCAATTACATTATGAGAGTTTGGAATATAAGCCTTCAAAATATTAAGGCAAAGCCATTGTATACTTTTTTGAGTATTCTAATTTTAACTTTAAGTATAGCGCTTTTGTTGGGTATTAAACAGTTAGAAACTTCGTTTAAATACCAAATGGAAGCCAATGTGAGAGATATTGATTTAGTTGTTGGAGCTAAAGGAAGTCCATTGCAGTTAGTTTTAGCTTCTGTACTTCATATAGACAATCCTACTGGAAATATTATATATAATGATGCAAAAAAAATAGCTAAGAGTCCTTTTGTAAAAACTGCCGTGCCTATTTCATATGGAGATAATTATAAAGGGTATAGAATAGTAGGTACAACCGATGAATTTATGACGCTTTATAATGCCGAATTAGAAGAAGGACGTAAGGTAAAAAAATCGATGGAAGTAGTGCTCGGTTCTAATGTAGCTAAACAATTAGGATTAAAAGTAGGAAGTGTTTTTCTAAGTTCACACGGGTTGGTTGAAAATGAAATACATGTACATACTGATGAGTTAACAGTGGTGGGTATACTAAAACCAACACAAAAAGTAATCGACCGTTTAATTGTTACTAATTTAAAAAGTGTTTGGGATGTTCATCATCACGAAGATGGACACGAACACGAAGAAAACCATGTAGAACATCACGAAGATGAACATGAGCATAATGAAAACCTCGAAGGACATCAGAACGATAGTCATGAACACGAAGAAAATCATGTAGAACATCACGAGGATAGTCATGAACATGGTGAAAGCCATATTGAGCATCAAGAAAATTATGAAGAAGGAAAAGAAATAACGTCACTTTTAATTACTTTTAGAAGTCCAACAGCTTTTTTAACTTTTCCAAGAAGTATTAATGAAAACACAAATATGCAGGCTGCATTACCTAAAGTTGAATTAGATAAATTGTATGCGTATACGGGTGTAGGCTTTAAAACAATTTCAGGGATTGCTTATATAATTCTGGTTATTTCGTGTATTATTATATTTATAAGTCTTTATAAAATGGTAAAAGAACGCGCTTTTGACTTGGCACTTTTAAGAACTTACGGAGCTAGTAATGTTCAACTAATTAAAATGGTTACTTATGAAGGAGTTTTAATCGGATTATTTGCTTTATTTTTGGGGTTTTTAATGTCGAAAGTGGCTGTCTATTTTATGTTTAGAATTTTAGAAGACGACATAAAATACAATTTACTTCAAGTACTGTCGTTTCATGATTTTTTACAAATAGTAATGCTTGTATTAATAATGATTTTAGTATCTGTAATGCTAGCAATATACCCAATTATAAAAATGAACATTTCAACTATTTTAAGCAATGAAAAATAAAATTTTAATTATTCTGCTGTTTCAATTTTCAAGTTTATGTTTTTCTCAGATAAACATTACTTGGGATGATTTGGCAAAAGTTGAGTATACTGAAAAATATTTTCCTGATTATGGAGAGTATTTTTTATATCCTAGCTTTTCTTCTTCTGTAAAATCTTTAGAAGGCAAAGAAGTAGCAATTACAGGTTACTTTTTAGATGTAGATCCAATGGGAAAAATATTTATTTTATCTAAAGGACCTATGTCCTCATGTTTTTTCTGCGGTGTTGGAGGTCCTGAAACTGCTATTGAACTTCAGTTTGCATCTAAACCAGATTTTAAAACGGATGATATAGTAACTATAAAAGGTGTTTTAAAGCTAAATTCCGATGATGTGGAACATTTTAATTATATTTTAACAACTTGTAAAGGAGAAAAAGCTGATTAGAGCTTTTTAAGAGAGGAATATAATAGTTGATATTATAGTAAAAAGGCTGTATAAAAGTAATTAATTAGCAGTTAAGTTAATTAAAATTTTACTTTTTATACAGCCTTTTTATTTTGTGTTATACTTATAAAAAAGAGAACTTATTAAAGTTCTAATTTAAAAATACAGCATTCACAAAAAAGAGTTTTCCATTTTCCCAGAAAGCTCTGAATAATGGATTGTCTATCATATAAATAATTGTTCCGCGCCCCTTACTTTCTGTACCGAACAGTAGTGAGTTAGGAATGTTTTTTAAAGCATTAGGACCTGCATAACCAGATACATGTTCAAAATTTTCTGGAAAATAAGCTACATTATATCCACTTTCTAATAATTGATACGAAGTAGAACTTTGTTTTAAACTATAATAATTTGTATCGTAACCATAGGCTAATGGATGCGATGTATCAACAGTGCTTTTAAAAATACTTCCTGTAATTGCATTTTTAATGTACTCGTTTTCTCTTTGATCAAACGGAATTAGATTTAATTTTTGTTTGGAATCAGCATCTTCATTTTCTTGTCTTTTTAGGCCAAAACCTTCTGTATCTGCAAAATTATTTACGGAGCTACCTAATGCTATTATTTTTCCACCATTTGTGGCATAAGAACTTAGTTTTTTCAATGTTTGCTCATTTGCTCTATAGCCATTAGGTAAAATTAAAGTTTGATATTTAGTTAAGTCAATTCTGTTAAGATTTGCAGTGTTTAAAATGTTTAAAGGGTATTTTAACTGGGTTTCAAAAAAGTGCCAAATTTCACCAAAACTTAAAGAAGAAGTTCCTTCTCCAGCCAAAACTGCAATTTTTTTAGATGTTATAAGTTGTATGTTTGAAGATCCAAAGTCTGCACCACTAGTTACAAAACCAGTATTGGAAGTGCTAAGTTTTTTGTTTAATCTATTGGCTATTTCTACAATGCTTGCATCAAAATTAGCGATGTGTTTATTTTCGCCTCTCATAATAAGTAGTGTACCTTTTTTAAATTCATTCCCTTCAACCGAAAAATCTTTATAACTAAAGCGTACATTAAATCCTTTTTCTAATAAATCACCTAATAATTCAGCATCAGAAACTTCATTCCATTTATGTAAGTAAGCATAGGCATTTTTAGCAATTTTATTTGTGTAATCTTGCTTGTTAACCTCTACTAATTCAGAGTCGAAAGTAATGTTGTTTTTGGTTGCAAAACCTTGTAAACCGTATGCATAAGGTAAACTCCAGGCAGTAATATCGTATGTTATTGGTGTTGAAAGTTGTGTTTCTTGTTCAAATAAAACCTTAACCATTTTACCTTTTGGTTGATTTGTAGGTATTATTAGATCGTTTTTACCGGTAGTTAAACTCTCGGTAGATTTGCTATTATAATTATATGCTTTTACATTTTTTCCTTTAGAAATATAAAAATCAATTTCATGTTTTTGTAAAAGATTTATTACACCTTTAATTTTTTCAGGAGCACCTCTTAAAATGTAATTTTTATAAGCTAGTTTAGAATTATCGAAGAACTTAGAAAATTCCACTAACATTTTTGATGTGTTTTTAACTGCAACTTCAACAGTTGATAGTCCTGTTGTTGTATGGTGTGCAATTCTGTCTTTTAAAGTTAAAATAGTATTGTTTTCTGTTACAATTCCTAAACCAGCCATTCCGTGTCCTGCTTGTTCGTAGGTCATACCAATAGCTCCAACGTACGTTGGGTAGGTGTCTCCATAACTTGGGTACAGTAAATCAAAAGACTCTTTTGTAAAATAACGCCAGCCTTCTTTGTCGAAATGTTTTGCATGATTTTTTCCAATTTCAGTTTGAAAGTCGCGTTGCCAAGTTGTAATAATTTCGTGAAAAGGTTCTGCTGCAGGAGCAAAATAATAAGGGTTATTTATAAACTGTTCGTGAAAATCTACATGAACTTGTGGCATCCACTTATTATATATTTTTAAACGTTGTTGCGATTCAATTTGTGTTGCCCAAGCCCAATCTCTATTTAAATCAAATAAATAATGGTTTGGTCTTCCGCTAGGCCAAGGTTCTTTGTGTTCACTTACATCTGGATTTGTGTTATAAGGGGTGCTTTTGGTTTGGTTGTACCAATTAACATAGCGATCTCGCCCATCCGGATTTAAACAAGGGTCTATAATAACAACGGTGTTTTTTAACCAACCTTGTTTTTCGGTAATTAATTTATACAAGGTAAGCATTGCAGCTTCAGAGGCAGAAGCTTCATTACCGTGTACATTATAACTTAACCACACAATACCAATTTCAGATTGTGGTTCACCTTTTAATATTCCTGTTCTTTGTAAGTTAGATTTTCTAATAGCTTCTAAATTTTTACTATTTTCTTCTGAAGAAATAAAGGAAACATATAAAGGTCTATGTTCGTTTGTTTCACCATATTTTTCTAGAGAAACATTTACAGAATTAGAACTAACATAGTTAAAATAATCTATTATTTTATGGTGTCTTGTAAATTGTGTTCCTAATTCATATCCTAAAAATTCTGAAGGTGATTGAATTGTTTGAGCAAAACTAATAAGTGTAAAAAATGTACTAATTAGAAGTGAAAGGCGAAAGTTTTTCATAAATTATAAAAATTAAAGGTCCAAATGTACTTAAATTAACTTAATTAAAACATTGTATAAATTGTATCGTTTGTTTTATTTTTACCAAAAACTATAATTTGTGAAACAAGCTTATTTTAATTGGAGTACAGGGAAAGATTCAGCATTGGCATTGTACAAAATTTTACAGCATAAAGAGTATGCTGTTGGAACCTTACTAACTACCGTAAATCAAAAACTTAATAGGGTTTCTATGCATGGTGTTGCTGAAAAATTATTAGAACAGCAAGCAAAAGAAATAGGATTGCCTCTAACAAAAATATATTTTCCTGAAGAGGTTTCTATGGAAAGTTATAATGCTATTATGCACTCAAACTTGCTTAAAATTATTACTGAAAAAGAGTATAAGTATTCAATTTTTGGAGACATTTTTTTAGAAGATTTAAAGGAATTTAGAGAAGTTAAATTAGCCGAACTAAATTTAAAAGGCGTTTTTCCTTTATGGAAATTAAAAACCAGCAGTATTATTAAAGAGTTTATAGATTTAGGTTTTAAAGCTATTACTGTTTCTGTTAATGCTAATTTGTTAGATAAGAGTTTTGTTGGTAGAATTATTGATGAAAGTTTTATCAACGATTTACCAGATAATGTTGATGTTTGTGGTGAAAATGGTGAATTTCATACATTTGTTTTCGACGGTCCTATTTTTAAAAATCCAATACCTTTTGAAATAGGAGAGAAGGTGTTGAAAACCTATTCTTCAGATAAATCAGCTACTTGGGATTCTAAATTTTGGTATTGTAATTTAATTTCTAAATAAAAGGATCTTAACCCTCTAAAATTTAGTTATTTCTTTAACCTATTTTTAACGTTTATGGGTGATTTAGGTTACAATTGTTGTGGCTTTTATGTTTTAAATTTACACTATAAAAAAATAATAAATATTTAAAACATACATAAATGGAAGAAGAAAAAGAATATACAGGAATGCCAAGAATTGGAGATAAAGCTCCAGAGTTTAAAGCAGTAACAACACAAGGAAATATTGACTTTCCAAGTGATTATAAAGGTGATTGGGTAATTTTATTTAGCCATCCAGCAGATTTTACACCAGTATGTACTTCAGAGTTTATAACCTTTGCTAGTTTAGAAGAAAAGTTTGCAAATGCTAATTGTAAATTGGTAGGTTTATCTATAGATGGTTTATATAGCCATATAGCTTGGCTGCGTTCAATTAAAGATAAAATTGAATACAAAGGCTTGAAAAATGTTGAGGTTAAATTTCCTTTAATTGAAGACATTACTATGGAAGTTGCAAAAAAATATGGTATGGTACAACCAAATGAGGCTGCAACGCAAGCAGTAAGAGCCGTATTTGTAATTGATCCAGAAGGAGTTATTAGAACAATTATTTACTATCCTTTAAGCTTAGGTAGAAACTTTGATGAATTGTATAGAGTTGTAGTTGCTTTACAAACAGCAGATGCATTTGGTGTTGCAACACCAGCAGATTGGAGACCAGGAGATGATGTAATTATTGGTCCTGCAGGTTCTTGTGGTGCTGCTGAAGATAGAATGCAAGGTAAAGAAGATATGGATTGTAAAGATTGGTACTTCTGTTCTAAAAAATTAGATAAAGATGTAGTGCTTAAAAAAGTGCTTAAGAAATAAAATAGTTATTTGTTTAATTAATGGTGAAGCTGTCTAAAATTTAAAATTTTTAGGCAGTTTTTTTTAGCCTGAATATTTTTTTTAAAAATAATAAGCAGTAGTACTATAAATTTCCTTTAAAACAAAATAACTTTCCAAAACACCAATATTTTCAATCTTAGATAATTTTAACCTCACAAATTCGTGGTACTCATCTAAATCTCCAAGATTAATTTTTAAGAAAAAATCAACCTTACCAGCCATATGGTAGCATTCTTGCACTTCTTTTAAAGCTTTAATTTGTCTTTCAAATTTTTCAATAAAACCTTCGTTGTGGTATCTTAGAGAAACCATACAAACAGCAGTAATTGGTTGGTTAACAAGTCTTTTGTCTAAAATAGCTACATATTTTTTTATATATCCATTTTTTTCAAGCCTTCTAATTCTTTCATAAACTGGAGAAGCAGAAAGATTTAAAAGTTCAGAGACTTCTTTGGTTGTTTTTTTTGAATCTTCTTGTAAGATTCTTAAAATTTTAAGATCTATTTCGTCTAAACGTTCCATAAAAGATAAAATTACTGGTTATATTAAATTTAAAAGCTATTTTTAGATAAAATTTAAGTAAAAATGTTATTTAAAAGGTAAATTTACTTATTTTAATTGAATTATAAGTTTATTTGATTGAATATGTTTTAAAATATGTAATTTTATTCTTTTAAAATAAGTCTAAGATGAATCAAGATAGAATATTAATTACCGGAGCAAGTGGTCAATTAGGAACCGTTTTAACTAAAAAATTACAAGAAAAATATGGTGTTATTAATGTAATAGCATCAGACTTGCGATTAGATTCAAATTTTAAAGGAATTTTTGAAACATTAGATGCAACGGATTTTGATGCAATTCAAGAAATTGTGTCGAAATATAAAATTACGCAAATTTATCATTTAGCAGCTATTTTGTCTGCAAATGGAGAAAAATATCCTTTAAATACTTGGGATATTAATATGAAAACATTCTTTAATGTTTTAGAAATTTCAAGGCTTAATGCCATAAATAGGGTGTTTTTTCCGAGTTCTATTGCTGTTTTTGGAGATAATATAGATAGAATAGATACTGCCCAATATTCTAATTTAACACCTTCAACCGTTTATGGAATGAGTAAAGTTACAGGTGAAAATTGGAGTAAATATTATTTTGAAAAATATGGTCTAGACATTCGTTCTATTCGTTATCCAGGTGTAATTGGATACCAATCGTTACCTGGTGGAGGTACTACAGATTATGCCGTTGATATTTTTATAAAAGCGATTAAAAATGAAAATTATGAATGCTTTTTAAATAGCTCAACTACATTACCTATGATTTATATGGATGATGTAATTAGAGCAACTATAGAGTTAATGGAAGCTCCAAAAGAAGCAATTACAGTTAGAACATCTTATAATTTAGCGGGTATGAGTTTTGATCCTGCACAATTAACAAAAGCAATACAAAAAATATATCCAGATTTTAAAGTAAGCTATAATCCAGATTTTAGACAAAAAATAGCAGATTCTTGGCCAATGAGTATAGATGATTCTTATGCTCGAAAAGATTGGAATTGGAAACCTAAATTTGATATAGATGCTATGACACGTGATATGGTTAAAAATTTGAAAATTAAGTTTTCAGATAAGAGCATGTCTTGTTAGTTGTTTTTAAATCCTAATTATCAAATTTTAATAGATTTCTGCTTCATAGAGATGAATAGTACAAAAAAACCTAACAGGTTTCTAAAACCTGTTAGGTTTAATTATGTTTAATTTACTTTTTGTGATATAGTATTTATTAAAATACCTAAACTAATAAGTCTTTTTGGTGTATTTACTATTGAACTTCTTTAGATAGAAACGTAGTATTCATATTTTTTAGACTGCTATACCGTTTACTAATTTTACAAGAATTACATTACAGAGTAAAAACCTAACAGGTTTCTAAAACCTGTTAGGTTTAATTATATCGTGTTTAATTTACTTTATGTGATGTAGTATTTATTAAAATACCTTAACTAATAAGTCTTTTTGGTGTATTTACTATTGAACTTCTTTAGATAGAAACGTAGTATTCATATTTTTTGGACTGCTTTACCGCTTAGTAATTTTACAAGAATTATATTACAGAGTAAAAACCTAACAGGTTTCTAAAACCTGTTAGGTTTAATT
Organism: Lutibacter sp. A80; assembly: GCF_022429645.1. GTDB lineage: Bacteria > Bacteroidota > Bacteroidia > Flavobacteriales > Flavobacteriaceae > Lutibacter. Next base: position 189,732 of record NZ_CP092480.1, read on the forward strand.
ATGTTTAATTTACTTTTCGTGATGCAGTATTTATTAAAATACCTAAACTAATAAGTCTTTTCGGTGTATTCACTATTAAACTTCTTTAGATATAAACGTAGTATTCATATTTTTTAGACTGCTATACCGTTTACTAATTTTACAAGAATTACATTACAGAGTAAAAACCTAACAGGTTTCTAAAACCTGTTAGGTTTAATTATATCGTGTTTAATTTACTTTATGTGATGTAGTATTTATTAAAATACCTGAACTAATAAATCTTTTCGGTGTATTTACGATTAAACTTCTTTAGATTTAAACGAAATATTCATATTTTTTGGACTGCTTTACCGCTTAGTAATTTTACAAGAATTATATTACAGAGTAAAAATCTAACAGGTTTCTAAAACCTGTTAGGTTTAATAATGTTTAATTTACTTTTCGTGATGCAGTATTTATTTAAATATCTGAACTAATAAGTCTTTTCGGTTTATTTACTATTAAACTTCTTTAGATATAAACGAAATATTTATATTTTTTGGACTGCTATATCGTTTAGTAATTTTGCAAGAATTATATTACAGAGTTAAAACCTAACATGTTTCCAAAACCTGTTAGGTTTATTTATTTAAATAAAAACGTAGTATTTATATTCTTTGGACTCCTTTTCTAATAAGTTTCCAAAACCTGTTAGGTTTAGAAAGTATCTCAATTTTAAAGTAGTATAATTCTAGATCTACCTATAAAATGTTATGCTCTAATCACATCTTCTAAAACAGACCAAACATTTTTTGCTAGTATTTTATGACCTTCAACCGTAGGATGAATACCATCTGCTTGATTTAATTCAGGAACTCCACCAACATCTTTTAATAAAAAAGGAATTAAATCTAGCTTGTTTTTTTTGGCCAATTCAGGGAAAATGGTTTTAAATTCATTTGTATATGCTTCACCCATATTTGGAGGCAATTGCATTCCTGCTAAAATAATTTTAGTCGTAGCGTTTTTAGCTATAACAGCATCAATAATTGCTTGTAGATTTTCTCTAGTTTCTTGTAGCGGTACACCTCTCAGTCCATCATTAGCACCTAGTTCTAATACAAAAACATCTATTTTCTGATTTAAAACCCAATTTATTCTTCCTTTTCCTCCAGCAGTAGTTTCACCACTTACACCAGAATTAATAACAGCATAATTTAATGAAAGTGAATCTATATAAGTTTGAATTAATGCGGGATAAGCTTCATTAATATCGTCTAGACCATAGCCTGCAGTTAAACTATCACCAAAAAATAAGATGGTTTTTGCGTTAGTCTTTTCTGCAGTGGTTTCCACTGTTTCATCAGCTGTTGTTTCCGCTGATTTTTCCTTTTTAGAAGCGTCAGATCCACAGGAAAGCAATAGAGTGAAAAATAAAAAATAACAAAATTTTAAGAAAATCTTATTTCCACGAGTATTAAAATTTAAAATCAATTGATTATTTTTCCGTTTTACCATTTTTAGCACTATAAACATAATGACAAAGATATTAAAGATTAACGAACTAGAGAAAACATATAAAAGCGGTTCGAAAAAATTAACAGTATTAAATGAAATTTCTTTTGAAGTAGAAACAGGAAGTATCTTTGCAATTGTAGGGCCTTCAGGTAGTGGAAAGACTACTTTATTAGGGCTGTGTGCTGGTTTAGATCATCCAAGTTCGGGTAGTGTAGAATTGTGTGGGAGTAATTTACAAGAGTTAGATGAAGATGGACGTGCAAAATTACGCAATAAGGAAGTCGGATTTATATTTCAAAATTTTCAGCTTCTACCAACGCTTACTGCCTTAGAAAATGTAATTGTTCCACTAGAATTACAAGGCGAAAAAAATGCAACTCAGGTTGGTAAAGAGTTGCTACAAAAAGTAGGATTGGCAGATCGTTTTCACCATTACCCATCGCAATTATCAGGAGGTGAGCAACAACGTGTAGCATTAGCAAGAGCTTTTTCTAACAAACCTTCTATTTTATTTGCTGATGAACCTACAGGGAATTTAGATGAAGAAACAGGCGAAAAAGTTATTCAATTATTGTTTCAATTAAATAAAGAAGCAGGCACAACCTTGGTTATTATAACTCACGATTTAGACTTAGCAAATAGAACGCAACAAATAGTGCGATTAAAAGGAGGGAAAATAATGTCGAACCAAAAAACAAAGACTGTTTAATGGCAAATTCTTCTTCAAAAGCAGCTGTACAATGGCTATTTAAAATGGCTTGGCGCGATGGAAAAGCGAGTATTTCTCGATTGCTATTATTTATGGCGTCTATTATTTTAGGAATAGCAGCTGTAGTTTCCATTCAATTATTCAGTCAGAATTTAAAACAAAATATTAAAAATCAGTCGAAAGCTCTAATGGGGGCTGATTTTATAATTGATAGCAGGCAACTTCCTTCAAGTAAAGTACAAGCAATTATAGATTCTTTAAATGTAGCAGCTTCTGAAGTAAATTTTGTTTCAATGGCGGCATTTCCAAAAAATGAAGGCACAAAATTGGTAAAAGTCCGTGCTATAGAAGGAAATTTCCCTTTTTATGGTTCTTTAGATACTGAACCTGTAAGTGCAGCTCAAAATTATCAAGAATTGGGTGGCGCATTGGTAGATGCCACATTAATGCTACAATACAATTTAATACCTGGTGATTCTATTAAATTAGGTAAATTAACTTTTCCAATTTTAGGAGCTTTAAAATCTGTTCCAGGAAGCACGGCTATTGCTGCTTCAGCAGCACCACCTGTTTTAATTCCTTTTCGGTTTATAGCAGCAACAGAATTGTTACAATTAGGAAGTAGAATAGAGTACCAATATTTTTTTGTAGCTCCAGAAACAATGGATTTAGAAGCCTTAGATAAAAAAATAGATCCTATTTTAGATGATGAAAACGCAGATTTAGACACGCATACTAGCACAAGTCAACGTTTGGGAAGAAGGTACGATAACGTAGGTAAGTTTTTAAATTTAGCAGCTTTTATAGCACTTTTATTGGGGTGTGTTGGTATTGCTAGTTCTGTACATATTTATATTAAAGAAAAATTGAAAAATGTTGCAGTCTTAAAATGTGTGGGAGCAACTAGAAAACAATCGTTTTTTATATATCTAATACAAATTGCTGGAATTGGGTTAATTGGCGGAATTGTTGGATCTGTAATAGGAATAGGTTTGCAATATGCATTTCCATATGTTTTACAAGGTTTTTTACCATTTGATGTGCAGATTTCAATCTCAGCACAGCCCTTGGTTATAGGGGTAACCTTAGGTGTTTTAATGGCGGTGTTATTTGCTTTGCTACCCTTGTTAGGTACTTGGTATGTTTCACCTTTGGAAGTATTACGGGGAACAGAAGAAAATTTAGAAAAGCCTAGAAAAGCACGACTTGTTACTTTAGCCGCAATTTTACTTTTTATATTTTTATTTTCATTCTGGTTGTTAAAAGATGCCTTATTTGGCTTACTGTTTACTGTAGGTATTTTGGTTACATTTTCTATAATGGCTGGAATTGCAAGTTTATGTATGCAATTAATTAAAAAGTATTTTCCTACCAATTGGGGCTTTACAGAGCGTCAAAGTTTGTTGAATTTATTTCGGCCAAACAACCAAACAATGGTATTGATTTTAGCCATAGGTTTAGGAACATTTTTAATAAGCACCTTATATTTTACTAAAGATATTTTGTTGGCAAAAGCAACAATTGAAAACAATTCAAAAAATGCCAATATTATTTTAATGGATGTGCAAAACCAACAAAAAGAAGCAGTGGTAAATGCTATACAACCTAAAGGTTTAGAAGTGATAGATAATATTCCTATTGTTACCATGCGCATACATCAAATTAAAGATAGATTGGTAAATGATATCCGTAAGGATACAACTTCAAAAATGAATCGATGGATTCTAAATCATGAGTTTAGAGTAACTTATCGGGATTCACTATTAGATTCTGAAGAATTGTTGTCAGGTACTTGGACAAGTGAAATAATACAAGGAGAACCTATTAAAGTTTCCATATCAGATAATATTGCTGAAGATGCCAATTTAACTATTGGAGATCAAGTAATTTTTAATGTGCAAGGCGTTTTAATGGAAACTGTAGTTGGTAGTATTAGAAAAGTAGATTGGGGACGTATGCAACTTAATTTTTCGGTGGTGTTTCCAAAGGGAATTTTAGAAAATGCGCCGCAGTTTAACGTGTTAACTACTCATGTGCCTAATGAAGCTGTTTCAGCAGATTTACAACGCGATTTAGTCCAAAAATTTCCAAATATTTCGGTGTTAGATTTACGTCAGGTTTATACTATTATTGAAGATATTTTATCTAAAATTTCGTGGATAATTAATTTTATGGCATTTTTTAGCATTCTTACAGGAATTATTGTCTTAATCGGTTCGGTTAGAAATAGTAAATACCAGCGTATTAAAGAAAGTGTATTACTTAGAACTTTAGGTGCAAAGAGTAAGCAAATAATACGTATTACAGCTTTGGAATATATATATTTAGGGTTGTTGGGCAGTCTTGTAGGAATTTTATTATCCTTAATTAGCAGTCAATTGTTAGCTGTATTTTTATTTAAAGAGCCTTTTATACCATCTGTTATACCATTTTTGGTGTTTTTACCAGGTATCACTTTATTGGTGTTATTAATTGGTTTCAGTAATATTAGGAGCGTATTAAAAAGTCCACCTTTAGAAGTATTGAGAAAAGAAGTTTAAGGTAGAAGGTTTAATTGTTTGCTTGTTGTGCTAAGTTCTTCTTTTAAGGCTGGTTCATTTTAGTTTTTCATCTTGTGTGTTTTTAGAAATCTGATAAAATATGCTTATGTTTGCGTGTATGAAAACACATACATTTGCCATTGCAGGCTGCGGAAAATTGGCCCACATTGTTGTGGATGCTTTATTAAAAGATTTATTACCAAACTATAAATTAATAGCTAGTTACTCAAGAACTTATGAGAAAGCTAAAGAAATTTCTACTAAGATAGATGCTTCAAAAACAGGGTATTCTTGTAAAGCGTGTAGTAGTTTTGAAGAATTGCTAACACTTAAACCAGATTATATTGTTGAAACTGCATCGCCATCAGCATTTAAAGAATGGGTGTTACCTGCTTTAAAAAATGGTTCATCTATTATAACACTTTCTATTGGTGGACTTGCAGATGCAACATTTTATAAAAAAGTAGCGGAAACAGCTTTAGAAAATAATACACGTGTACATTTAGCTTCGGGTGCTATTGGAGGTTTTGATATGTTAAGAACGGTATCTCTAATGGAAGAAAGTGAAGTTACTTTTACTACTAAAAAAGGTCCTAACTCTTTAAAAAACACTGAAGTGTACGATGCTAGTTTACAAAACGAAACGCGCGAAGTTTTTAAAGGAGATGCTAAAGAAGCAATTGCGCTTTTTCCAACACGTGTTAATGTATCAGTTGCAGCTGCATTAGCTTCTGTAGGTCCTGAAAATTTAAAGGTATCTATAAATTCAATTCCAAATTTTATTGGTGATGATCACCGTATTGAAATAAAAAGCCAGCAAATTCATGCAGTTGTTGATGTGTATAGCAAAACTGCACAAATTGCTGGTTGGAGTGTAGTAAATACAATGCGAAATATAGTTTCGCCTATTGTTTTTTAAAATAGTTAGTGATATTTGCCAACACTTTTTCACTTAAACGTACAAAAGCTTGTTGGGTTCTACCAGTTGAAACTTGTAAACAATTTACGTTGGGGTGTTTTAAAATGGATGCATTTCCTAACGCCCCAAGCGTATCACAATAAACAGCATTGTTACCTTTAAACCATTTTTCAAAAGGTGCAGTATCCCAAGCAGGAGACAAGCCTGTATTGAATAAAATTTTACGATTTCCTAAATGTTCAAACTCTTCTTCGTGTAATAGAATTGTATTTTTATTTAAGCAGCAAATAATTACTTCATTTTCAGAAAGTAATTGTTTTAAAGGTAAAAAACGATAACCTTTTGCTGTTGCAGCTTCTTTTTTGCTACGAGCAAAATAACTGATTTCAGCACCTAAAAAACGCAAAGCATCAGCAATCATACCTCCTGATTTACCAAGGCCAACAATACCAACTTTAAGTCCGGTAATTTCACGAGGAATAGTACTCCAAGGTTTTCTAATACTACCATCGGATTTATGGCCAATGCCATGTAAGCAGCGTACTAACTCACTTATTACATATTCTACAACACCCTCATCACCATAATCTCGTACTCCTTTTACTGTAATACCTTTAGAATTGGCATACAAAATATCTACATTGGCGCTTTCAGGTGAATATAAAGAGCAACACATACCAATGTATTTTATATTTGGACATTGTTCTAAAATATCGCGACCTAAATTTGATCGGTGACTTAATAAAACACCATCTGCATCTCCAATGCGTTTTACAATTTCTGCTGCACTAGAAGGTTGATCTTCATGTAAAATAAGTGTTTCTGTAAAAGATTCTAATTTTTTATTCGCCGAAGGAATTAATTCTAAAGGCTCTATTCCAACAAGTTTTTTAAACATAGTTTATTTTTTTTATAATATTATTCCTGCCATAAGTTTTCATGAACTGAAAACTCAAGCAAAATTCATTTTGTAACGTATAATTTAGTTGAATTGGTGTTATTTAATAAGAGAAATTTTTAATGTAGATTTTTTTAAAATTAATGTTTTAATTAAAAGTTAAAGGTACTTAATTTTATAGTCATTTAAAAGTCTAAATGTTTAAAAGTCGGTTTTTGCTTATTGTTTGTTGGCTATTGGAAACCGTTATTCCGAGGTTCTTTTAGTTCTGTCCGTCATTCCGAACTTGGTTCAGGATCTTATGATGTTAGCTAAATGATGCTTGAGTTTTTTAGGTACAGATTGCCGCAGTTGTGTTTTCATTGCTTTACAACACGCCCTCGCAATGACGGGTTTATTTAGATTGTGGTTTTAAAGAACGTCATCCCGAACTTGGTTTAGGATCTCATGAACTTAACTAAATGATGATTAGAATTTCATTTCACTTGTTCATTTTTCCATTGATGAAAAACGAACCAAAAAATCTAGTCTGATGATAATTTAATTGAATCTTACGGAAGTTACGCAGTCGACGCCAGACCGCTGCGCTCTTTGGCTTACTCTCGTAGCTCCACTTCCTCAGATTACTACTTAAATTCTCATAGGACGTTTTAAATTCGTCATCCTGAACTCGTTTCAGGATCTCATGAACTTAACTAAATGATGTTTGGGGTTTCTAGGTACAGATTGCCGCAGTTGTGTTTTCATTGCATTACAACACGCCCTCGCAATGACGGGTTTTAAAGTAACGTCATCCTGAACTTAGCTAAATGATACTTGATTTTTTTAAGTAACAGATATCTTGATTACTATGCTAGGAGTAATAACAAGTAAGATTAAATATCTATCATTAAAAGTTGTCTAAAAAGGAATATGTTTTTAGTTATATTTGTTAAAAGCTAAACAAAACAATATAATGAGATTAAAACGTGTCGTATTTTTAATAATTATACTTTCTTTTTTACAAAGTACTGGTCAAGAAATTGAACCATCTATTGCTTTTTGGAATACATTAAAATCGCATTGTGGTAATGCATATGAGGGAACTCTAGAAAGTCCAAAAAATGATGAGAATTTTGGAGGGAAAAGTTTGGTAATGCACGTAAAATCTTGTTCTGAAAATGAAATAAAAATCCCTTTTTATGTAGGAGAAAATAAATCCAGAACTTGGATTTTAACTATAAATGATGGTATTATTACCTTAAAACACGATCATCGTCATAAAGATGGAACTATGGAAACGGTTAATTTTTATGGAGGTACTTCAACAAATAAAGGAAAAGAAGATATTCAATTTTTTCCAGCAGATGCACATACGCAAGCACAACTACCTGAAGCAGCAACTAATATCTGGTGGATTACCTTAAACGATACAACTTTTACGTATAATTTACGTCGTTTAGGAACAGACCGTGTTTTTAAAATTGCTATGGACCTTACAAAACCTATTGAAACCCCAGAAGCACCTTGGGGCTGGAAGGATTAAATACTGTAAAGTATGATATTTATTATGTGTTAAATCATCCATTTATTTTAAATTCGAAAAATGATCCAATGCAAATTTAGACCCCTTTATTTTGTTATTATTAGCTGGTTAGTACTCGCTTCTTGTACTTCAAAAGAAGCATTAAAACCCTCAGAAAATAGTACACAAGATTCTATTCATATTTTTATGCAAGACATTAGAAATAATGATTTAGATTTTAAAACTAGGTTAAATTTAGCCAATAAAGCTTTTCAAAAATTAAAAAATAAAGAAGAAGATGGTAAAGATGCTCGTATTGAAGAAATTCTAGCCTATAAAATATATTTTTTTGATAATTTAAAACAGCTAGATAGTGTACTTAGTATTAATAAAACATTATTGCAATTAAATATAGAAAATAAAGATTCTTTAGCTATTGCAAGTAATTATTATAGATTGGCTTATTATTATTTTCAAGCGGATAAAAAAGATAGTGCATTTATTGCGAATAAACTATCCAGTGACATTTATTTCAAATTTGGTGATAGTCTAAAAATTGGTGAGAATTTAATGCAAATGGCCATTATACAATCAGACCTTGGTGATTTTATCGGTAGCGATAATACCGCAATACAAGCATTGAAATATCTTGATGATACGAATTTAGTTTATAAATCTGCTATTTATAATTGCATTGCAATTTCAGCAAAAAAACGAAAAGACTATAAAGAGGCAATCTATTGGTATCAAAAAGCTATTGAAAATTCCACTATAAGTAGTTTTAAAGCGGTAAGAAATAGTAATTTAGCGGTTACATATCGGATTTTAAAAGAATATGATAAGTCAATTGCTATATTTGAGGAGTTGCTAAAAGATGGTGACTTAGACAACGATACCAAAGCTAAATCCAGAGTTTTAGATAATCTTGCATATACCAAATGGTTAGCTAATGAAAACGAAAATGTTATTGATGATTTACTTGCTGTTTTAAATACTCGTTTGGCAGAAAAAGATCTATTTGGACTTATTGCAAGTTATGCTCATCTTACAGATTATTATACAAATAAAAATCCCGAGATAGCACTTACTTATGCAAATAAAATGTACAAGCAAGCGGTTATTTTAAATAGCACTCGAGATAAGTTAGGTGCTATGCAAAAACTTATAGACTTAGAAACATCTACTAGCAAGGCAAAAGAATATTATAATAACTATGTTAAGTTAAGCGATAGTATAGTTGATGCGGAAAGAGTTATTTTAAATAAATTTGAAAAATTAAAATACGATAGCGAGAAAAACCGTGAAGACAATTTGCAATTAAAAATTTTAACTTCAAAAAAGGAGTTAGAATTAGAAAAAGAAAAAACCAGAAATATAATTGGAGCAACTTTAAGTGGTTCAGTAGTTTTTGGCTTATTAGTATTTTTATATTATCGTAAACAAAAATACCTGCAAGAAAAAAGAGCAGAGGTATATAAAACTGAAACACGTATTGCTAAAAAAATACATGATGAAGTTGCAAATAACTTGGTCAATATTATGAATAAAGTGCAATATACAGAAGAACCAAAAGAGTTACTTTTAGATGATTTAGAAAAAGTTTACTTACTTACAAGAGATATTTCACACCAAAATAATACTGTAGAAACAGGAGAGGAGTTTGAAAATTCTTTAAAAAACTTACTTACAAGTTTTAATACAAATACTACAATTGTTATTCTTAAAGATATTCATAAAGTAGCATTAAATTTATTAAATGAAGATAAGCAAATAGAAATTTATAGAGTATTACAAGAGCTTATGGTAAATATGCAAAAGCATAGTAAAGCAACATTGGTTGCCATTGCTTTTAAAAAAAATATGAATGAATACATTATAAATTATTCAGATAACGGAAAAGGAGTAGATTTAACAGGCCTAAAATTGCGTAATGGACTTAAAAATGTGGAAACCCGTATAAAATCTATTCAGGGAATTATTAATTTTGAATCAACTTTAAATAAAGGTTTTAAAGCCTTTATAAGTTTTAAAAAATAAAAGCTATGTTTCAAAAAGTATTAATTGCAGAAGATATGGACTTTATTAATAGTGGAATAAAGTCGCAATTGGCAGAATTAAATATTGCTCAAATTGAGTATGTTCAATATTGTGATGAAGCCTTACTTAAACTAAAAAGTGCTAAATTAAATAATGCACCTTTTGATTTATTAATAAGTGATTTGTCATTCGAAGAGGATTATGTTGAACAAAAAATAAAATCTGGAGATGAATTAATAAAAAAAGTAAGAAAAGAATTTCCGTTATTAAAAATAGCGGTGTTTTCTGTTGAAGATAAAGAGTATAGAGTACAAAAGCTGTTTAATGAGTATAAAATCAATGCCTATGTTTGGAAAAGTAGGGAAGGATTAAGAGAGCTTAAAAAGGCGATACTACAACTATTTAATTCAGACAAAATTTACATTTCTCCGCATATTTCCGGAGCAGTATCAAAACAAAAAAAAATTGAAATATCAGAATATGATATTTTTTTAATAGAATGCCTTTCTAAAGGTTACCTACAAGAAGAAATTAGTACTATTTTAAAAGATAAAAACTGGTCGCCTACAAGTGTAAGTTCTATTGAAAAAAGATTGAAAATTCTAAGAGAACATTTTAATGCTAGCAACCCTACACATTTAGTTGCAATAGCTAAAGATTTAGGATTGATTTAAAAAAGTTTCATTAAATTTAAGGTGTTTACGGAAAACCGTACATTTATAATAGACTTTCAATTTAAATTTGTACAAAATTACAGGAAGATTGTAAATTGAAAAAAGATTTAATAAACAAAGCCTTACAAATTTGTGTAAGGCTTTTTTTATTTAGGTATATTTTAAAGAATACATAAATTATTAAAAAACAAGAGTTTTAAAATTAAGTGTAGCGTTTTATATTTATAATTCGTATAGATGGTAGTCGGGTTGTGAATAAACGGTTAGATTTGTATAATAAAATGCATTTTTTATAAAATAAATAGTTTAATCCATAAAGTTTTGTTAAATTTATTATATTTGCAGTTACAAAAAATAAGATTGCTAAATCTACTAATTGTTTTTAAGTTGTAAATTTTATTTTAAAATTACAGCAAAAGTTTTTTTAGAAATAAGCCTATAAAATGGGAGTGTTTCTAGCGAAGCTATATCATATTGTATAGCTTATGTAGCCTTAGTTACAGTCTTTTTTTTGAAAAAAATAATAATTAATTCAATTACGGAAATCCGTAAGTTTTTATTGTTTTTTATGTTGAATTTTGTATTCGAAGTCATATTTAATTGTTGAAATAGATGTGAGTTTATGTGGCGAAGCCATGCTTACACATTAAAATTATGAAACAAATAAGTAATCACTTTTCTTAGTTAAAACACACAGAGATGTATTGGTTTGTATTAAATGTTAAACGTAAAAACGAGATAAAAGTTGCAAGCCTTTTAGAAGCTGCAGGTTTTAAAGTTTATTGCCCTACTTATACTACTGTAAAAAAATGGTCAGATCGCAAAAAAAAGGTTATAAAACCTTTAATTGCCACTTATATTTTTATTAAAATTAAAGAGAAGCATCGTGCAAAAGTTTTTGAAATTCCAGGGGTTATAAGGTACTTATTTTATTTAGGTGCGCCAGCCAAAGTCTTAAATAAAGAAATTACGGTTCTTAAAGATTTTTTAAAAGAAGGTGCTTCTGTACCAAAAATAGAAAATATAAAGCCTGGAGACAACCATTTAATTGAAGATGGACCTTTTAAAGGTAAAAATGGAGTAGTTCAAGAAGTTGGAAATAATAGACTCCAAGTTGTTTTAAAGGAGTTAGGGATAAAAGTAACCTTAACCACCAAAACTAAGCTAGTTTAAATATTTTAAATTCATTCTTAAATTAAAAAATTGTCCTTACAAAATCCAATATTAGATAATCAACCTGATAAGCGTTGTAATAATGTTAATTATATTGAGTTGAATGACGTACCAGATAAAGGTGTTGTAATTTGTGACAAAGCGGGAGCTATTATTACAGCAAATAATTATTTTTGTGAACTAATTATATCTAACTTAAATAAGTTAGAAGGCAAGTGTCTAGAACCAGAATTATTTTCAAACATTGGTTCTTTAAAAAACACTTGTAATTTTAAACAATTACTTGAGGGTACAAAAAAGCGATATGAATTTCAAATTGTAAAAAAAGACGCAACAGTTGTTTTTATTGAAGTAAAGGCAAAGAAAGTAGCTGGAAATAATGTTGCATATTTTTTTAAAGACATTAGTGAACAAAGAATTTTAAATTTAGAATTACAAGAGTTAACTCATAATTTAGAAATTTCAAATCAAGATAAAAGCAGATTTATTGCTGTTTTAGCACACGATTTAATAAATCCATTCAATTCTATTTTAGGTTTTATAACGTTGTTAAAATCAAATTTAAAAACTGCCAGTATAGATACTATTGAAAAATATGTTAATTATATAGAAGCAGCTTCGCAAAACACCTATAATTTATTAGAAGATACTTTAGGTTGGATTCGATCTGAAAACGGTAATTTAACAGTTCATAAAGGAACTCACGAAATAAACAGCTTAGTTATAGCAGTAGTTAAAAATTATAAAGCCAATTCAAATACTAAAAATATTAGTATTCATTTTGAAGAAGAAGAAAAGATGTATGCTTTTTGCGATGCAAATATGATTAAAATTGTATTGCGAAACTTATTATCTAACGCTATTAAATTTACAAATAAAAATGGCGAAATACACATCACTATAACCACCAGTGCTAAAGAGACCAAAATAGCAATAAAAGATAATGGTATTGGAATTTCTAAAAAATTGCAAGCACAATTATTTAGTACAGACAGAGTACATAGAAGAGATGGTACAGCACAAGAAAAAGGTACTGGTATGGGCTTATTATTATGTAAAGAATTTATTAATAAACACAACGGTAAATTATATGTAACTTCAAAAGAAGGTGTTGGAAGTACATTTACGTTTACAATCCCCAAAGTATTAGAAGAACTTAATACTAAATAAATGATCGCTATTAAAAAAAATAGAATAATGTTGGGGTTGTTATTGTTAGCGTAATTACTTTAGTATAGTCAACCAAAAGGTTTGTAATGATTTCTTAATTTAATTGAATAATTCTCTTATATAACAATAGCAGTATTGTTAAGCTTAGTACAAATTAAGCAGGAGAATTATCCGTTCAACTAAACTAAAAAAACTGATTGTTATAAATTAACAGTAGTACAATTAGCAATTGCATACATTTTATGTCTAAATTATTATTTGAAGAAGAAACATTTAAGGTAATTGGAGCTTGTATAAATGTTCATAAAAAATTAGGAAGCGGCTTTTCAGCATCTGTGTACTGTTTAGCTTTAGAAAAAGAATTATTAAAAGCAAATATTCCTTTTGAAAAACAAAAGAAAACACCAATTTATTATGATGGGGAACCTTTAGACACCTTTTTTATTGTGGATTTTGTTTGTTATGATACAATTTTATTAGATGTTAAAGCTGTTCCCTTTATACAAGATCAAATGAAGCAGCAAGTAGTAAAATATTTAAAAACTTTAAATCTAGAAGTTGGTATATTACTCAATTTTGGTGAAAAAAGCCTTAAATGGAAACGTTTAATACATACAATTTAAAATTAGTATTTAAAGCTTAGTTTAATTATATCCGTAAAAGTTATCCCATAACAAACAAAACATCATTTTTAGAAAGCCTTAAAAGGTGTATTGGTGTTTCAGTTTGTGTTTTTATACAATCTAGTAATAAATTTATAATAACAACGATGAAGAAATTTTTTATCAAGAGAAACAATTTTATGTCGTTTTATGGAGCAGCCATATAAAAAGCTAACCTATCAATTAAATATTTTCAAAATCGCTAATATGAAAAAAAGACAAATTTTTTTACTTATAGTACTTATAGTAGTAACTATTTCTTGGTCTTTTGCAGTTATCAAGTCAATTTAAAATCTTAGTACCGCATTTTAAATCAAGAAATAAAAAAATATTACATATTTTAAAGAGAGCGCAGTATTAAAATTTTGTTTTCTTTAAGAAGTACTATCTAAATTTTTAAAAAGGAGTTTATAAAAAATCCTTTTAAAAAAATATTTAAAAGTCACCTTTTAAATTTGAAATTGTTCAGTTGTATTATAACATCAAACTTAAAATGGTATAGACGTATAAACTAATATTTGTTATTAGTATCCATCAGTGAAATTCAGTTTAAACATCCGTGAATATTAAACTAAAAGTTGACTTAGTTCAACACTCCATGTGTAAAAACAGTACTACACATACTTTATTCAAAATTTTACACAAAAAATCCAATTTAAAAAGGGTTTTTAGTGATTTTTTAGAATTACAAAGTCGTGTAAAATATTGTTGTAGATTATACTTTGTAAAGCCATTATTAGAATTTTCTAATAATGGCTTTGCTATGTCCAAAAATTAGAGTTTTAAATATTTGAACAATTAAACAAAATTTAGATAAATAACAACAGATTGCCGCGTTCCATTGCATTTCACTCGCAATGACGGTTTTTATAATATCTCGTCATCCTGAATTTATTTCACGATCTTATGAAGTTAAACTAAAAATATAATTAGTATTTCATTAGGAACAGATGCTGAAACGAGTTCAGCATGACGGTTTTATTTTGATTTAGTTATTAAGTAACAGATTGCCGCGTTCCATTGCATTTCACTCGCAATGACGGTTTAAAATCTATATTTTAACGGCATATCGAAAGTGTATCGTAAAATGTGAAGTGAAGACATCGTAAAATTTTAGGCTGTTTGAGCCTATACAATTAAACTATTTTAAAAAAATCATAAAAGCGAGTTCCTAAAATTTAGATGTTGAGCAAAACATTTAGATACAGTTTCGTAAGCCTAGATTTTTTTGGTTCGTTTTTTTATCAATGAAAAAAATGAACAGAGAAAAGAAAAGAATTAAAAATACTAACGTCATTGCGGGATGGAACGTGAAGAAAATGTTCAGTGAACATTTTTAGTGATCAGGCCAGCCGGCGCCATGGAAAAGCGACCGCGGCAATCTTTTGAATAATAGTTATAATTTTAATGAAGTTTTCAATCAACTTTGTAGTTTTTCAGAAACAACGTATGGATTCCTGCCTCCGCAGGAATGACATTTAGATATGATAAAGTTTAAAAGTATCGTCATCCTGAATTTATTTAGCTCCGCTGAATCTTCGATTTCAGGATCTTATGAAGTTAAACTAAGAATATAATTAGTATTTCATTAGGAACAGATGCTGAAACCATAGGTTCACGAACACTTTAATATAAAATAATAAGGAATAGTGAGTAAACGAGTTCAGCATGACAAAGTGAAAGTACGTCATCCCGAACTCGATTCGGGATCTCATGAAACAAACTAAGAATATAATTAGTATTTCATTAGGAACAGATGCTGAAACGAGTTCAGCATGACGTAAGATACAAGCAGTTAAGATACTGAAGCCGTAGATTCACGAACACCTTTTTATAAAATAAAACAGTAAAGTGAGTAACCGAGTTCACAATGACGGTTTTATTTTAATTTAGTTTTTAAGTAACAGATTGCCGCGTTCCATTGCATTTCACTCGCAATGACGGTTTAAAATCTATATTTTAACGGCATATCGAAAGTTTATCGTAAAATGTGAAGTGAAATCGCAGATTCACGAACACAAATAATAAAATAAAAAGGGATAGTGAGTAAGACATCGTAAAATTTTAGATAGCCTGCCTTGAGCCGAGTCGAAAGGTTTGAGCCTATACAATTAAACTATTTTAAAAAAATCATAAAGGCGAGTTCCTAAAATTTAGATGTTGAGCAAAACATTTAGATACAGTTTCGTAAGCCTAGATTTTTTTGGTTAGCTCACGCCTGCCTTATTATTTATTTGGAGTTCGTGAATCTCCTATCGTCGATTTCGTTTTTTTATCAATGAAAAAAATGAACAGAGAAAATGAAAAAAGTTAGAATATTAAACAAAATTTAGATTACCACATAAGATCCCGAAATCGAAGATTCACGAACACCTTTTTATAAAATAAAACAGTATAGTGAGTAAAGGACTTCGGGATGACGGTTTTATTTTGATTTAGTTATTAAGTAACAGATTGCCGCGTTCCATTGCATTTCACTCGCAATGACGAATTTAAAAACGTCCTATGAGAATTTAAGTAGCAATCTAAAGAAGTGAAGCAACGGGAGAAAGCCAAAGAGGATGGAGGGTTAAGAAAATGTTCAGTGAACATTTTTACCGAACAGGCCAGCTGGCGCTTGGAGTCTGGCGTCGACTGCGTAACTTCTGTAAGATTCAATTAAATTATCATCAGACTAGATTTTTTGTTTAGCTCACGCCTGCCTTATTATTTATTTGGAGTTCGTGAATCTCCTATCGTCGATTTCGTTTTTCATCGATGGAACTGCGTAGCACATCACGAATACAAAAACAAATAAAAAGGGGATGAGTAAAAATGAAAAGAGAAAATGTTAGAATATTGAACAATTAAACAAAATTTAGATTACCACATAAGATCCCGAAATCGAAGATTCACGAACACCTTTTTATAAAATAAAACAGTATAGTGAGTAAAGGACTTCGGGATGACGGTTTTATTTTGATTTAGTTATTAAGTAACAGATTGCCACGTTCCATTGCATTTCACTCGCAATGACGGTTTAAAAAAATTCAAAAAATACATTCAATAAAAATGAGTAAAAAACCCAAAGCTATAATCGTTAGCGGTTATTTTAACCCAATACATAAAGGCCATTTAGAATATTTTATACAAGCAAAAGCATTGGCAGATGTATTGTTTGTAATTGTAAATAACGACTACCAACGCAGTTTAAAAGGAGCTAAAGAATTTCAACTAGAAGACGAACGCATGTTTATTGTAGACCATATAAAACCTGTAGATAAAACAATATTATCTATAGACAAAGACAGAACCGTATGTGCTACTATAGAAAAAATAGCGAAAGAATATGGAGATAGCTATACCTTGGCATTTGCAAATGGAGGCGACCAAAATAACAATTCAATTCCAGAACGTCCTATTTGTGAAGCGTTAGGAATAGAATTATTAGATGGTTTGGGTGAAAAAATACAATCATCTTCGTGGTTATTAAAAAAATCTTAATTAAACAATAATATAAAATCCGTTGATTTTAAAGGAATATTAAACAATGAAAAAGATCGCATTTATTACAGGAGTAACAGGGCAAGATGGCGCTTATTTAAGTGAGTTTTTGCTAAAAAAAGGCTATGAAGTACACGGTTTAAAACGTCGTTCTTCGCAATTTAATACAGACAGAATAGATCATTTATATCAAGATCCTCATTTAGATAATAAAAATTTTATACTTCATTATGGGGATATGACCGATAGTACCAATTTAATACGATTGATACAAGAAATTCAACCAGATGAAATCTATAATCTTGCAGCTATGAGTCATGTTGCTGTCTCTTTTGAAACACCTGAATACACTGGAAATGCGGACGGTTTAGGAACTTTACGTCTTTTAGATGCTGTACGTTTATTGGGATTGGAAAAAAAGACTAAAATTTATCAGGCTTCAACTTCAGAATTGTATGGGAAAGTACAAGAAGTACCACAATCTGAAACCACACCTTTTTACCCGCGTTCTCCGTATGCAGTTGCTAAAATGTATGCCTATTGGATTACCGTAAATTATAGAGAAGCATATAATATGTTTGCATGTAATGGTATTTTATTCAATCACGAGTCGCCAATTAGAGGAGAAACTTTTGTAACCAGAAAAATTACCAGAGCTACAGCGCGTATTGCATTGGGCTTACAAGATAAAATGTATTTAGGAAATCTAGATGCAAAGCGAGACTGGGGACACGCCAAAGATTATGTGCGTATGATGTGGATGATTTTACAAGCAGAAACTCCAGAAGATTGGGTAATTGCAACTGGTAAAACTACTTCGGTACGCGAATTTGTACGTTTAAGTTTTGCTGAAGTTGGTATAGAATTAGAGTTTAAAGGAACCGGTGTAAACGAAAGAGCTGTAATAAAAGCTTGTAATAATAAAGACTATCAAGTAGCTATTGGAAAAGAAGTATTGGCAGTAGATCCTACCTATTTTAGACCAACCGAAGTAGATTTATTAATTGGAGATCCTACCAAAGCAAATACAAAATTAGGATGGACTCCAAAGTATAATTTACAAGAACTTGTAAAAGATATGATGCAAAGCGATTTAAAGCTAATGCAAAAAGATCAATATTTAAAAGATGGTGGTTATACTACTTTAAATTATTTTGAATAGAAAAATACGGTAAAAATGAAAAAGAAAGTATTTGTATCGGGGTGTTATGATTTATTGCACTCTGGCCACGTAGCATTTTTTAAGGAAGCCTCTACCTATGGAGATTTATATGTTGGTATTGGATCTGATAAAACCGTAGAAGAGTTAAAAGGACGCCTTACCATTAATAGTGAGCTAGAGCGTTTGTATATGGTAAAAGCAATCCGCTATGTTACCGATGCATTTATAAATTCTGGAAACGGAATTATGGATTTTGAAGAACAGTTAAAAGCATTACAACCAGATTGTTTTGTTGTAAATGAAGATGGTTATTCACCTAAAAAGAAAGAGCTGTGTAAAGAATTAGGTATAGAATTGGTGGTTTTAAACAGAATTCCGAGTTCTGGTCTTCCAGAGCGTTCTACCACTTCTTTGCGCAATGGAAATAAATCTCAATTACCGTATCGTATAGATTTGGCAGGTACTTGGATCGATCAGGTGTATGTTTCTAAATATGCACCAGGATGGGCAATTACACTTTCGTTAGAACCTATTATAGAATATAACGAACGTTGTGGAATGAGTACTTCTACCAGAAATGCAGCCAAAAAAATATGGCCTTATACGTTACCTTTAGAAAAGCCAGAAAAATTAGCTGAAATTTTGTTCCGTTATGAAAATAAACCAGGAAATGAATTTGTTTCAGGAGCACAAGATGCTATTGGAATTTGTATGCCGGGTCTGGTAAGACATTATTACGATAATGATTATTGGCCAAAAAAAATAGAATCCATTCATACGGAAGAAATATTATGTTGGTTAGAAGAACATTTATATATGGTATTATTGTGGCCTCGCAAACAAGGCTTGGAGTTAATGCACAATACAGAAATTAATAAAACCAATGTAACACAATTAGCAATGGCATCGGAAGCGGTTTGGAACGCTATTTTAGCAAAGGATTTACAAGCATTTGCTAGCGCATTTTTAAAATCGTTTAAAGCACAAACAACCATGTTTCCCGAAATGCTAAATAACGAAATAAACGAAGTAATAGCTTCGTACAAAAATGAAGCCTTAGCTTGGAAATTAGCAGGAGCAGGTGGCGGAGGTTATCTTATATTAGTTTCAGAAAAACCGATTAAAGATGCCATAAAAATAAAAATTAGAAGAAAAAACACTGGAATTTAATACATTCACTTCGCAATTTTTTAAATTATAAACAGCATGAAAAAAGCATCAAAAATATACATAGCCGGACATAAAGGAATGGTAGGTTCTGCTATTTGGCGCGCTTTAACAGCAGCAGGTTACACCAATTTAATAGGTAAAACCAGCAAGGAATTAGACCTTCGTAACCAAGCGCAGGTTTATAAATTTATTGCTGAAGAAAAACCAGAAGCTATTATAGATGCGGCAGCTAAAGTTGGTGGAATTTTAGCAAATAGTAAAAATCAATACGAGTTTTTACTAGAAAATATGCAAATACAAAACAATTTAATACAAGCAGCACATACAAATAATGTGAGCAAATTTATATTTTTAGGCAGTTCTTGTATTTATCCTAAATTGGCAGCACAACCATTAAAAGAAGACTATTTATTAACAGACAGTTTAGAACCAACAAATGAAGGTTATGCCATTGCTAAAATTTCTGGAGTAAAATTGTGTCAATTTATACGCAATCAATATCAAAAAGATTTTGTGAGTTTAATGCCAACTAATTTATATGGTCCGTTCGATAATTTTGATTTAACAGCATCGCACGTACTACCAGCAATGCTTCGTAAATTTTATGAAGCCAAAAATAATAACAATGCCACTGTAAATTTATGGGGAGATGGTACTCCAATGCGCGAATTTTTACACGTAGATGATTTGGCAAAAGCAGTACTTTTTACCCTAGAACATAAATTACCAGAACATTTATACAATGTAGGTACAGGCACCGATGTTACTATAAAACAATTGGCTACAACCATTCAAAAAATAACCGGACATACCGGAACTATTGATTGGGATAGCAGTAAGCCAAATGGTACACCACGTAAATTATTAGACGTTTCAAAATTAAATAAGCTAGGTTGGCAGGCCTCTATAGAATTAGAAGAAGGTATAGCAACAACCTTTAAATGGTTTTTAGAAAATCAAGAAACCCTTAAAAAGAAAAATTAAAACACCATCGTCATGCTGAATCAATTCTGCCTATCGGCAAGTTCACAATAACGGTTTTTATAATATTTCGTCATGCTGAATCAATTCGGTACACAATGAAGGTTTCTATAATATTTCGTCATGCTGAACTTGATTCAGCATCTCATGAAGTAAACTAGGAGTATAATTAGTATTTCATTAGAGATAGATCCCGAAATCGAAGATTCACGAACACCTTTTTACAAAATAAAACAGTATAGTGAGTAAAGGACTTCGGGATGACGGTTTCTATAATATTTCGTCATGCTGAACTTGATTCAGCATCTCATGAAGTAAACTAGGAGAATAATTAGTATTTCATTAGAGATAGATTCCGAAATCGAAGATTCACGAACACCTTTTTATAAAATAAAACAATATAGTGAGTAAACGAGTTCAGCATGACGGTTTTATTTTGATTTAGGTTTTAAGTAACAGATTGCCGCGTTCCATTGCATTTCACTCGCAATGACGAATTTAAAAACGTCCTATGAGAATTTAAGTAGCAATCTGAAGAAGTGAAGCAAAGGAAGTAAGCCAAAAAGCGTAGCGGTCTGGCGTCGACTGCGGAACTTCTGTAAGATTCAATTAAATTATCATCAGACTAGATTTTTTTGGTTCGTTTTTTTATCAATGAAAAAAATGAACAGAGAAAATGAACAGAGCAAATGAAAAAAGTTAGAATATTAAACAAAATTTAGATTACCACATGAGATCCCGAAATCGAAGATTCACGAACACCTTTTATAAAATAAAACAATATAGTGAGTAATCAAGTTCGCAATAACGGTCACCAAAAACCAACAACCAAAAACCAACAACCAAAACCAGTAACCAAAAACCAAAAACAATGAAAATAGGAATTACTTTTAGCGCATTTGACTTATTACATGCCGGACATATAAAAATGTTAGAAGAAGCCAAAAGTCAATGCGATTATTTAATCTGCGGTTTACAAACCGATCCAACTATAGACCGACCAGAAAAAAATAAACCCGTACAAACGGTAGTGGAACGTTATATACAATTAAAAGGCTGTAAATATGTTGATGAAATTGTGCCTTATACCACAGAACAAGATTTAGAAGATATATTACATTCCTTTAAAATTGATGTACGTATTGTTGGTGATGAGTACCAAAACAAAGATTTTACCGGTAGAACCTATTGCGAAGAAAATAACATAACACTGTATTTTAACCATAGAGATCATCGTTTTTCAAGTACTAGTTTAAGAAATGAAGTACACCAACGCGAACAAAAATCATAAAAAGTTGTTTTTAATAACAAGTAAGTAGGCTATAATAAAAATTAAATAAATTATATGAAATTAGTAATTGTAGGAAGTGGATATGTAGGTTTGGTATCTGGAACTTGTTTTTCAGAAATGGGAAATAAGGTAATTTGTGTAGATACAGACAGCGCTAAAATTGAAAAACTAAAAGCTGGCATTATTCCTATTTACGAACCTGGTTTAGCACCTATGGTTTTAAAAAATTCCGAACAAGGAAATCTTTCTTTTACAACAAATCTAGCAACAGCGCTAGTAGATGCAGCTATTGTATTTATAGCGGTAGGAACACCTATGGGCGACGATGGTTCGGCAGATTTACAATATGTATTGGCAGTTGCAAAAGAAATAGGAGCAACTATGCAAAACGAATTGATAGTAGTAGATAAATCTACAGTGCCTATTGGTACAGCAGATAAGGTAAAAGCAACCATACAAGCAGCATTGGATAAACGACAAATAAACATACCATTTCATGTGGTTTCCAATCCAGAGTTTTTAAAAGAAGGTGCTGCAATTAACGATTTTATGAAACCAGACAGAGTTGTTATTGGTTCAGATACTAAAGTTGCAACTGAAAAAATGAAACAGTTGTACGCTCCATTTTGTATGTCGCACGACAGGTTTATAGCTATGGACATACGTTCTGCTGAAATGACAAAATACGCTGCAAATGCTATGCTAGCAACAAAAATTTCGTTTATGAATGAAATTGCCAATATATGTGAGCATGTAGGTGCAGATGCCAATATGGTACGTACAGGTATTGGCTCAGATAAAAGAATAGGGTATAGCTTTATTTATCCAGGGGCAGGTTATGGAGGTTCTTGTTTTCCTAAAGATGTAAAAGCATTAAAAAAAATTGCTGCAGCACATAAGTACAATGCAAAAATTATAACAGCTGTAGAAGAGGTAAACAATGCACAAAAATTGGTAATAGCACAAAAAGTAGTACAGCGTTTTGGCGAAGATTTAACAGGACTCACGTTTGGTGTTTGGGGTTTAGCCTTTAAGCCTGGAACTGATGATATGCGCGAAGCTCCTGCTATTTATGTAATTAAAGAATTGGTAAAAAGAGGCGCTACTATTAAGGCTTACGACCCTAAAGCCGTAGAAGAAGCCAAACTCATGTATTTAAAAGATGTACAACATATTAGCTATGTAAACTCTAAATACACCGCTATTGAAAATGCAGCCGCTTTAATTTTATTAACCGAATGGAAAGAATTCCGTTCTCCAGATTTTGAAGAAATTAAAAAACAATTAAAAACACCTGTTATTTTTGACGGTAGAAACCAATACAATAGTTATAATTTAGAAGAGAAAGGTTTTGAATATTTTCAAATTGGGAAAAGTAAGATTATTGTGGTTTAAAAATATATTAAAAAATAATTATTTTGAATAAATATGAAAAATACAATAGTGATTACTAAAAATAGAGGCTTAAGTTTTGATAATTATATAGTAAAAATTAATGAGTAATTCTTTTAAAAATATTGCAAAATCAACTAGTTTGGTTGGAGGTGTTCAAATTTTTAGATTATTTTTTGGCCTAATTAGAAATAAAATTATAGCATTATTTTTTGGAGCTACAGGTATGGGGGTATGGGGTTTATACCTTTCTTTTACAGAAATGATACAAGGTGCATCATCATTGGGTTTAGAAAAAAGTAGTGTAAAACAAATTGCAGAAAATAATTTAGACACATATAAAAGAAACGTAACAATACAGGTAGTTACTTATAGTTTGGCTATATTCTCTCTTATTTGTTCTATTATTGTAGCTTTCTTTGCTTCAAAATTTAGTAAAAACCTATTTGGTACAACCGAATATACAAATGGAATTTTAATTTGTTGTTTAGTAATTTTTATTAATGCTTTAACAAATATATATAAATCCATTTTAAATGGTTTACGTGAAATTAAAAGGTTAGCATTAAGTCAATTTTATGGAATACTTGTTGGAAATATTTTAGTTTTTTTGTTAGTGCCTTTTTTTGGAGTATCAGAAATTCCACTTTTCTTTTTAATTATTGCAATTAGTGCATTTGTACCTACTTTTTTACATATAAAAAAATTAAAATTATCTGCTGTTAAAGTAACTTTTAAAGAGGCTTATAATAATTTATCTTCTTTAATGAAAATTGGATTGGCGTTTTGGATCTCGGCAATGTTTATGACTTTTATTACATATTTAACCAAATCTTTCTTACAAGAGGAGTTGAGTGTTAGTGTTGTTGGAATTTATCAAGCTAGTTGGACTATTTCAAATATGTATATAGGTATTGTATTAAGCTCTATGGGTGTAGATTTTTTTCCTAAAATATGTAATGTTATTAAAAATAAAGAAGAAACAAATAAAATGATTAATGAGCAAATTGAATTTGGTTTACTAGTTTCATTTCCATTTATTATTGGGATATTAATTTTTGCACCATTATTATTAACATTACTTTATTCTACAGAGTTTACACAAGGTGCATCAATTATTCGTTGGCAAATGCTAGGTGTAACGCTACGCTTGTTAGGTTTTCCTTTTGGGTACGCCTTAATGGCAAAAGGAAAAGCAATGCAATATACCGTTGCACAATTTATATTTTCGGGAATAAATTACTTATTTATTATTTGGTTGGTTTTAAATATAGGGTTTGATGGTTTAGGAATAAATTATTTTGCAGCTTATGTTATTTATGTTCTATTAATAGGTGGTTTTTGTTATAAAGAATTAAACTTTAGATTTAATAGCGTTTTATTGAAAACAATTGGAGTTATTTCTTTTTTTTTAATAATAACAGGAATTCTTATTCATTTTTTTAAAGATGGCCTATTGTTTCTTTTAGGAGTTATAATAATACTTAGTACATCTTATTACTCTTATTTAGAGCTACAAAAAAAAATGGATGTTGATATTGTGAAATTTTTTAAGGATAAATTAAAAATATGAAAAGTATAATTAAGTCGTTTATTCTAAATAAAATATATTATTTTGTTAGAGAAAAATACCGATATTTAAGATTGTTTAAAGCGTATAAGTATGACTTAAATCATTATTTTAAATATTCAATGGGGTTTACTATTAATAAAAGTAAAAAAAAGAATATTGCTGAAATTATTTTAAACACTCACGTAATAGAGAAAGGATTAACAATGCCAAAAACTAAATTAGGGTTTGGGTATTCAAGATTGGAAAAATTAATTGATATTGTTACAAGTTATATTTTAAAATTTGATAGTATTGATCCGCAAGTTTTACATAGTATATCAGTAATAAATGAATATTTTAATTTTCATAAACAAAAAGGTTATAGTGTAAATACAGTATTAATAGTTAAACATTTAAAGTTATTAGAAATAGTTACTTTAAAAAAAATACATTATAAGTCTAGAAATCAGATAAGTATTGATAAATCTAAATATTTTAAGTTTAGTGAGAGTTCTTTTGCTGATTTTTCAAATTCAAGATCTTCAATCAGAAATTTCACAGATGAAGTTGTACAAAAAGAAATAATATACAAAGTATTAGATTTGGCTAGAAATACACCTTCAGCATGTAATAGGCAAGCGGTAAGGGTACATTTATATACTAAAAAAGAACAAATTCAAAAAATTTTAACCATACAAGGAGGAAATAGAGGGTTTGGGCATTTAACGACAACATTACTAATTATAACCTTTGAACCTTCTTTATATTTTGAAGAAAGTGAGCGTAATAGTGGCTATGTTGATGGAGGTATGTATTGTATGAATTTACTTTATTCTTTACATGCAAATAAAATTGCAGGTTGTATTTTAAATGCGGCACATAATCCTAAAAAAGATATAGAGATTAGAAAATATACAAATTTACCTGACTCAGAAAGTTTTGTAGCAATGATTGCATGTGGTATGACACCTTCAAATTTTAAAGTAGCTATGTCGTATAGGTATCCTCTAAGTTATATTTTAAAAGATCATTCATAAATAAGAATAGAATAATGAAATTAATTTATGTATTTATTGTACTTTGTTCAGTTCATTTTTTTGGACTTCATTTTCGTTTAGGAAGTGTGGTTTATGATATAATTGATTTTTGTTATTTTGGTTTAGCTTTTTTTATATTAGGTGAATATTTAGTTAAACGAAGAGCATATAAATTTCCTAAAAAAGATAGGTTATTTAATAAACCAATAAATATATTTTTTATAACCCTTATTATCTCTGCATTTTCAGGGTATTTTTATCACAATCAATCTCCTTTACTAACTTTGTTGGCAATGCGATATTTTTTATATTTTTTAATATATTTTTTATTATTAAGGTTTAAAATTAAAAAGCAATTTATAATAAAAACAATTCTTATTGGTGCAATTATTTATATGGTAGTATTTACAATACAGCTTTTAATATATCCAAATGCAATTGTACCTTTAAAAGAAGGAATGACGTTTGATAGAGGTTTTTTGAGATTAAGGCTTGAGGGTGTTGGTTTTGTTACTTTATCTGCATTTTATTGTTTAAATCAATATATTTTAGATAAAAAAAATATAAAATTTTTATTTTTTTACTTTTTGTGTTTTGCTTATGTTTTTATTTTAGGGTTTAGAACTTTAGCTGTTACTTTTTTATTTTCGTCTGTTATATTAATATTTTTTTATAATTCATCTTTTCTAAAAATCATGAAATATACAATACCAATTTGTTTTTTTGGATTTTTATTTTTTCAAATAGATGTTGTTCAAAATTTTATTTACGAAGGTATAGAGCAAACCAAAACACAGTTTGAAAGTGGAGATGATTATATTAGAGTATTAACATTTGACTTTCTGTTTAATACAGTTAATGTGAATTTTGGAAGTATTTTTTTTGGAAATGGGATGCCTTTTTTAGGAACGGAATATGGTAATTTGGTTCTTGATAGGGGGGCTAGGCAAAATGGATTTATATCTGCAGATTTAGGGTTAATAGGTTTTGTTTTTAATTATGGTATATTATCTCTTTTTGCATTTTTAAATATTTTAAGAATTGCCATATTTAAGAAATTACCTAAAGATAGCATTTACCTAAATGTTTTTTTCATATACTTAGTAATTTCTTCCATAACAACTGCTGAAATATTTAGAGCAGGTATGTTTGGAATAGAAATGATTGTATTGTATTTAATTACGTATACAAGTTTTATTAATAGATCTACAAAATTGATTTTAAAAAATAATAATAAACTATGAGTACTAAAACCCTATATTTACTGCCTTATGGTGGTTTATGTAATAGAATTAATGCTATTTCTTCGAGTATTAAATTTATTGAAAATACAGACATTAAACTTAAAATATTTTGGGAGAATAATCTTGATTTAAAGGCTGATTTTATAGATTTATTTGAGCCAATTAAAATTAAAAATGTAACATTAATAAAATTACAATGGTATCATATAGTGTATTTTAGAGCAAGAAAGACCAATTTATTTATTCCAAGAATTTTAAGAAACCTTCTGGGTATTAACCAAATTCAGAATTGGTCAACAAAACAAGGTAATTTAATAGATAAAATTGAAGGAAATAAAAACTACTTATCAACGTGTCATTCAATAGGAAATAAAGGAGCAATAGGTAACGTTTTTAAACCAATTTTGCCTTTAAGAAATGAGTTAAAAGGTCTACAAGAAAAATTTTCCAAAAAGACAATAGGTATTCATATTAGACGAGGAGATCATATCAGTGCTATTGAAGCATCTCCAATTGAAAACTTTTATACTAAAATGGATGAGGAAATTATTAAAGATAAAAATACGGTTTTTTATTTAGCTACAGACTCTAAAGAAATTAAAAGTTCATTAGAAAAAAGGTATCAAGGAAAAATTATTTCATATGAGATGCCTTTAACACGAAAGAGTAAATCTGGTATGTTTGGGGCCATTATAGATTTATGGGCATTAAGTTATACAAGTAAAATAATAGGAACAAAATTGTCGATGTATTCTCTTGTAGCTTCAGAAATCAACGAGACAAAATTGGAGTTATAAATTTTATTAAAGAATACTATGGAAATAGGGATAATAACATTTCATAATGTTAATAATTATGGAGCGGTACTTCAATGTTACGCGCTATCTGAGATTTTAAAAAACAAAGGTTATAAAGTAGAACTTATAAACTTGCCTTTACACTCTAAATCAAAAAAAATAAGAGCAATTGTTAGTGGTAAATTATCATCAGCTGCTTTTAAAAGTTTTAGAATCAATTTTTTACCTAATACTGTTGAGTCTGATAATTTAAAAGATTTATATATTTTTGGAAGTGATCAAATTTGGAATTTAGATATTACAAAGTCAAATTTTAAACTTTACTTTGGTTCATGGATTAAAAAGGAAGTACCAAAAATAGCTTACGCAGCAAGTTTTGGAAATTCAAAATGGAATAATCAAGATAACAAAGAAGATGTTAAAAAATTACTAAATTCATTTAGTAGTATTGGTATTAGAGAATCATCAGGTGTTAAAATTTGTGAAAAAGAATTTTCAATAAAATGTGATAAAGTACTTGATCCAACCTTCCTTTTAAATAATTATGATTTTTTGTTAAAAAAAATAAATTTATCAAAACTTATGGTTTGTTACATTTTTGGTAAAGATGAGTTAAAAATAAATGAACTAAAAAAAATAGCGAATAAAAAGAATTTAAAGCCTGTATTATTAAGTGATGTTAGATTGAGAAAGGATATTAAATCCATACCATTTCCTACGGTATCAAAATGGTTATCGTATTTAAATACGAGTGAGCTTATTTTAACAGACTCATTTCATTGTATGGTTTTTGCTATTCTATTTAAGAAAAATTTTATAGCTATACCTGCTATTCCAGATAGGGTTGATAGAATGGTTTCTTTATTAAGTGATTTAGGATTAAAATCTAGATTTTTTAAGAATATACAAGAAGTATTTAATTCAGAAGTTTTGGAAGAAGATATAGATTATAAGTTGGTTGATGAAAAATTGGAAAAATTAAAAGTAGAATCATTTAATTTTTTAGAAAAATCATTAAAGACAATTGAGTTATGATTGATTTTTATCATAAGCTATATAATAAAACGTATGTGCTTGAGAATACCTTTTTAAGTACAATAAAAGTTGATGCAATATTAAGGTTAGTAATATTATATATCGCTAATATTACGATTCCTATTTATTTTAAATTTAATAGTAGTTATAAGTCTGTTAAACAAGCAGAATTTGTAGTTTCTTTAACTTCATTTCCTAATAGAATTTCAAAAGTTCATTTAGTTGTAGAATCTATTTTAAGGCAAACTTTTAAACCTAAAAGAATAATATTATGGCTTTCAGAAGAACAGTTTTCTTCTTTAAATATGTTGCCTAGAAAGTTATTAAAACTTAGAAAAAAAGGACTTGAAATTTATCTAAGACCAGGTGATATAAGGTCTTATAAAAAGTATTATTATTTTTTAAAAGAGAATCCAAATGAAGCTTTTATAATTATAGATGATGATATTTTTTATCCATCAAAAACAATAGAAAACTTAGTTAAAACAAATAAAAAATATCCAAACGCAGTTTGTGCGAACCGATGTTCTGAAATAATTGAGAATAAACCATATGCTAAATGGATAGGTATAAAAGGGGAAGCACTAACACCACGATTTAACTTGCTTCCTACTGGATGTGGAGGTGTGTTATATCCTGCAAATAGTTTGTATCGGGATGTTGTTAATAAAAAACTTTTTACAGAGTTGTGTTTTGATGCTGATGATATTTGGTTAAACAGTATGACTTTTTTAAATAAAACTCCAATAGCTTTTACAGGTAAAAATGAATATCTTTTGGCTGTAAAAAAAATTAATAATAAACATTTATATAAAAAAAATATAGGTAAATCTAATAACGATTTTAGAATAAAATTAGTTAAGGAATATTATAAGAAAGTTTTAGGTATTAATGTTTTTGATAGGAGTTAAAAGCTCAAAATATGTTATAGTTTAATTAGTAAAAATAGATGAAAAAAATAGCTGTTATCACAAAATATTTGCCCTATTATAGATTGGCAGTATTTAATCAATTATCATTAATTAATAAACCAATTTATGAAATAATAGGTGATAAAAAAGGTAGGGAAGGTATTAAAACAATACCAGAAGATTTTTTAAATAAAAATGTTGCAGAAGGCGGTGTAACTTGGCTAAAAAGTAAGAGCTATTATTATAAAAAAAGTCTTCAATTATGGCAAACTAATGTAATTACAAGAATTTTTTCTAAAAAATATGATTTGTTTATTTTAGACGGTGCAGTATCTCACATAACTACTTGGTTATTTGCTATTCTATGTAGGCTGACTGGAAAGAAAATTATTTTTTGGTCTCATGGATTAAAAGGTACAGATGTAGGAATTAAAAAAAAAATTAGAATATTTTTTTTTAAATATTTACCTCATGGTCTAATATTATATGGTGATTTCTCAAAAAATGTAATGGTGTCCGAAGGCTTTTCTTCAAAAAAAATTTTTGTAATAGGAAATTCTTTAAATTATTCAGTCCAAAAAAAAGTAAAAACAGAGTTATTACAGAATCCTGATAACTTAGAAACATTTAAAACATCTATTTTTAAAGAGAATTATAAAACTATTGTTTTTATTGGGAGGCTTCTTGAAAATAAAAAGGTTGATGAGATTATAAATTCAATGTTAGAATTGAATAAAGTTGGTTTAAAGCTAAATTGTATTATTATAGGAGATGGACCTGAAAAATTTAATTTAATTGAATATATAGATAAAAATAAACTAAAAGATCAGGTTTATTTTACAGGTGAATTATATGAAGAAAAAGAGATTGCTAAATTTTTATTAATTTCAGATGTAATGGTTTCCCCAGGGAATGTTGGTTTAAATTGTATACACGCACTTTCTTATGGAATACCTGTAGTAACACATGATAATTTTAGTTTTCAAAATCCTGAGGTAGAATCTATTAATCCAAATAAAAACGGTTTGTTGTATAGATATGGTGATTTTAAAGATATGACTTATAAAATTAAAGATTGGTTTAGTAATCAACGTTTAAATATTCAGGCAGAATGTATAAAACCTATAGAAACTAAATTTAACCCCAAAAGTCATGCAGATTCTATTAATAAAGCTGTATTAGAAATTATTAAAAATGGTTAAATCTAAAATAAAAATTTATCATTTAATTACATCTATTAATTTAGGTGGTGCAGAAAATGTAGCTATAAATTTAGTCGAAAATAGTCCAGATAATTTTGAATTTGTTATTATAGAGCTTTTTAATACTAAAAGTAGCTATGCGTTATCTTTAAGAGAAGATTTAAAAAATAAGAACATTCGATTTAAAACTTTGTTTAAAGGTTCTAAAAGATTAAGTCTATTAGTTGCTCCAATTAAGCTTTTTTTGCTATTGTTAAAGGAAAAACCTGCAATAATACACTCACATACAGATTTACCAGATTTTGTTTTAGCAAGTACACTAAAATTAAGAAAACTTATAGGATTAAAACAAATAAAAATTGTGAGAACTATACATAATACACAATTATGGTCTACACATAACAGAATTGGTAAATTTACAGAAAGTACTTTTATAGATGATTGTATTGTTGGGGTTTCTGAAGCTTCTTTAGAGGCATATATTCAATTACGAAAAAAATATAAACTTCCTATTTCAATAAATAAGAATGTTATATACAATGGGTGCAAAATACCTAGTAAAGGAATTTCAGATTTTAAGATAAAAAAAGAAAAGTTCAATATTTTGTTTTGTGGTAGGTTTGAATATCAAAAAGGTATAGATATTTTAATTGAACGGATAAAAGAAATAAATAGTAGATATAAAGAAAATTTTGAATTTCATATTGTAGGTAATGGTACTTATTATAATGAAATAGTCTCTTTATCTAAAGAACAAAATAATATTCAGCTTTATAATGCTATACCAAATATAGCAAATAAGATGCATGTTTTTGATTTTATGATTATGCCATCTCGTTTTGAAGGACTTGTATTAACCTCTATTGAAGCGTCTTTTTCTAAAGTTCTTGTTATTGCTGCCAAAGCACCTGGTTTGTCTGAAACATTACCTAAAGATTGGCCTTTAAACTTTAATTTAAAAGAGTCATCATCTTTACTAACAATTTTTGATAATATTGTTGCAAAAAATTACAATCTTGATGAAATGAAAGAAGAAGCTTTTGATTATGCAGAAGAAAATTTTTCATTTGACATAATGTTAAAAGGGTATAATTCAATTTATTTAAAATAATTAAAATTTGAAAATACTAATCATACATAATAAATATACCAGCTATAGTGGTGAAGAAGCTGTTGTAGAAGCTCAAATTAATTTGCTAAAAAGTAAAGGCTATAAAGTAATTACTTATTTTAGAAGTAGCGCAGAAATACCTACTATAAGATTTGGTAAATTAAAGTCTTTTTTTACAGCACTTTACAATCAAAAAACCATAAGGGAAATAAAGTCACTAATTAAAAAAGAACAGCCTACTATTGTACATATTCATAATTTATATCCGTTAATATCACCAGCTATTTTACCTGTTATTAAAAAAATGGGGATACCTATTGTTATGACAGTGCATAATTACCGCTTATTATGTCCAAATGGCTTATTTTTTTCAAAAGGAGAAATTTGTGAAAAGTGTACAGGGAAAAGTAAAGAGTTAAATTGTATTTCTAATAATTGTGAAAACAGTATTTTTAAAAGTGTAGGCTATGCTTTACGGAATTTTTGGGCGCGAAAAAATGAATATTATAAAAATAACGTGGCTATATATTTATGCTTAACGGAGTTTCAAAAAATGAAATTAGTAAGTAATGGTTTTCAGAGTGACAAATGTAAAATTTTATCAAATTCATATAATAAAGAGATAAAAGATTTTGATGTAAATATTAAAGAAAGAAATTATGTTGCATTTGCTGGTAGAATAAGTCCAGAAAAAGGCGTGCCATTATTATTAGAAGCTGCAAGTAAATTACCGCATGTTAAATTTAAATTTGCTGGTTTTTGTAGTAAAGAATTTAAGGATCAATTAGTTATTCCTAAAAATGTTATTTTTAAGGGAATGTTAAATCAGCAAGAATTAGCAAAATTTTATAAAAACGCTAAAATTTTTGTGTTATCAAGTATTTGGTATGAAGGTTTTCCCATGGTATTTCCAGAGGCGATGGCACATAAATTACCAATTATAGCACCAAATATGGCGGGTTATCCCGAAATTATTGAACATAATTTTAATGGTATCTTATTTTCACCTAATGATAGTAATTCACTTGCTAGCTGTATTGAAAAATTATGGAATGATAATGTACTTTGTGAACAGTACGGTAAAAATGGATTTGAAAAAGTTCAAAACAGATATAGTTCAAAAGTATATTTAAATACCTTAGAACAATTATATAGTAACCTACTTAATTAACAATCTTCTTTTTTAATGAATTTAACCCAAACAATTAAAAACAGTGTTTTTAGTGCATCACTTGCTACAATAAATACAGAAAGTAAGTGTATAATCAACACCATTAATGCGTATTCGTATTGCGTAGCAAAACAAGATCCGCATTTTGCAGAGGTATTAACTAGTGGAGATGTTTTATTGCCAGATGGTACAAGTATTGTATTGGCAGCAAAACTATTGGCCAATAAAAAAATTACAAAAATTGCAGGTTGGGATATCCACCAGTATTTATTAGAACAAGCAAATAAAAAAGAACAAAAAGTTTTTTACTTAGGTGCTTCTAATAACACCTTAGAAATTATAAAAAAGAAGCTTTCACAAGAATTTCCAAATATAAAAGTAGCTACATATTCACCACCTTATAAAACAGTATTTACCCAACAAGACAATAACGAAATGCTTGCCCAAGTAAATGCATTTTCTCCAGATATTTTATTTGTTGGTATGACAGCCCCAAAACAAGAAAAATGGGTGTATAAACATAAAAATACTATAAACGCAACTGTTATATGTTCTATAGGAGCAGTATTCGATTTTTATGCTGGTAATGTGCAACGCGCACCAAAATGGATGCTTAATTTGGGTTTAGAGTGGTTGTTTAGATTGTTAAAAGAACCAAAACGTATGTGGCGCAGGTATTTAATTGGAAATACTCAATTTATCTACTATGTGTTTAAAGAAAAATTACAAGCCTTATTTAAATAAATATTAATTTAAAACAGAAAGCTATGACAAAAGGAAAAATGAAATACTTACCTATTCCTGCATTTTTAATGGATGTATTGTTGCTGTTTAATGCTTATTTTACAGCAGGATATTTTATTTTTGATGGTTTTTTTCCAAATAAAGAACTGTATGTGTTATTGTTTTTTGGAAGTGTAGCAGTGTGGGGCTTTTTAACTATTTATTTAAAAATGTATGATATGCCTAGAGTTATATATTTAGATAAAATAGTTGCAAAAGATTTTAAAGCCCTTGTGCTATTTGTTGTATTAGGAGCCGCATTTTTATTTGTTATTAAAGGCTATGGTATTTCACGCGTGTTTTACTTTAGCTATATGGCATTGTTTGCAGTGGCGCATATTTGTTGGCATACTATGTTAACAATCTTGCTTAAATCGTACAGGCGAGGTGGAAAAAACTACAGAACTGTGGCAATTTTAGGGTTTAATGCCAAAGTAGAACAGTTGATACAAAAAGTTTTATTACCTCCTGAAAATGGGTATAAAATAAAAAGTATTTTTTCTGATGAAGCACCTTCAAAAGAATTTTTAGCTTATCATAAAGGAAACGATGAAGCTTTATTTTCGTATTTAGAAACTGAAGAGATAGATGAATTATTTATATCCTTACCAACAACCAAATCGTATTTATTAAATAAGTACGTTGCTTATGCAGATAATAATTTAATGAGAGTTCATATAATGCCGAATTTTTCGGGCTATTTATTTCAAAAATTTTATATAAGTTATATTAATAATATTGCAACATTACGTTTACGAGACGAACCGTTAGAAAGTTTATCGAACAGAATTATAAAACGATTATTTGATATAGCATTTTCTTTGTTTGTTTTAATTTTTATAGGAATATGGTTGTTTCCATTGTTAGCACTACTTATTAAATTAAACAGTAAAGGACCGGTATTTTTTAGTCAAATGCGTTCGGGAAAAGATGGAGAAGCCTTTAAATGTTATAAGTTTAGAAGTATGACTGTAAATGCTGAAGCCGATGCAAAACAAGCCACAAGAAATGATGCACGAGTAACTTCAATAGGAAGAATTTTACGTAAAACTAGTTTAGACGAATTGCCACAATTTTATAACGTATTGTTGGGTAATATGTCTGTTGTAGGTCCAAGACCACATATGTTAAAACATACAGAATCGTATAGAAAAGTAGTACATAAATTTATGGTGCGTCATTTTGCAAAACCAGGAATTACCGGTTGGGCACAAGTTACAGGATGCAGAGGTGAAACCAAAAAAGTACAAGATATGGCAAATAGAGCCGAAGCCGATATCTGGTATATAGAAAATTGGACCTTGTTTTTAGATATTAAAATAATATTTTTAACAGTATGGCAAATGCTATTTAAAAGAGATGAAAATGCGTTTTGAGAATCCCGCAATGACGGTTTTTATAACATCTCGTCATCCTGAATTTATTTCAGGATCTCATGAACTTAACTAGGTGATGATTGAGGTTTCTAGATACAGATTGCCGCGTTCCATTGTATTTCACTCGCAATGACGGTTTTTATAATATCTCGTCATCCCGAACTCGATTCGGGATCTCATGAAACAAACTAAGAATATAATTAGTATTTCATTAGGAACAGATGCTGAATCAAGTTCAGCATGACGTATGACGTACGATACAAGCAGTTAAGATGCTGAAACCGTAGGTTCACAAACACTAATAATAAAATAAAAAAGGATAGTGAGTAATCAAGTTCAGCATGACAAAGTGAAAGAACGTCATCCCGAACTCGATTCGGGATCTCATGAAACAAACTAAGAGTATAATTAGTATTTCATTAGAGACAGATGCTGAATCAAGTTCAGCATGACGTATGACGTACGATACAAGCAGTTAAGATGCTGAAACCATAGGTTCACGAACACCAATAATAAAATAAAAAAGAATAGTGAGTAAACGAGTTCAGCATGATGGTTTTATTTTGATTTAGTTTTTAAGTAACAGATTGCCGCGTTCCATTGTATTTCACTCGCAATGACGGTTTTTATAATATCTCGTCATCCCGAACTCGATTCGGGATCTCATGAAACAAACTAAGAATATAATTAGTATTTCATTAGGAACAGATGCTGAAACCATAGGTTCACGAACTCCAATAATAAAATAAAAAGAAATAGTGAGTAATCAAGTTCAGCATGACGTATGACGTACGATACAAGCAGTTAAGATGCTGAAACCATAGGTTCACGAACACTAATAATAAAATAAAAAAGGATAGTGAGTAATCAAGTTCAGCATGACAAAGTGAAAGAACGTCATCCCGAACTCGATTCGGGATCTCATGAAACAAACTAAGAGTATAATTAGTATTTCATTAGGAACAGATGCTGAATCAAGTTCAGCATGACGTATGACGTACGATACAAGCAGTTAAGATGCTGAAACCGTAGGTTCACGAACACCAATAATAAAATAAAAAGGAATAGTGAGTAAACGAGTTCAGCATGACAAAGTGAAAGAACGTCATCCCGAACTCGATTCGGGATCTCATGAAATTAAACTAAGAATATAATTAGTATTTCATTAGGAACAGATGCTGAATCAAGTTCAGCATGACGTACGATATAAGCAGTTAAGATGCTGAAACCATAGGTTCACGAACACTTTAATATAAAATAAAAAGGAATAGTGAGTAATCAAATTCAGCATGACGGCTTTATTTTGATTTAGTTTTTAAGTAACAGATTGCCGCGTTCCATTGCATTTCACTCGCAATGACGAATTGAAAAACGTCCTATGAGAATTTAAGTAGCAATCTGAGGAAGTGAAGCAACGGGAGAAAGCCAAAAAGCGTAGCGGTCTGGCGTCGACTGCGTAACTTCCGTAAGATTCAATTAAATTATCATCAGACTAGATTTTTTTGGTTCGTTTTTTTATCAATGAAAAAAATGAACAGAGAAAATGAAAAAAGTTAGAATATTAAACAAAATTTAGATTACCACATAAGATCCCGAAAGGACTTTGGGATGACGGTTTTATTTTGATTTAGTTTTTAAGTAACAGATTGCCGCGTTCCATTGCATTTCACTCGCAATGACGGTTTTTATAACATCTCGTCATCCTGAATTTATTTAGCTCCGCTGAATCTTCGATTTCAGGATCTCATGAAACAAACTAAGAGTTTAATTAGTATTTCATTAGGAACAGATGCTCATGACGTTAAGATTTTACAAATAACACATAACTTTGTATCATTGCATTTTTAAAAAAATAAACACAAATAATAATATAATAGATAAGTAAATAAATAGAAAATAATGAAAAAAAAATGTTTTAAATTCTTTATAACAGCAGGAGTACTACTGTTTTTAAGCTCTTGTGTGTCATCTGATAAAATGGTTTATTTTAACAAGGGAGAAACCACAACAGATCTTAAAACGCTTCAAAATTACGAACCAGTTTTAGAGCCTGGAGATTTATTAAACATTCATATTTCAACAATAAATCAAGAAGCAGCAGTTCCTTTTAATTTATATGAAACAGCTCAGGGATATGGAACACCAAAACAGTTGCCTTATTTGGTAAATGCAAAAGGGGAAATTAATTTTCCGGTATTGGGAACCTTAAAAGTTACAGGCTATACCACTACACAATTATCGGAACATATTAAAACCTTATTGGTAGATCATTTAATCAATCCAACGGTGAATGTACGACTTATAAATTTTAAAATATCAGTTTTAGGAGATGTAAAAAGCCCTGGAGTTTATACTATAGAAACAGAGCGAATTACCATTTTAGAAGCATTGGGCTTGGCAGGTGACTTACTAATACAAGGAAAACGACAAACGGTAACACTTGTACGTGAGCACAAAGGAGAACGTACAATAGCAACCATAGATTTAACGGATAAAAAATTATTTGAGTCGCCTTATTTTTACTTAGTACAAAATGATGCTTTGTATGTAGAACCAAATAAAACAAAAATCAACTCTTCGGCAGTGGGATCTAATACAGGGATTTTTCTGTCAACAATTTCAACATTAATTTCATTAATAGCAATTTTTACACGCTAAAAAAGTACCGATTATGCAAGATAAAAAGAATTTCGACTTCGTTTATTTAGATGATGACGATGATATTATTAATTTTCGTGAAGTGTTTGAAAAGTACTTGGCTTACTACAAATGGTTTATAGTAGGAGGAGTAGTAGCGCTTTTTGTTGCCTTTATTTATTTACGATATACCCCAAAACAATATGAGGTTTCTTCAACAATTTTAATTGATGATGAAAATAATGGAGGGATGTCTTCAGAACTTTCCGCCTTTGAAGATTTAGGCGTTTTTGGAGGTTCAAAATCTAATTTAGACAATGAAATTGGAATTTTAAGATCCAGAAGTCTAATGGAACGTGTGGTAAAAGATTTAAAATTAAATATCTCTTACCGCTATAAAGGAAACGTACGTGATGTAGAATTGTA
The DNA here is from genome assembly GCF_022429645.1 of Lutibacter sp. A80. GTDB lineage: Bacteria > Bacteroidota > Bacteroidia > Flavobacteriales > Flavobacteriaceae > Lutibacter. The sequence continues at coordinate 228,258 of NZ_CP092480.1, forward strand.
TGGCGATGCTGTTCCTTTTAAAATAAACTTTTTTATAAAAGATTCTACTTTATACCAATTAGATACCGTTTTTAATATTAAAAAACTGACGAATACTTCTTTTAAATTAATTAGTGCAGAAGGGCAGGAAAGTAAAACTCATAATTTTGGAGAACGTGTTACTACCGATTTTGGAGCATTTACAGTAACCCCTAAAAATACTACAAATGCTTATTTAGATGAAGAAATTATTGTTGCAATTGCACCTTTAGAAAATGTGGTTGATAGTTATAGAGGGCGTGTAAATATTGCTGCCAACGATAAAAAATCGAGCTTGGTAAATTTAACCATGCAAGATGGTATCAATAAAAAAGCACGCGAAATTATAGATTATTTAGTAGAACAGTACAATAAAGCAGCCATAGAAGATAAAAGCGCTGTAGCCAAAAATACCGATGTTTTTATAAACGACCGTTTGGAAGTAATTTCAAAAGATTTGTCGCTGGTAGATAAAGGCGTAGAAGAATTTAAAACAGACAATAAGCTTACAGATATTACCACCGAGTCTGGTTTAATTTTAAATACAAATAATAGTATTGAGCAAAAAATTGTAGAGCTAAATACGCAATTAAAATTGGCAGACTATGTAGCATCGTATGTAAATAGCAACGATAAAGAGTTGATACCAGCAAATTTAGGATTGGCAGATGAAAATACCAATCAAAATACCATGCAGTATAACGAATTGTTATTAGAGTACAACCGTATTTTAAACAGTTCGGGTAAATTAAACCCAATTTTATTAAACTTAGAAGAACAATTATCGAAATTAAGAGCAAGTATTCAACAAAGTTTGGTGAATTTAAAATCGTCTTTAAACATTTCATTAAAAGATGCACAACGACAAGAATACCGTTTAAATTCTAAGATTACCTCTGTTCCAAAACAAGAACGAGAATATAGAGACATACAACGTCAACAGCAAATTATAGAAACCTTGTACTTGTATTTATTAGAAAAGAGAGAAGAAAATGCAATAAGTTTAGCGGCAACTACACCAAATGCTAAAATTATAGACAAAGCGTATGGAAGTAAAATACCAGTGTCACCAAAAACTAAAATTGTGTATTTGGCGGCCTTACTATTAGGATTTTTAATTCCATTTGTAATTATTTATCTAATATTTTTATTTGATAATAAGGTACATACTTTTGAAGATGTTGAAGCTGTATTTAAAGCTCCTATTTTAGGAGAAATACCAGAGAGTAAACCAGGGGAAGCACCAGTAGTACAAGAAACACAAAGAGATGGAAAGGCTGAAGCGTTTCGTTTATTGCGTACCAATGTTAATTTTATGCTTGCTGATACAAAAGAAGCTTCAAAAGTAGTTTTTGTTACATCTACTGTTGCTGGAGAAGGTAAAACAACTGTTGCCATAAATTTAGCCGAAGTATTGGCCTTATCCAATAAAAAAGTATTGGTAATTGGTGCAGATATTAGAAAACCGAAACTTGCAGAATATTTAAAAATACCAGACAAAAAGGGCTTAAGTCATTTTTTAATGTTGAGTTCATTAAAAGTAAAAGACATTATTTACAAGGTAGAAACTACTAATTTCGATTTGATACATTCTGGAATTATAGCACCTAATCCTGCTGAATTATTAATGAATGGTCGTTTTGAAGAAATTTTAGAATACGGAAAAACACATTACGATTATGTTATAGTAGATACAGCTCCGGTTGGTGTGGTTACAGATACCTTATTATTAAGTAAAAACAATGCAGATTTGTTTATTTATGTGGTACGTGCAAATTACCTTGATAAACGTTTGTTAAAGATTCCAAAGAAATTAAACAAGGAAAAACGTTTGCCTAATATGGCACTTGTAATGAATGGCGCCGATCCAAAACAAGGTTACGGCTACGGATATGGTTATGGCTATGGTGAAGATGATTCTAAAAAATCTATATGGAAAGGAATTTTTAAAAAATAAGTGATTGTGAAATTTAAACTATTTTTAGCGGTTGTAACATTGATGTTTTGTGTAAAAATAAATGCACAAAACGCTGGTATTGAATATGAGTTAGCATTAAATTCAGGTGTTGCAACTGCTGAAAGTATGCCATTTTGGATGGTAGCAAATAGGTTTGGAACCATTCCAGATGCTGCTAGTTATGGATTGGTAGATGCCAGTATAGCATCAAATTATAACAGGTTAACAAATCAGTTAACATTTAACTATAAAGCATCAATTATAGGAGGAAATGATGTTTCAAAAAATAACCTATTTATAAATGAATTGTACGGTGGTTTACAGTATAAAAACTGGGAATTAACAGTAGGAGTAAAGCATCAAGATTTGCTTTGGGAAGGGTTATCTTCTTCTAATGGTTCTATTACTATGGCTACAAATGCACGTTCGTATCCAGGATACAATTTAAGATTAATAAATTTTGTAAAACTTCCTTTTGCAAAAAAATGGCTTTCGGTAAAAGGAAACTATGGCGATTATTTTTTAAATGATAAGCGAATGGTTGCAGATGCACGCTTGCATATTAAAAGTTTGTATTTAAAGTCAAAATTATCGTCTAAGTTAGAAATGATTACAGGGTTAAATCATTATGCACAATGGGCTGGGACATCTTCAAAATATGGCAAACAACCCTCAGGATTTAAAAATTACCTACGTGTAATTTCGGGAAGTTCTGGAGGAAGTGACGCTACAGGAGGTGATCAAATTAATGTTATAGGAAATCAATTAGGTTCTTATTTATTACAATTTAATTATAAAGGAAATCAATATAATTGGAACTTCTATTGGTCGCATCCATTTGAAGATAGATCAGGTCGTGAATTAATGAATTATCCCGATGCTTTGTATGGAGTTTTTGTAGATCTTAAAAAACCGGAAGCTTTTATTTCGCATGTATTGGCAGAAGTAACGTATACAAAACATGCAAGTGGCGACGATCCACATTATACCGATGAATTTGGTTTTCATGCCGCAAGTGGAATGGATAATTATTTTAATAATTGGGTATATGAATCTGGTTGGACTTACTTTGGAAACACCATTGGGTCGCCGTATTTTACTACAAAACCAGTAAATGAAGAAGGAATTACTCAAGGAGTTATTACTGGAGACAATCGTTTTTTAGCTTTTAATATTGGGGTAAAAGGAATGGTGAAAAATACGTTTTATAAAGCCTTACTTAGCAGTACAACTTATTACGGTTGGTTTGGTAGCGAGTATGTAGATACACCTAATCAAATTTCAGGATTGTTAGAAGTAACCATCCCAAAAATACCTATATTTCCTATAGAAATTACAATGGGTGCAGCTTTTGATACCGGAACGTATAGACCCGTAAATTTTGGAGGATTTTTAAAACTTTCTTCAAGAGGTATTTTTTAGAGGTATTGCTGTATTCTTATTTTATGATAAGAGTAAATTATATATAAAACCAAGCATTCGCTTGGTTTTTTTTATGAGTTTTTACCATCTTTTAAAAATGTGCGGGATTACGAATTTAAAAACGTGCTATGAGGATTTAAGTAGCAATCTAAGGAAGTGAAGCAGAATGAGTAAGCCAAAGAGGATGGAGGGTTAAGAAAATGTTCAGTGAAAATTTTTACCGAACAGGCCAGCTGGCGCTTGGAGTCTGGCGTCGATTGCGTAACTTCTGTAAGATTCAATTAAATTATCATCAGACTAGATTTTTTGGTTCGTTTTTCATCAATGGAAAAATGAACAAGTGAAATGAAATTTTAATCATCATTTAGTTAAATTCAAGAGATTGCCGCGGTCGTACCTTCCTCGCAATGACGGAATTCATTATAACTCGTCATTACTGGATGACGAATTTAAAACGTCCTATGAGAATTTAAGTAGCAATCTAAGGAAGTGAAGCAAAGGAAGTAAGCCAAAGAGCGCAGCGGTCTGGCGTCGACTGCGTAACTTCCGTAAGATTCAATTAAATTATCATCAGACTAGATTTTTTTGTTTCGTTTTTTCATCGATGGAAAAAATGAAAAATAAGGTAAAATAAAAAAAATGTTTAAGTATTTCCACTAACATCATAAGATCCCGAAATCGAAGATTCAGCGGAGCTAATCGAGTTCGGGATGACGTTACTTTAAACCCGTCATTGCGAAGGCGTGTTGTAATGCAATGAAAACACAACTGCGGCAATCTGTTGCTTAAAAAACTAAATCAAAATAAAACCGTCATGCTGAATTTAGTTACTCACTATTTCTTTTTATTTTATTAAAGTGTTCGTGAACCTATGGTTTCAGCATTTGTTTGTAGCGTACGTCATGCTGAACTTGATTCAGCATCTGCCACTAAAGAAATCAAATCACCCGTTCATTTTTCCATCGATGAAAAAATGAAACAAAAAAATCTAGGCTTACGAAACTTTACCTAAATATTTTGCTCAACATCTAAATTTTAGGAACTCGCCTTTAAAAATTTAGTAAATTGTATAATTGGTTTGGCTCAAACCTTTCGACTCGGCTCAAGGCAGGCTATCTAAAATTTTACGATGTCTTACTCACTATCCCTTTTTATTTTATTATTTGTGTTCGTGAATCTGCGATTTCACTTCATATTTAACGATACACCTTCGATATGCCGGGTTAAACTTTATTCCGTTATTACAATTGTTATTGACTTTTTAAATTTTATCATAATTCAAAATATAGATGTCATTCCTGCGGAGGCAGGAATCCATACTCAGCTTCTGAAAAATTAATAGGTTTATAAATTAAAAATGTTATTTTATTATTGTGTTCGTGAACCTATGGTTTCAGCATCTTTTTCTAATGAAATCAAATCATTTGTTTATTTGTTCATTTTTTCATTGATAAAAAACGAACCAAAAAATCTAGGCTTACGAAACTGTATCTAAATATTTTGCTCAACATCTAAATTTTAGGAACTCGCCTTTAAAAATTTAGTAAGCTAGTATAATTGGTTTGGCTCAAACAGCCTAAAATTTTACGATGTTTTCACTTCATATTTTACGATACACCTTCGATATGCCGGGTTAAACTTTATTCCGTTATTACAATTGTTATTGACTTTTTAAGTTTTATCATAATTCAAAATATAGATGTCATTCCTGCGGAGGCAGGAATCCATACTCAGCTTCTGAAAAATTAACAGGTTTATAAATTAAAAATGTTATTTTATTAAGGTGTTCGTGAATCTGCGGTTTCAGCATCTGCTTCTACCGTACGTCATGCTGAACTCGTTTCAGCATCTGTCCCTAAAGAACCTCAATCATCATTTAGTTAACATCATGAGATCCTGAATCAAGTTCAGGATGATGGACACAGCTAAGCAAATTCGGGATGACGGACAGAAGTAAAAGAACCTCGGGATGACGGTTGCCAATAGCCAAAATCAACAACAAAGGCCAAAACCCAAAACCAAAAACCTCCTTAAAACGTATAAAAAATAATACCACTAAAAATTGTCAGTACCGATGTTATAGATTACTTTTACTGTATTAAATTTTACGATTAGCGGGAACTAATCGGGATTTTCTTAAAAAATACAACTCAATGATTAGGGTCCTAACCGTGAATTATTGAGTTTTTTTATGTCTTAATATTTGTGTAATCAGGTAGGAAAGTCGTTTAAATGTTAATAAACAACATATAAATGTTAGTAAATCACCTATAACATTTATTTTATAAGTGCTAAAATGCTTGATTTTTAGTGCTTTTTTAATTGAAAACAGCCGTATAATAGCAAAAAACAGCTGTATTTTTCACTTTTTTAAGAATTTGAGTGCGTTTTAAAAAAGATACTAATAGATTTTTTATTTATTAAATAGATTTAGAGAAAGATACTAATAGTTCAAAAGATTTATTAGTATAAATAATGGTAATTATTAAATAGATTTTTAGATTTATACTAATAAATATAGCTGAAATTTGGGCATAAAAAAACCCAAGCTGCGGAAACAACTCGGGATTTTCTTAAAAAATACTACTCAATAATTAGGGTCCTAACCAGCAATTATTTTGTATTTCATAACATCTAGCATATCTCTTAAATTAGAACCAGGTCTAAAATTGATATGCGCTTTTTTAACAGAATTTGCACTTACTTCCTCCGGAGTAGTCTCTCCTCTAGAAGATACTCCTACTTGAAGATTCCCGATACTACCGAGTTGTACAACCTTCCCTTGTTTCAGTTCGTCCATAATGTTATGTTCTAATGCACGTAGCACTGCATAACAATCCGACTCACGAACTGTACATTGGTTGGATACTAAATATGCTAATCTTTCAAAATCTATTACTCCTTGAGAAATAGCTTTAGCATAAAATTTGTTGTCCGCGTTTACGTCTTGCGGATTGCGACGTTCCATAGATTTCAAATAAACCATGATTCTAATGTTTAACCTGCTGCTTCGTTGCAGCATTGGTGCTAAATTAATTCTTTATATAATGCCAATTTTGACTTTCTTCTAACATTTTATAGTGATTAATTAACATTTTCAACATTTTAGCTATGTTTATGTTTGTAAAGTTGAGATTTTGGTAGTTGTTTGTACTCACCGTCATGCTGAACTAGTTTACTCACTATTCCTTTTTATTTTATTATTAGTGTTCATGAACCTACGGTTTCAGCATCTTTTTCTAATGAAATCAAATCATTTGTTTATTTGTTCATTTTTTCATTGATAAAAAACGAACCAAAAAATCTAGGCTTACGAAACTGTATCTAAATATTTTGCTCAACATCTAAATTTTAGGAACTCGCCTTTAAAAATTAAGTAAGCGAGTATAATCGGTTTGGCTCAAACCTTTCGACTCGGCTCAAGGCAGGCTATCTAAAATTTTACGATGTCTTACTCACTATCCCTTTTTATTTTATTATTTGTGTTCGTGAATCTGCGATTTCACTTCATATTTTACGATACACCTTCGATATGCCGGGTTAAACTTTATTCCGTTATTACAATTGTTATTGACTTTTTAAATTTTATCATAATTCAAAATATAGATGTCATTCCTGCCTTTCGACTCCGCTCAAGATAAATTCCGGCAGGAATCCATACTCAGCTTCTGAAAAATTAACAGGTTTATAAATTAAAAATGTTATTTTATTATGGTGTTAGTGTACATACGGTTTCAGCATTTGTTTGTAACGTACGTCATGCTGAATTTTTTTCAGCATCTGCTTCAATCAAACTAAAATCATGTTCCTAGTTAATATCATAAGATCCCGAACCAAGTTCGGGATGACGGACATAGCTAATCAAGTTCGGGATGACGTTACTTAAAATCCGTCATTGCGAGGGCGTGTTGTAATGCAATGAAAACACAACTGCGGCAATCTGTATCTAGAAACCTCAATCATCATCTAGTTAAGTTCATGAGATCCTGAATCAAGTTCAGGATGACGAATTTAAAACGTCCTATGAGAATTTAAGTAGTAATCTAAGGAAGTGAAGCAGAATGAGTAAGCCAAAAAGCGTAGCGGTCTGGCGTCGACTGCGTAACTTCCGTAAGATTCAATTAAATTATCATCAGACTAGATTTTTTTGTTTCGTTTTTTCATCGATGGAAAAAATGAAAAATAAGGTAAAATAAAAAAAATGTTTAAGTATTTCCACTAACATCATAAGATCCCGAAATCGAAGATTCAGCGGAGCTAATCAAGTTCGGGATGACGTTACTTTAAAACCCGTCATTGCGAAGGCGTGTTGTAATGCAATGAAAACACAACTGCGGCAATCTGCCACTAAAGAACCCCAATCATCATCTAGTTAATTTCAAGAGATTGCCGCGGTCGTACCTTCCTCGCAATGACGGAATTCATTATAGCTCGTCATTACTGGATGACGAATTTAAAAACGTCCTATGAGAATTTAAGTAGCAATCTAAGGAAGTGAAGCAGAATGAGTAAGCCAAAGAGGATGGAGGGTTAAGAAAATGTTCAGTGAACACTTTTACCGAACAGGCCAGCTGGCGCTTGGAGTCTGGCGTCGACTGCTGAGCTTCCGTAAGATTCAATTAAATTATCATCAGACTAGATTTTTTTGTTTAGCTCACGCCTGCCTTATTATTTATTTAGAGTTCGTGAATCTCCTATTGTCGATTTCGTTTTTCATCGATGGAACTGCGTAGCGCATCACGAATACAAAAACAAATAATAATGGGATGAGTAAAAATGAACAAGTGAAATGAAATTCTAATCATCATCTAGTTAAGTTCATGAGATCCCGAATCGAGTTCAGGATGGCGGACACAGCTAAACAAGTTCGGGATGACGTTACTTAAAACCCGTCATTGCGAAGGCGTGTTGTAATGCAATGAAAACACAACTGCGGCAATCTGTTACTTAACTCCTTAATTAAAATACACTGGTTAAGCTAAACTTGATTATTAACTATTCCTTTTTTAATAAATGCAGAAGAAATAAATACAAGTTTTCACTTTCAAAACCTTTACGTATTTTTTTAAAAGCCAAACTCATTTGAGATTCTACGGTTTTTATAGAAACTCCCATTATTTCTGAAATTTCTTTATATTTAAGTCCATTAATTTTATTCATTTCAAGAGTTTTCCTACATTTTGGAGGTAAGGTTTCAATAATTTTCTTCATTTTAACAATGCGTTGTTCCAGTACTTCATTATCCTCCTCTATTCTGTCTCTTAAAGCTTTTTCGTAAATAACATCTAATAATTTATTATGGCGTTTATTGGAGTTAATACTGTCAATAAATCTATTGTAAGCAATGGTATAAAGATAGCTTTTAGGTGATTTGAATTCTTCTAATTTATCCTTAGCATTCCATAGGTCAATAAAGGCTTGTTGTACAATATCTTCAGAACTCATTTTATCATTAGTGTAAGTAACAATATAAGCAACTAACCTATCATAATATAAATCAAATAGCTGTCTAAAGGCGTTTTCATCACCATTTTTTAACGCTTTAGTTACTTCAAGTTCATTCATATATTAATATTTAACCTAACATGAATATTTTTTAAATGTATTGTAGAAAAAAGAAACAATAGTATAAACAAATGTTTGAATATGCAATAATTTGCTAGTATAAAGCACAGGGATGACTAGTTATTACGATTATCGTATTAAAGGCTAAAAGTTTTACAAAATTCATTTTTTATTCATAAATAATTTTAGTTTTCAAAATAATTATTCATAAACAGTTGTGTTTATGTAAAGTATGCGGCTTTTTTTATTGAATAAAATTAGGTTAAAACCTGGATTTGTTAAATAATTCTCAAATATTTAACAAAAAGCGTGAATTTTTTTAGGGGTTTTATTTTTTTTATAAGTAATAATATACGTAATCACCTAAATAAGTATTTAATTTTGAAAAAAATAATAACAAAATTTATAGTAAATACAATTACAGAAGAAGAGCTGGAGTTGTTATACAAGTGGCTTGAGGAAAGTAAGAATCAAGATGAGTTTGAGAAATATATTTTAGATTATCATGATTTGAATTTAGCTACCTTAAAAAATGATGTAGATAAAGCTTATGAAAATGTAAAAAAATCTATAGATACTAAAAAGAATACCACTAAGGTTATTCAATTATTTCAGATAAAAAAATTAAAATACGTAGCAGTTCTTATTCTTTTAATTGCAACGGGTTATTTTTTAACTACAACTAATAACGAATCTCACACTACACCCGAAATAGTATTTGATAACAATATTTCTATTGGAATAAATAAGGCTACACTAACTCTCGAAGACGGTTCAACAGTTGCTTTGGAAAGAGGAAAAGAATATAAAAATGATAAAGTAAGTTCAGATGGTAAGAAAATAGTGTACCAGTCTGAAATTGATACACTTTCGGAAAAGCTTGTTTATAATTATTTAACAATTCCACGTGGGGGAGAATTTTATTTAGAGCTGGCAGATGGTACAAAGGTTTGGTTAAATTCCGATTCGAAATTAAAATATCCAATTGCTTTTAAAAATGGAGCACCTCGAGAAGTAGAATTATTATATGGTGAGGCGTATTTTGATGTTACTCCTAGTTCAGACTATAACGGAGCGAAGTTTAAAGTACTAACTAAAGGACAAGAAGTAGAAGTATTAGGGACTGAGTTCAATATAAAATCGTATAAGGAAGAGCATTTAATTCTAACCACATTAGTTGAAGGAAATGTTAAAGTAGTTAATGAATTTGACACGGTAGCACTAATACCTACACAACAATCTATAGTAGATATTGCTACAAATAGTATAGAGGTTACAACAGTAAATGTACACGATCAAGTATCATGGAAAAATGGCATATTTAGTTTTAAGGGTTGTTCGTTAGAAGAGATTATGAAAGTAATGGAACGCTGGTATGATATAGAGGTTGAAATTGAAAATACATCATTAAAAGAAACTAGGTTTATTGGTCTTTTTAGAAAGGATCAAAATATAGAGTATATTTTATTAACTATTAAAAATTCAAATATTATAAATGATTATGAAATAAAAAATCAAAAGGTAATTCTAAAGTAAAAAAGGGCTCGAAGTTTTAAACCGTGAGAAGTGAATGACCTCGAAACCCTCTAAAATCTAACTAATTAAAACACAAATTTATGAAAATAAAATTGATCAAATCTTTTTTGTTTAGAAAAAAACTAATCACAAATCTTATGAAAACATTCATATTCTTGTTTTGCACAGCAGTGTTTAGCAGTACACCTATTAATTTGTTTTCGCAAAACGAAAATATTGTAGTAGATGTAGATAAAACAGTGACTGTAGATCAGGTATTCGAAATAATAAAAGCACAAACAAACTATAGCTTTATTTATCAAGAAGACATGTTTAAAAATGCTCCAAGAGTTCATTTAGTAAAGGGAAAAATAAAACTTAATGCTTTATTGGAATTAAGTTTATCAAATGGTAATTATCAAGTTGGTTTTCATAACGATAATACCATTTCTATTAGAAATAACGAATCAAAAAGAACTCAAAATACAGTATTGATAAAAGGAAAAGTAACCGATGAAAGTGGACAACCAATTCCGGGTGCAACTATTATTTATTTAGAGTCTTCGGTAGCAAAAGGTACGGCTGCTGATTTTGATGGGAATTATAAGATAGCTGTAAATAAAGATAAAAAAGCGACTTTAGAGTTTTCTAGCCTTGGTTTTGTAACACAAAAAATTGTTGTTGGAGACAGTGATATTGTAAATGCTGTTTTAGAAGAGGCAAGCATGTCTTTAAATGAAGTTGTAGTTAATGGTTATCAGGTTAAAACTAAACGAGAAACTAGTAGTGCTGTAACAGTGGTTCAAATGAAAGATATTGATGTTGTTGGTAATAATAGTGTTGAAGGCATGTTACAAGGTCAAATTGCAGGGGTGGATGTTGTAAATTCTACTGCTGATCCAGGATCTGCACCAAGAATTAGAATTAGAGGTACTGCAACGCTTAGTGGAAATGCAGAACCAATTTGGGTAGTAGATGGTGTTATGCTAGAAAATGGTGTGCCTGCAACTCCAGCTGAATTGAATGATCCTGACTTTTTAAAATCGTTTAATAGTTCAATTGGTGGGGTAAATCCTAATGATATTGAATCTCTTACCATATTAAAAGATGCTTCGGCTACAGCTATTTACGGTACTAGAGCAGCAAATGGTGTAATTGTAGTTACAACAAAAAAAGGTAAAACTGGACATCCTAGAATCTCGATTAACCATACAACAGGTTTTAAACCTAGACCAACGTATGAAGATTTTGATTTGATGAATTCACAAGAGCGTGCAGAGTTTTCTTTTGGTTTACTTGACGATGGTATTGGATTGCATGGTGCTGTTGGTGTTGCATACTATCAAGGTTTATATATGCGAGGAGGATTAAGCGAAGAAGAATATATTGAAGGGATTAGAAAAACATCAGAAATGAATGTGGATTGGTTCGATTTATTATTCCGTAATGCTGTAACTAATACTAGTGATATTAGTGTTTCTGGAGGTTCTGATAAAAGTAATTATTACGCCTCATTAAGTCATACAAGTGAAAATGGGTTAGATAAAGTTACAGATTATAAGAGTTATAGTGCAATGGCTAAAATTAATACAGAGCTTTCTGATAAAATTAATTTTGGACTTATTTTAAATGCATCTAAAAGAGATAGAGAGCAAAACTATACTACCGATGCTTTTGACCATGCATATTCTTCATCTAGATCTTTACCTGCTTATAATGATGATGGGAGTTATTATTTTTATGGGAATTATAATTATAATATCTTACATGAGCAAAATACAACCAATCAAAACTCAAAACAACATGAAATTAGATCTACTTTAAATCTTGATTATAAAATTACAGATTGGTTAACTTATAGTAATCTTATGAGTTATACTTATTCAAGTAGTATAACACAACAATATGCAACAGATGCAAGTAAGTATGTTGCAACGTTACGTGGTTATAATTTAGGTGCTGGATCTGCTGAACAGATTGAAGATTCGAGCTTACCTTTTGGGGGGATATTTAACCAGTCTAATTTTACACAAGAATCTTACCTTATTAGAAATTCAGTGAATACAAAATTTAATGTACTAGACGATTTGTCTATGGATATAATGGTTGGTACAGAATTTAGAAATGTAGTTTATGATGGGTTTAATTCGCAAAACTATGGATATTTTCAAGACAGAGGTAAAATATTTTATGAACCACAAGAATCTGAAGAAGATGGAAATATTCTAAGAAATACCGTATCTCGTTCACTTTACGATAGATCATTTATATCTTATTTTGCAACTTTTTCTTCAATGTTCAAAAACAAATATGTTTTAAATGCGAACATTCGTTTTGATGGTTCTAATCTTTTTGGTTCTAATCCAGATTATAGATACCTTCCACTTTGGTCTGTTTCTGGGAAATGGCATATAGATCAAGAATCTTTTTTAGACGATGTTAATTTTATTGATGCACTTTCTATTAGAGCATCTTATGGATTAAGAGGTAATATTGTGGAAGAAGCTTCACCTCAAGTTATTTCAACGGCATTAGCACCTAATAGATTTACAAGCTTACAAGAACAACAAATAATTCAAGCTGCAAACCCTGAATTAAAATGGGAAACTACAGAAACGCTTAATTTTGGAGTTGATTTCGCTTTTTTTAATAGAAGATTGTCTGGTGCAATTGATTTATTTAAAGACTTAGGTAACGATTTAATTTCTTTTAAAAATGTATCTAGCGTAACAGGTTTTCAAAATAAAGCAGTGAATTTTGCGAATATAATGAATAGAGGTATTGATTTAGGTATCAATGCAAAAATTATAGATAATGATAATTTTACGTATAATTTAGGGATTAATGCATCAATAACAGATAGTGAAGTAACAAAGTCTTTTATAGAACCATCTGTTGCTAGTCTATTGTCATCAACTTATACTGTTGGTGAAGTTGTAGAAGGAATGCCGATTAACTCAATGTATTCTTATCGTTTTTCTCGTATTAATGAAGAAGGTGCTGCATTATTTTTAAATGAAGATGGTGACGAATACAGTGTTTTAGGTGAAGGCTTTTTTACTGAAATATTAAATAACCAAGACGCACTTGTTTATGAAGGTTCAAGAGTTCCAACAACTACATTGGGTATTACCAATAGGTTTAATTATAAAAACTTTCAATTATCATTTTTATTGGTTGCAGGTTTAGACTATAAAATTAGACTTCAAAACCTTGCATTTGATTCGGAATACATTCAAGATGAATACAATTTACGAAATGGAGTAGCAAACAGATGGAGACAACCAGGAGATGAAAGTTTTGCAGATATCCCATGGTTGGGAGATGGAATTGCAATGTATTATGAAGGAAGCACATTTAATAATAGTGATGCTCAAGTTATTGATGGTGATTATTTAAGATTAAAAAATGTACTACTTCAATACAGTTTACCTAAAACCTTAACCGACAGAGCAGGTATTTCTAGCTTAGTGTTAAAGCTTCAGGCAGATAATTTATTTGTGATAGCAGATAAACGATTAAATGGTATGGATCCAGAAACAGCAAACTTCAATACTTCTTTTTGGGGTGGTTCTCTGCCTTTACCAAAAACATTTACATTCGGTATCAGTTTAAATCTCTAATAATGAAAATTGAAAATAACATGAAAAATATATATAAAATATTTCGAAGAATATCAATGGTACTAATCATTTTTGGAGCAGTATCATGTGAAAAATATCTTGAAGAGGTTCCTCAAAATAAGTTGAACCCGTCAACTGTAACAGATTATAGAGAACTTTTAAGTTATGGGTATGTTACAGATCTTAGAATTATGCCATTTCTTGAAGCTCTTGGAGATGATATAGGCTTTTTTGAAGATGATAAAATGTATGGTTACAATTCAGGTGTTGGAAAACCAGATGCATCAGATGTTTATATGGGTGCTTATATGTTCGATTTATCGCACGAAGAGGTGATGGGACCAGATATAGCATTTTCAAATCTTTATGAAAGTATTTATTATGCTAATTTAATCATAACGAATGTAGATAATTCATCGTCAGTTACAATTGGAGATGACATGCAAGATTATAAAAATAATTTAAAAGGAGAGGCGTATGCTTTAAGAGCTTTTTCTTATTTCTATTTGGTTAATTTATATGGTCAACATTACGATCCTGCTACGGCAAGTTCAGACTTTGGAGTTCCTATTACAACTTCTACTGGTGCTGAAGATAAAGCTTACACAAGAGCTACAGTTGAAGAAGTATACAATTTAATAGCGTCAGATCTTGAAAGCGCTGTCGATTTAATGGAAGCCAATCCTGTTGAAAAATATACCAAATTATTATTTGATGCTCAAAGTGCTGCAGCCTTACAATCTAGAGTAGCTTTATATATGCAAAACTGGGATAAAACAATTGAAATAGCGAATGATGTTTTAAATTTTAATCCTGCAATTTTTGATTTAAGTGGTCTTACTGATACCTATAATGAAGCTAATGAAGCTGATTTTAATACGTTTAGAACTGGAACAGATTATACCGATTTAGAAAATTCTAACGTGTTTTTTGGAAACGGAGCAAATGAAAATATTCCTATTTTATCTATTTGGCCTACTGCAACTACTTTTTCAGTAAGTAAAGAATTAGCTGATTTGTACGAGCCAGGTGATGTAAGAAGATTTTACTTTATTGGTACACATAATAGAGTTATATGGGGTAGAAGTAATACAAAATTAAATTTGATAAAAAATAGAGAAAATACACCTTTTGCTACAAGTGGTTACTACGGGAGTTTTCAGGGGCATAGTAGAGTGCTTAGAACTGAAGAGGTTTTGTTAAATAGAGCAGAAGCTTATGCGGAAAAAGGAGATTTACAATCAGCTGTAAACGATTTGAATACGCTTAGAGTTAAAAAGTTTGATCCTTTGTATTATACAGATTTATCTGTAGCAAATTTTACACAAGAATCGCTTATCGATTTTATATATAATGAACGTAGAAAAGAACTTTGTTTTGAAGGACATCGTTGGTTTGACTTGAAGCGTACTACGCGTCCAGCAATGGATAGAGTTGGTTATGATGGTAGAGAAGCTCATTTACTTCAAGATGATCCACGTTATGTGTTACAAATACCAGAAAGTGAACTTCAAGTAAATCCAAGCATAGTAGCTGCTCCAAGGTAATTAAATTAACTTTAAAACAAAAAATTATGAAATATATAATAAAATTAATGTCACTGTTATTAATAATTTCTTCACTTACATCATGTGAAAAAGAAGAAGTTTTGGTATCTGACTTCAATGGTAGAGATCCGTTTCCTATTATTGAACAAGGAACCACTGAAGCTAGTCAACTTATTTATGATCTTTATAAAGACCACGACATACATATCTATTATGATCTAGAAGGTGAAGAAGCTTTAAAAACAGAATATGGAAAGATTAGTTTATCATCTTATAGCCCTGTAAAAGCTGATGACGAACGAGCTGTTATTTATCTTAAAATGATTCGAGAAATGTATGATTTATTTAGTGATTATAGAGAATTACAAGTGTATAGAAGGCTCCTGTTATTTGGTAATTTAACTACAAGTACATATCATAGTTATGGTTTTAATAGAGATTTTGGTACTTTTAATTCACAAGGTACTCAAATTATGTCTAATGTAAATAATACCTACGACTTTGACTTGACTTTAACCAAAGAGATGTTGTTGAGTGCCTATTTTACGGGTTACTTTCAATACTACTATTCACTTCCTGAGTCATTTAAAAACGTATCTGCTGGAAATTATAGATGGGAAAGATCAGGTAATGGAGAACCAGCATTATTTACTTCTACTCAATACGATGAAGAATTAGCTACTGATATTGGATTTGTTCATCCTTATGCAACATTAGCCATTTTATATAACCCTTTTGCCGATTGGCATAGCTATGTGGTATGGATTATTTCTAGACCAAAAGCTGAAAGAGATGTATGGTTAGATACAAAACCCAATATTAAAGCTAAATATGATATTGTAATTGAAACCATGGCAAATGATTTTGAAATGGATTTAGAAGCATTTTCAACGGCTTGGCAATTGGTTGGTAAATAAATTAAAGCGAGTAATTAACATATAAAACCTCCTTTTTTAGGAGGTTTTTTTTAACAATAAAACAATGAAAACAACAATTTTTAGTTTGGGTTTGGTTTTAAGCCTTATGGCTTGTACTAAAGAAACTACCGTAAATTATGCTTTATTTTCTGGTAAAATAGAGAATGTTGAAGCAAAAGAGATAACCTTAGTAAAGTCAGATAAATCATTTAGTAAAAAAATCACCCTCGAATCAAGTGGTATTTTTATGGATACAATTAAAAATAATCCAGGATTGTATTCTTTTACAATAGGTAAAAACAAAACGAATCTATACTTAAACAATGGAGATGTATTAAATATTACAGCAAACGCTAAAGATTTTACGGGTACGCTTAAAGTTGCTGGTAAAGGAGTAGAAACTACGAATTACTTATTATTTAAAAATAAAAAAACAAGAGAATTAACAGGAGGAGATAAATCTTTTTACGCATTGGAAGAGGTTGATTTTAAAAATAAATCTCGAAACATTAATACAATATTAAACAATGTATTAGATACCATAAAAGGAATTGATCCAGCTTTTAAAACTTTAGAAAGGCGCAATCTTAATTACACTTATTTATTAAGATTATCAAGATATGTAACAGGGAAACATGCGTATTGGGCAAAAAGAACAGGCTATAAGCCTTCTGAAGGTTTTTTGGATGAATTAAAAGCTTTAGATATAAATAACGAAAAAGAGTTTTTAGTTTCAAATATATACAAGCAATTAGTGATTGCGCATTATGTTGATAAAATTAGAGCCTTAGCGAAAAAAGATTCTATCGATTTTATGATAGCAAAAGTAAAAGTGCATGCCGCAATTCCAAATGAAATTATTAAGAATGATTTAATATTCTCAGGAGCAGAATATGGAATTGTGAAAGCAGAAAGTTTTGAAGATTACTATAAAATCTTTATGAATGCTTCTACCAATAAAGAAAACAATGCTAAAATTACCGAACTTTATAATAAGTTGTCTAAGTTAAATAAAGGACAGCCATCTCCTAAATTTGTAAATTATGAAAATAATGCAGGAGGAACTTTATCGCTAGATGACCTAAAAGGTAAATATACTTACATAGATATTTGGGCAACTTGGTGTGGACCTTGTATTAGAGAAATACCAGATTTAAAGCGTGTTGAAAAAGCATATCACGGTAAAAACATTCAATTTTTAAGTATCTCTATAGATGAATCAAAAGATTATGATAAGTGGAAAGAAATGATTGTAGCTAAAGAATTAGGAGGTATCCAGGTAATTGCCGATAGTGCTGCTAGTTCTCAATTTGCTAAAGAATATTTTATCACCTCAATACCGCGTTTTATATTATTAGATCCAGAAGGTAAAATAGTTGCAAAGAAAGCTCCAAGACCTTCTAGTCCAGAATTAATCACTTTGCTTAACGAGTTAAATATTTAGGTTAATTCAGTAATGTTATTGGTAAGATCTACTTTTTAATAGCATTTATTGAATCACTAAATAGCAAATATTATTATAACCAACATATAACAATGAGTCAAATGAAAAAAATAATTTTTAATTTAATACTGCTCTTAAGCATTGTAGCATGTTCAAAACAAACTCCAGTAGACTATGCTTTAGTTTCAGGGAAAATAGACAATCTTGAAGATAAAAAAGTTACTTTAATAAAATCAGATAATTCCTTAGAAAAAGAACTCGCTATTAATTCAAATGGTACTTTTAAGGATACAATTAAGGGAACTCCAGGACTTTATAGGCTTACTGTAGGTAAAAATATAATAACACCTATCTATTTGGATAATGGGAATGACATAAATCTAGTGGTAGATGTCAAAAACTCTATGAGTACTCTTAAGGTTACAGGTCTTGGAGCTGAAGCAACTGATTATATGCTTTTAAAAAACAAAAAAGAAAAGGCATTAAAGGGAGAGGATAGAGCTGTGTATAAATTAGAAGAAGCCGATTTTAAAGCTAAATTTAAAGAAATACACAATAATTTAAAAGCTAAATTAGACACTGCTCAAGGAATTCCATCTGTTTTTAAAACTTTAGAAAAGCGTAATCTTAATTATGAATATTTAAATGAATTAGAACGCTATGCCGGTGGATATCATAAACAATGGGCTAAAAAACGTGGTTATAAACCTTCTAAGGAATTTATAGCAGAAACTAAAGGCGTTGATCTTAATAATGACGTTGATTTTCACTTTTCTAGTGCTTATAAAGAAATGGTAAACCGTTATTATAATAATAAAAGATATGCTTTAAGTAGAAAAGATTCTCTGGAGTATGGGTTAAGAAGTGTAACCGTTTATGCTACTATTCCAAATCAAATTATTAGAAACGAACTTATTTTTAGTAAAGCAGAATATGACCTCTACCAAACTGTTGATTTTGAGAAATTTTATAACATTTTTATAAATGCTTCTACTGATAAAGAAAACAATGCGAAAATTACCGAAATTTATAATAAATTTATGAAGGTTAGTAAGGGGAAAACTTCACCTAAATTTATAGATTACGAAAAACATTCAGGAGGAACACTATCGCTAGACGATCTTAAAGGGAAATATACTTATATAGATGTTTGGGCAACTTGGTGTGGACCTTGTATTAAAGAAATACCAGATTTAAAACGTATTGAAAAAGCATACCGCGGTAAAAACATTAATTTTTTAAGTATTTCAATTGATGATGTTAAAGATTATGATAAGTGGAAAAAGATGGTGGTGGATAAAAAATTAGGAGGTATTCAAGTAATGGCTGATAAGGCTTTTGGTTCACAATTTGTCTTGGATTATAATATTAGATCAATTCCTCGTTTTATACTAATTGATCCAAATGGAGTGATTGTTTCTCAAAATGCTCCAAACCCATCAGACCCAGAATTAATAGAGCTATTTAATGAGTTAGGTATTTAAAATATACGTAGCTAAAAGTATATGGATATCCAATTGGGATAGCTAATAAAATGTTAGTTGTACATAACATAACTAGAATTAAGCCTAACAAAAAATGATTTCTTATGCGTGTGCTTAAATGTTAAGTACATACTTTAAAAAATAGAAACAACTTTAAATATAAAAATTAAAAAGATGAAAAATACAATTATAATTTTACTAACATTCGTATTATTTTCTTGTACTCAAGAGCCTCCTCATTATACAATTAATGGAGTTTTTGAAAAAGGTATAGGAAAGCAATTACTGTTAGAAGAGCTATCTAATTTAACAGTAGTTAAAGCTATTGATACTGTGCGTGTAGATAATAAAGGTCACTTCAGTTTTAAAGGTGCTTCATTTGGAGAAATAAAAGAAGCTAGATTGTCTATTTTAGGAACAAAGTATAAAGAAGATTTTATTATAGAAGATACTGTAGTAAATATTAACATTTGGCAAGATTCAATAACAAAATCTAATAAACCATATAAGTTTGAAGTTGAAAGAAGTAAGGAAGATGCTGTATATGCAAAACTTAAGCTTAATTATAAAGCACGAAGATCTGTTTGGGGTAGAGCAACTAATAGATTGTATGTTGCAAATAAAGAACAAAAAGTTAGTGATGAAGAAATGGAAAACACCCAGGCAAAATTAGATGCGGATTTTGTTGAAGAAATTATAGATACTTTATCTAATTATTCTGATACTTATGGCGCTTATTTTTATATAAAAAATTATATGTTAAGATATGATCCATTTCCGAAGGTTGAAGAAGCATTTAATAATTTAACTGAAAGGATTAAAGATTCAAAAGAAGCAGCGGTATATAAAGCGGAAGTAGAAGAAATTAAAAGGTCTTTTGTTGGTGGAACTCCTGAAGATTTTTCAATTACATCTTTAGACGGATCAGAAATTAGTTTGTACCAATATAGAGGTAAGGTATTGCTAGTAGATTGTTGGGCAACTTGGTGTGGACCTTGTATTGAAGCAATGCCACATATTGGAGAAATACACAAGAAATACAGTCCATTAGGTTTAGAAATTTTAGGAATATCGTATGATAAAGATGAAAATAGATGGCGTGATTTTTTAAAGAAAAACGAGTATATAACCTGGGATCAGGCTTCTTCTTTAAAAGAGTGGAGATGTCCTTCTGCTAAAATATTCTCTGTAACTATGATTCCTGCAACCATTTTAATTGATAAAAATGGTGTAATTGTTGGGCGAAATCTTAAAGGAGAAGCGCTGGAAGCAAAAATTAAAGAATTACTTTCTGTATCCTAATTTATAAAATCAATTTTTAGATATCTGTTGTAATAGTTTTACTTAAATATCTAATAAAGAAATGCTTAAATAAAACAATTCTTTTACGGTACCTTGTTTTAATAAATTATAATTTGAATTAATAAAATAATGTAAAAGAATTAGGGCTATTGTAAAATAGCCCTTTTTTTATGTTTAAAATTAAGTTACTTTAACAGGTTGTCTGTAAAATAGTAGTATTTCTTTTTAAAGGTTTTTGAGATATATTATTTTATTAATAAACGTATCTTTAATTTAATTAGGTGGTGAAATAATTTTTTAGAGGATACATTTTTTAGGAGTATTTAAATTTAGGAAGGCATAAATTTTTAATAATTAAAAGAGTTAAGAGATTGTATTGAAGCCTAATTAAGGAGGGTTCTGAAAACAATATTATTAAGCTTGGAATTGATAAGTTGAAGGGTACATAAATTATACAGAATATTTCATAAATATTATGCTTAAATTTGAACTGAATAGCTATTAAAAAAACAATTTCAAAATTGTTTAAATGTACTAAAATCTATTGCTAGTGCTAGTGTAAATAAATAAATTTATACCTTAAATTATGATAAATCAAACAAATACAATTACTATTAAATTGGAAATTCCTATAAAAGCAACGATTGATTTTGTATGGAAATGTCTTATTGAAGACATTGGTATATGGTGGAGAAAAGATTTTTATAGCAGTTCTAAGACTAAAATTTTTAAAATAGAGCCTTTTGTAGGAGGAAGAATGTATGAGGATTATGGAAATAATAATGGATTGCTCTGGGGGAATATAATAGTATTAGATGCGCCTAATAATATTGAATTGAAAGGTCATTTAACCCCAAGTTTTGGTGGTCCTGCAATCAATTTTATAAAATTGTCTTTGGAAGAAAATGAGGGGATTACGATTTTAACATTAACTGATACAACTTTTGGAAACGTATCAGAGCAAACTAAAGAACAATTAACTTCGGGTTGGAAAATGCTTTATGAGGATACTTTTAAAAAATATGTAGAATCTAATAAATAATATTTATGGATAAGATTTTAACCTTCAAAGCGACTATACTTAAATTTAAATTATGATGAATCAAAATATACGGTTAATCTTTCAAACCATTATTTTTCTTCTTTTTACCGCAATACTTCAAGCTCAAACAAACAATTTAATTTATTTGTGGCCAGATAAAGTGCCTAATGAGCGTATGGAGAAACAGCTGCCTGTACAAACAGACAATACAAGCGGAAATGTAACCAGAATTACTGATGTTACAAATCCTGCTTTAGTCGTTTTTAAACCCGAAAAATCAAATAATTCAGGCGTAGGGATACTTATTTGTCCTGGTGGTGGATATAACATATTAGCTATTGATAAAGAAGGTTACGAAATAGCAGAATGGCTTAATAAACTTGGTTATACCGCTTTTGTTTTGCAATACCGCGTGCCCAATAAACAGCTAGGTGCACTAAATGATATTCAAAGAGCGATTAGAGTTGTACGTAACAATGCAAAAAAATACAACTTAGATGCTGAAAAAATAGGTCTTATAGGTTTTTCAGCAGGAGGAAGCCTTTGTGCTAGAGCATCCACTCGATTTACAATAGATTCCTATCCTAAAACAGATGCTATAGATCAATTATCTTGTAAGCCAAATTTTTCAATGCTTATATATCCCGCTTATTTAGATAAAGGAAAAGATAGAAGTATTACACCAGAATTAGTGTTGAGTAACAACATACCACCTTTTTTTATTTTCGGAACAGCAGATGATCCATATGGGAATAGTTCTCTTGTATTTACACAGGCGTTAAGAGATAATGGTACTCCTATTGAATTACACCTGTTACCAAAAGGAGGACATGGGTATGGTATACGACCAGGTAATATTGCAGCTGAAACATGGCCTAATTTAGCTAAGAAATGGTTGTTAGAAAGGTAAGTTTTAACAAGGAACTTGGTTTTTATTAGAATATTAAAATAGTATCAGCCAATAAAAAAAGAGTAGGATTTATAAGGTATTAGGCTTATTATTACATAAATTAGATAAGGAAGTAGTTTTGATTATTTGATAAATTGCTTTTTAACAAAAGAATTCTAATAATTTATTAGTATAAAATTTAATAAATAAAATATGGTTGGAGTAGCACTTCTTTTTATTGTTCTCGGAATTTTAATAAAATACGGAAAGATGTATTTTTTAATTGCGGGTTACAATACAATGTCTAAAGAAGAAAAAGAAAAATATGATATTGAGGGAATTGCCACTGTTTTTTGGAAGGCCATGTTTGGTATGGCTATTATAATAATTGTAGGATATTTAGTTTCTATAGTTACTGAAAATACAAGCATTCAAAATTATGCTTTTTATGCTTCTTTAATTATTGGAATTCCTTATTTATTAATCAAATCGAACTCCGATAGCTATAAAATTAAATAATATGTTTTTTGATAATCCATTGTTTTTAATTCCGTTTGGTAGCGGACTAATTTTTTGTGTTATTGGAGCAATTATGTATAGGTTTCCACCCAAAAAAATAAATAGTTTGTACGGGTATAGAACAGCCAGCTCAATGAAAAATAAAGAGCGATGGAAATTTGCTCAAATATATTCAGCAAAACAACTGATAACATTAGGCCTTATACTTTCGTTATGTGGATTGGTTGGTTTAATTTACAAGCCAACTGAAGAAATTTCTACATTTTTAGGCTTGGGTTTAATGATTTTAATGGTTGTTTTATTAGTGATTAAAGTTGAGAATAAATTAAAAGAAAAGTTTAAAAATAAGGCATAAAATTATAACAGGAGGAAAGAAGGTGCAGATTTTTTTTTACAAACAATACCTAAAACCGCAACCATTCAATTTAAAAAGTGCGAACTTATATTTAATACCTTGTTTTTAAAAGCAACTAGTTAATCTTGTCTAATAAATTCTAATTTATAATTAGTTGTAGTAAGTTCCATTAAGGCTTTATAAATATATTCGCATACTTGTTTTTCTCCCGATACATTTATTAAATCAGCAGTATCTTCAGGTGTATGGTATTGTGGGTGGCCTCCAGTATGTATTCCTAAAACAGAGATGTCTTTTGCGTAAAAAGACACATGGTCTGAACCACCAACAGAACCCGCATGTACAATTGGTGTTAAGTCTAAAGCATCTCCTAAGTTTTGCATAAAACTTACCCCGTTAGGAAATGTTCCAGCACCGCCCATATACACATGTTTTTCAGCATTTAGCCTTCCTACCATATCCATATTAATCATTAATTTTATTTGAGAGATAGGCACTAATGGATTTTCTACAAAAAACTTACTACCTAATAAACCTTGTTCTTCAGACCCAAAAGCAATAAAAATAATACTGCGTTTTAATTCTTTTTTGTTTGAAGCTATTTTTTCAGCGATTTCTAAAAGCGCTGCAGTACCACTGGCATTGTCATCAGCACCATAATGAATTGTATGTACTTTATTAGATTTAGATGAAGGTCCTCCCATTCCTAAATGATCGTAATGCGCTCCTAAAACAATAAATTCTTTTTTAAGAATTGGGTCATTACCTTCTATATAGCCAACTACATTACAAGTATTAGCAAGTTTTTTTTCTTTTTCACCTTTTTTAACACGTAATTTAGCTTTAAACTTTTGTTTATAATTATTGTTGAAAGGGATAATTCCTTGTGCTTTAAAATCTTTTTTCAGGTATCTAACAACCCTTCTGTTTTCTTTTCCACCAGGATATCTTCCAGCATTTTTTTCTGAAGCTAAAAATAGGATATGATTGTTTATTTCAGTTTCTGTTATTTCAGATTGTGAAAATCCACTAAAATATAATAAATTAAAAAGGAAAATAAGCAGTACGTTTTTCATAATATTGATGCTAATATAGTTTTATAAGAATGTGTTATTTTAAAACTGGACGCTTGTTAGTTGTTTAATTTGTTCATTTTTTAAAATGAATAAAGACAAAGTTACATTGTTTTTTTGAGTTATGGTTTTGCACTTAAAATAATTGTGTTGTTTTATATAAAACCTAATAATTTTAAAATAATAGGTGTAAAAATAGCTGTAAATAATCCATTTAAAATTAGTCCCATGCTAGAATAGGCACCAAATCGCTGACTTACCGCCATGGCTTCCGCTGTACCTAATCCATGGCTTGCTGTTCCCATAGAAAGACTTTTAGATATTGGATTTTTCACTTTAAAGAGTTGTAATATTCTAAAGCCAGTTATAGATCCGAAGATTCCAACTATAACAACCATAGAAGCCGTAAGAGAAGGGATACCTCCTATGGCACTAGAAATGTCTATGGCTAGGGGAGTGGTTACAGATTTTGGAGCTATAGAGATAATTACATCATTTGAGGCGCCCAACCATTTAGCAAAAAGCACCCCAGAAACAATTCCAACAATAGAGCCTACCAATTGAGAAATGAAAATAGGCATCATTTGTTTTTTAATTTTACTTAATTGAAGGTATAGAGGCACTCCTAATGCTACAATAGAAGGTTTTAAAAAAAACGCAATATATTTTCCGGCATCTTGATACGTTTCATAAGAAGTCCCTGTTAGTTTTAAAATAGCTATTACCGCAATAATTGTTATTAATATAGGGTTTAAGAGTACCGAATTTGTTTTATTTTGAAGGTATTTTATGAACCAATAAAGAGCTACTGTTATGGTTAATAGTATATAAGGTTCTGAAATTAGTTTCATTACTTATCTTTTGTTTGCTTATTAGATTTTACTTTTCGTAATACTTGATGTGTAAAACTAGTGCTTAATAATACTAAAACGGTACTACCTAAAATAGAAACAACTATTGGTATTAATTCTTTAGAAATTAAATCTAGATAACACATTATGGCTACTCCTGGCGGAATAAAAAAGAATACCATATTATCTAAAAGAAAATCAGCAATTCCTTGTATCCATTTAAGATTTACAATTTTAAAATGAAGACCTGCAGTTAATAAAAGCATGCCTATAATACTTGAAGGTATTTTAATACCCGTAAAATAGACTATAATTTCACCTAGAGTAAGGCAAATAAGTATAATTAATAATTGTCTAATCATAATTGTTATTTTTTGACTACAAAAGTACTATTCTATAAGAATATACTATTAGTAATTTTTGATTAAACATTAAATTTTTTAAACTATTTTTAAAATATTAATTCCTTAAAATTTAGTAGCTATTATAATTTATAAAACTCTATTTTTAATTTATAAACCTTTTAAGCGTTATAATTTATTATGAAATTTTAATTTTCTTGTCAACTTTTGTTTCTACTTGTAATACTTGTTTTTACATTGAATTGTTTGAAATTTAATATTTATAAAATTTATAGTTAAAAAATTCATTTATTGGTATTTTATTGGTGTTTTATTGTATTTTGAATGTAAAAGTAAGTCATTTGTTAGGTGAATTGAAATTAAATTTTATATTTGCAATAACTAACTAAAAGTCTTCTTATCGTCTCCATAAAATCGTTTAACAATGTTTTAAATTAGATATTAAGTTTTCTTTTTTAAACTATTTTAAATGAAACAAAAATTACTTTTCACGAATCTCTTACTTTTATTTTTTATTCAAATTTTACAAGCTCAAAACAGTTCCAGTACCTATTTAGTGCGCGCTACCACTGGAGTCGCGGGATCTTCAGAAAATGTTGCCATAAACAACCAGAATTATGTTGTGCAACAAAGTTTTGGCCAAGCTGGTGCAATAGGCACGTTTAGTACTGAAAACTATACGATACGCCAAGGCTTTATTCAACCGGATGTATTGGCGAAAATTAGAGATACAAGCATTCCATTAAATTTAGAAGCTATTGTTTATCCAAACCCTTTTATAGAAAGTGTTACCATTTCCTTTTCAGAACAAATAACTGACAAAGTAGATGTTGCTGTTTTTGATATATTGGGACGCTTGGTATTTTCAAAAAACTATACTGCCGATCAAAACTTACAAGTTCAGTTTAATAACCTTTCGGTAGCCGATTACATTTTAAAAGTTACAGCCAACAACAAACAATTTGTAAAAAAAATACTTAAAAAGTAAGAGCAATTATTGCTCATTTTACTTATTAGATATTCTATTTTTAAAAATAAATTACAATCACTAACTAAATTAATTATTCATGAGGAAAATTACTTTAATGCTACTACTTTGCGTAGTAACTACAATTTCTATTGCACAACAATTATATGTTGAAGGAGGAAAATCATCAACTTCATTCGATTATAAAAATTCACAAGGTATTAGCCTTGAAAACTTACAAGCAACTACTAAAAATTATATGGCGGTAGGTTATAGTAGACAACTATTTACAAAAAACTTGCATTTAAATGTAGGATTGGATTATGCAAGTTATGGAGCTATTGGAAGCGATATTGCTTTAGGAAACTATATGGAATGGAATGTGAACTATGCTGGCTTAAACCTTGGTTTAGATTATAACTTATTTCATATTAAAAAAGCAAGTGTATACCTAAAAGGAGGTATGTCTGCAGGATTTTTTGTTCAGGGGACTCAAACATTTAACACTAGTGTAATTGATTTAAAAAACAACGATGACTTTGATACCACTTTAATTTCAATGAATGCAGGAATAGGATTTTTACACCCAATTTCAGAAAATCTTTCTTTTTATGTACAGTATCTGTATGGAAAAAGCATAGATATGGCTTCAGACGATGCAGAACTAAAAATTACAAGTAATAAGGTTGGATTTGGATTGTTAATTAACATTTCAAAAAAAATAAGTAACAGCCAAAAAGAAAATTAAAAATATCAAACTAATATTTAATACATCAATTTATGAAAAGACTACTACTTTTAGTATTATTAATAGGAACGATTTTCCAGGGGGTTTCACAAACCAAAGGGATTAGTTACCAAGCGGTTATTTTAAATCCGCAACCACAGGAATTACCTGGACAAAACGCCGAGAACAATATTTTGGCAAACAGCACTGTCTCCATTCAATTTACTATTTTAAATGCATCAGGAACTGAAGAATATCAGGAGCAGCATAGTACAACAACAGATAAATATGGTATGCTAAATCTATTAATAGGAACCGGTTCTCCAACAAGCGGTACTAGTTTTACAGATGTTTTTTGGAACGGTACTACAAAGAAATTAAAAGTCGGGATTGACTTTAAAGGAGGTACTAATTTTAGTGCTTTAAGTGAGCAGGATCTAACTTATATGCCACAACCGCCAACGCAGGAAACAACACAACAAATTGTAGATAATTCAGTATCAATTTCAGAAGAAGTAGCAAGAGCCACAGCAGCAGAACAAATAAATGCAACTACGATTTCAGAAGAAGTAGCAAGAGCCACAGCAGTAGAACAAATAAATGCAACTATGATTTCAGAAGAAGTAGCAAGAGCCACAGCAGTAGAACAAATAAATGCAACTACGATTTCAGAAGAAGTAACAAGAGCCACAGCAGCAGAACAAATAAATGCAACTACGATTTCAGAAGAAGTAGCAAGAGCCACAGCAGCAGAACAAATAAATGCAACTACGATTTCAGAAGAAGTAACAAGAGCCAAAGCTGCAGAAGCAGCAAATCTAACGGCAATTTCCACTTTACAAGGAGAGCAAATTATTCAAAATAATGCTATTTCATTGAATACAGCAAAAGTAAGTGATATAAATCATGTAGCTGTTTCTACAACAGATGATTTAACTGAGGGAACAACTAATTTATATTATACAGAAGCGCGAGTAACAGCCAATACAGCAGTAGCAGCGAACACAACGCATGTAACAAAAACAGACAATCCACATTCAGTAACCAAAGCACAAGTAGGTTTAGGAAATGTAAATAATACAAGTGATGCAGATAAACCAGTTAGCACAGCTACACAAACAGCCTTAGATGGTAAGGTAGATGAAAATTCGGCAATTACCGGAGCTACAAAAACCAAAATTACGTATGACGCCAAAGGGTTGGTTACTGCAGGAGCAGATGCAACTACAACAGATATAGCAGAGGGTACAAATTTATATTATACAGAAGCTAGGGTAGCAGCCAATACAGCAGTAGCAGCGAACACAACGCATGCAACAAAAACAGACAATCCACATTCAGTAACCAAAGCACAAGTAGGTTTAGGAAATGTAGATAATACTTCTGATGCCGATAAACCAGTTAGCACAGCTACACAAACAGCCTTAGACGGTAAGGTAGATGAAAATTCGGCAATTACCGGAGCTACAAAAACCAAAATTACGTATGACGCCAAAGGGTTGGTTACTGCAGGAGCAGATGCAACTACAACAGATATAGCAGAGGGTACAAATTTATATTATACAGAAGCTAGGGTAGCAGCCAATACAGCAGTAGCAGCGAACACAACGCATGCAACAAAAACAGACAATCCACATTCAGTAACCAAAGCACAAGTAGGTTTAGGAAATGTAAATAATACAAGTGATGCAGATAAACCAGTTAGCACAGCTACACAAACAGCCTTAGATGGTAAGGTAGATGAAAATTCGGCAATTACCGGAGCTACAAAAACCAAAATTACGTATGATGCCAAAGGGTTGGTTACCGCAGGAGCCGATGCAACCACAACAGATATAGCAGAGGGTACAAATTTATATTATACAGAAGCGCGTGTAACAGCAAATACAGCAGTAGCAGCGAGTACAACGCATGCAACAAAAACAGACAATCCACATTCAGTAACCAAAGCACAAGTAGGTTTAGGAAATGTAAATAATACTTCTGATGCCAATAAACCAGTTAGCACAGCTACACAAACAGCCTTAGATGGTAAGGTAGATGAAAATTCGGCAATTACCGGAGCTACAAAAACCAAAATTACGTATGATGCCAAAGGGTTGGTTACCGCAGGAGCCGATGCAACCACGGCAGATATAGCAGCAAGTACAGATAAAAATTATGTAACAGATGCACAAAAAACTGTAATAGCTTCAATTTCTAATACAGGTAGTGGAAATATAATTACGTCAACGGAACGTACGAAATTAAATACAATAGAAGCTGGAGCTGTTATGACGACTGGAAATCAAACAATAACTGGTTCTAAAACATTTACTGGAACTACAAAATTTGCAGATGGCACACAAGGAGCTGGTAAAGTTTTAACTTCTGACGCTAGTGGTAATGCAAGTTGGCAAGTGAGTGGAGGTGCCTCTACAATGCCAG
Source organism: Lutibacter sp. A80 (assembly GCF_022429645.1). GTDB lineage: Bacteria > Bacteroidota > Bacteroidia > Flavobacteriales > Flavobacteriaceae > Lutibacter. The sequence continues at coordinate 258,264 of NZ_CP092480.1, forward strand.
AGTATGTCTACGCTTATATTGGAAACGCGAGTACATTAGGTCCACAAACATTGACTGCTATGTTTCCAGCAGCAACTTATGTAAATGGAGTTGTAATGAACGGATCATCAATTACCTTGCACGCGAATAAAATGTATGAGGTAACAGTTGCTTTCTATATTTACAATGCATCAGGAGGACATACATTCAAAATGAAAGATGCAACGAATTCTGCTTACCTTGGAACGGAAATTTATTTTGGTCAAGGTGGTTCTGATGTATCTTACAATATGTCAACAACAAACTTCTTATTTAAACCATCTACTGATGTGAATTTGGAACTTGAGAAAACACAAGGGACAGATGTTAACCTAATAGGTAAGATTGTTGTAAAAGAAATCAGATAACCAAATAAACTTTGGCGTAATAAGGCTGTCTCCATTGGAGACAGCCTTTTACTTTTTACTGAGAATTTAAAATGGTTTATTCTTTCCAAGAACACGGTTGGTGTAATTGACAAATTTCTAATAGACTTCAGATTACTGAAGATGTTCGGGTGTAGTTGTAATTGGCTCTAGCGATACCTGTATCATATGTGCTTTGCTGTTTCAAGTATTTATAAAAGTATTAATTCCTTAAAATTTAGTAGCTATTATAATTAATGAATTCCTATTTCGTATTGATTTTATTAAATAAGATAAGAAGCCGTTTCTTTAATACTTTAATTATGAAAATAAACTCACTTTTGATTGTTTCAGCTTAACTGTTAAGTTGTTCTTAAAACGATTAATCGGGTGTGTTAAATTCACAAGAGAAAAGCTTTTTGATAAGTGTTACAAGGTGAAGTTGAATTAAGAAAAGTAAGGGTGTTTTAAAAAGGATGGTATAATATTAAGGAGAAAATGATATAACTAAGAAAAATTCTCTTACTAATGAAAATAAATTATCTCAACTATTTGAGAATTAATATTGTTGTATTCTGATTTTTTAAATACATAATTATAGTGTAATTGAATGAAAACAATGTTTTTTTTCTATAATAATCTATAATTATTGAATTATGTTTAATGATTTATTGTTTTTGCTAATATAATATTAAAAAAATGATTGGTTAGGGTTTAAAAATGCTTAATGTTTTCAATTTTCATATTTATGATCATTAAAAATTAAAAAACATTAAATCATAACTAGTTGATTTTAAAGATATTAAAAATAATGCTATTTGTATTTTTTAGAAGAGAATAGTTGATGGTTTTGTTTTTATGATACTGATATTGAATGTGTTAATAGTGTTTGCTAGGTTGTAAACGTTATTAATAATCATTCAAATCCCTAATATTATATAATCGTTAACAATTTTTTTCTACATTTGTTTTTCATTAAATTATATAAATGTCTGAAAAATCTATTCAAAATGATGACATACTCTTAGAAAGATTAAAATCTGGAGACAACCAAGCGCTTACAGAAATATATAATACCTATTGGAAATCACTTTTTTTATCTTCATATGCTTTATTAAATAATAAAGAAGTTTGTGAGGATCTTATTCAAGACGTTTTTCTTGATATCTGGAGAAAAAGAGAATTTTTAAAAATAACTATTTCTTTAAAAGCATATTTATACGCTTGTACTAGATATAAAGTATATGACTGTTTTAGAAAAAACAAAAAAGAAATAAAAGTTGATTTATTCGATAATTTAAATATTCGGGCTTACCAAGCAACTCCTGAAACTAAATTAATGCATAAAGAGTTAATAACGCATGTTAATTCAGTTGTAGATACACTTCCTAAAAAATGTAAAGAAATATATCTTTTAAGTAGAGAAGAGCAATTAAGTCATAAAGAGATTGCTCAAAAGCTTAGTATTTCTACTAAAACCGTTGAAGGTCATATAACAAAAGCATTAAAAACCTTAAGAGGTTCTATGGGAAACCTTATTACTTTAGAAATGATTATTTGGCTTCACAATTATATAAATTAGACTTAAAATACCTTTTTATTAATCGCATTACTCCCCTTCAATTATTTAATCTTTAAAAAAAATAAATTTTTTTAAATAAAAACTAGGGGATAACATTCTTTAATTACACTAATACTACAAATACCTTAATTATTTTAATAAATAATGAAACAAGAAAAACTAAATAAGGAAGATTTTCTAAAAATTGTGGATAATTTCCTTAATGGTAATAGTACCATTGCAGAAGAAGAAATACTCATTAATCATTTTGAAAGTTTTCAATTCGATAACGAGTGGAAAACAGAACTTGGACTTGAAGAGGATGTAAAACAAAACATTCATTCAAAAATCTTAAGTAAAATAAGAAACGAATCTAAAATAGAAACAAAAGTAGTTAGTTTTAACTATAAAAGATTCTTTAAATATGCCGCAGCACTATTAATTGTGTTTTCTACTGGATATTTTTTAATAAACAACGAATTAACTGATAAAGCACCTGTTGTTACTAAAATTAAAAATAACATTCCAATTGGAACAGATAAAGCATCACTTACTTTAGAAGATGGCTCTGTAATTTCTTTAGAAAAAGGTAAAATATATAATAAAGAAAACGCTAAAAGTAACGGAGAAAAAATTGTTTATACTTCTGAAAAAATTGCTAAAAATAGACGTGTTAAAGAAAAACCAACTTATAATTATTTAACAATTCCTAGAGGTGGTGAATTTTTTGTAGAATTAGCAGACGGAACTAACGTATGGTTAAATTCAGATTCAAAAATAAAATACCCAACAAAATTTGTAGCAGGTGAAACACGTACAGTTGAATTACTTTATGGTGAAGCTTATTTTGAAGTTTCATCTAGTGATTTACATAATGGAGATAAATTTAAAGTAATAAGCCAAGAGCAAGAAATTGAAGTTCTCGGAACCGAATTTAATATTAAAGCATATAAAGAAGAAGATGTTATTAAAACAACTTTAGTTGAAGGAAAAATAGCTTTAAAAGTTGATGCTGTAAATAAAGTATTACTGCCTTCTCAACAATCGGTTTATAATAAAAATAGCAAAAAAGTAGATTTTAAAGAAATAGATGTTCTAAATGAAATTTCTTGGAGGTATGGAGAATTCAATTTTAACAATAAAACATTAGATGAAGTAATGACTGTTTTATCTAGATGGTACGATGTTAAAATAGATGTTCAAAATAAGGATAATCAGAAATTTAGATATATAGGAACATTAGGTAAAAATCAAAATATAGAAATTATACTACTAACTTTAAAAAACACTAATAATTTAAAATATGAAATAACCGATGAAAAAATAATTATAAAGTAAAAAAATAAGGGGGTAAAAGTATATACCGGCAAGTAACATCTTCAAACCCCCTTTAAGTGAATCAATTAATCAATTAATGTTTAACTAACACATTGCAAATTTATGGAAATTAAATTTACCCATGCGTTTTTCTTAAAAAATCGCTTATTAAAAACAATTATGAGATCCTTTATTTTCTTATTCTGTGCACTAGCGTTCGGATTTACTCCTAGTACGAGTTTATCTCAAAATGCAAAAATTACTATTAACACAGATAAAACCATCACTGTTGATGAAGTTTTTAAATTAATTCAAGATCAGACGGACTATAAATTTATTTATAGAGAAGATCTATTTAAAAACACACCTATGGTGAATGTGCAAAAAGGCACAATAAAAACGTACAAACTTTTAGATAAAAGTTTGGCACAAAGTAATGTTCAATACAACTTTTTAGAAAACACTATAATACTTTCTAAAAAACCTGTTGTTAAAAAAGAAATTCAACAAATTACCATAACAGGTAAAGTTAGTGATATTCATGGAGAACCATTACCAGGTGTAAATGTTTTAGTAGGTACTAAAGGAAACACAACAGTAAGAGGTGTTGCTACTGATATTAATGGAATTTATAGCATTAAAGCTTCAAAGGGTGAATTTATTAGATTTTCTTACGTTGGTTTTTTAACTCAAGAATTTAAAGTTGCCGATCAACAAGTTATTAATATAGTTTTAGCCGAAGCCGCCTCTAATTTAAGTGAGGTAATTGTTGTAGGTTATGGAACTACACAAAAGAAAGACCTTACAGGATCTGTAACAACTGTTAAAGCTTCAGAAATTGAGCAAGTGAAAACACAATCTGTTGAAAGAGCTCTTTACGGAAAAGTTCCTGGTGTAATGGTAACTGGTTCAGGGCAACCAGGTTCAAGTGCCTCTGTTAATATTAGAGGGCTTAGCCAAATAAATGGAGATAACCAACCATTATATGTTATTGATGGTATCCCAATGAATATTAATGCAAATAGTAGAAGCCGTGAAGGATTATTGAGTGTTGGTGGTACTCAATCCAATCCTCTATTAGCTATTAACCCTGCGGATATTGAAAACTTAACCGTTTTAAAAGATGCTTCTGCAGCCGCAATATATGGTTCCAGAGCCGCAAATGGTGTAATTATTGTCACCACAAAACGTGGTAAAAGAGGACAAAAACCAAGACTGAATTTTGCCGTAAATACAACAATTCAAAATCCACAAACAAAATATGAATTTTTAAGTACAGACGAATATAGGGATTTTTATAGTAAGCAAGCACAAATTGCCTTAGACAATAGTGGAGTACCTGATAATCTTTTACCTATATACTTTCCAAATCAATATAATATAGTTAACGATCCAGATAATTATTTTGGAACAGCAAATACTGATTGGCAAAAAGAAGTTCAAAACGAAAATGCTATGTGGAACGACTACCGTATGAGCCTTTCAGGAGGAACAGACAATGTAAACTACTATATGTCTGGTAATGTACAAAATCAAGAATCTGTATTTATTAATGATAAGTTTAAACGTTATTCTTTTGCAGCAAACATAGATGCAACAATTACAGATAGATTAAAAGTTGGTGCATCTATTAATTATAACAATTCTATAAGTAAAACTTCAGATATTACTAGTTTTAGATATGCTGGAGCTTTTAGACCTGATGTTCCTGTTTTTGATGAAAATGGAAATTATACAGATAATGGAGATGAAGCATTTGAAGTCCCAGACATGAATCCTGTTGGACAGGATGGACGAGTTAGAAATGAACTTCAAAGAAAAAGTATTCTTACTAGTATTTATGCTGAAATTGACATTGTTAAAAATTTAAAATTTAGATCTCAATTTAGTGCTAACCAGTCTAATGATGAAGTAAATAATTACTCACCATCATTTACAATTGATGCAGCACTTGCGGGGTTAAATGGAAATTTAATTTCTTATGGAGATCCAGCTATTGGAATTCTAGAAACCCAACATAACAGCACTAAAAACATCATATTTACGAACACATTAACGTATAATAATACATTTAATAATATTCACTCTATAAATGCTGTTGCGGGTCTATCTTGGGATAGCACGGAGAATGAGGCTGTTGGTGTTAATTTTGCAGGATTCCCAGACGACTTTGTTTTGGTAAATCCAGAATCGGCTACACATGTTTATGATGGAAGTAGTGATTTTGCTCAAAAGGCGTTAAATTCAGCTTTTGGAAGAATTAATTACAATTACGACGATAAATATTTAGTAACTGCAACTGGTCGTTTAGATAGATCCACTCAATTTGGGGAAAACAACAAAACAGGATTTTTTCCTTCATTAGGATTGGCTTGGAATATGCACAATGAAAATTTCCTAAAAGACAACAAAACTATTAGCTCAATGAAATTACGTGCTACAGCTGGTAGAACTGGTAACGATAATTTACCAGCCTTCCTATTTACCCCTGTATCAGCTGTTGAAGGTGGATATGGAGCACCTACTTTATACAATGGTCTTAACGGATTTAGATTGCAAGGAGTTTCAAATAATGGAATACGTTGGGAAGAAACAGATCAAATAGATTTAGGAATAGAATTGGGATTATTTAACAATCGTTTAAATGCAGAAATTGTTTGGTTCAATAAAAAAACATCTGATCTTATTTTATTAACACCAATTTCGGCACAAACTGGATTTGCAAATTATTATTCAAACATTGCTGATGTTACTAATAAAGGATGGGAAATATTAGTAAGTGGAGATATTTTTAGAAACGAAGACTTAACATGGAACTCTTCTTTTAATGCTTCTTTTATTACAAATAATGTAGACGCTTTAAAAGGAGGGCAATCAGACAGTTACAATAATTATGGCGTTGCCGAAGGGTATCCAATTGGAACCATTTTCGGTAGAGATATTGTTGGTACAGCACAAACACAAGCCGAAATAGATGCTTTAAATGCAGGAGCTCCTGACGGACAATATGACAATTATCTTTTAGCTCCTGGAGACTTTATTGCAAGAGATATTAATGGAGATGGTGAATATACTGATGCTGATCAAGTACGACTTGCAGATGGTAACCAACCTAAAGTATTTGGTGGTTGGAACAATACATTAAGTTATAAAAATTTTAACTTTAATTTTAACTTTTCTTATGTGCTAGGTTTAGATAAACTGAGAAGTCCAGATGAATTCTTATCATACTTAGATTTTAATAGAATGAGTAATTACATCAAAAGTGATGTTATGAATGCTTGGACACCTGAAAATCCAGATGCTAAGTATCCAAGAGCAGGGTCACGATCCTGGCAAAATAACAATTCTCGTTTTGTTTCGGATGCTTCGTACTTATCCTTACGTTCAGCTTCAATAGGTTATAATATACCTTCAGAAGTATCAAAAATGCTAGGTATTAGCAACGCTAAATTTACATTCACAGGAAATAACTTGTTTATTATTCATAACTACGATGGACCAAATCCAGAATCTATTACAAGAGGTGTAAATAGTGACACTACAGTTGATGCTGCTTCTGATGGTGGTTGGGGATATCCAAATATCCAAAGCTTTACTTTAGGTTTAAATGTAACTTTTTAAAGAAATTAAAACATGAAAAAAATTATAAAATATATAAGCATTTTGGGCGTAGCATTGGTATGTTTCACTTCGTGTGAATTGACTACCCCTATTGATGAAATTGAATTACAATACCAATTAGAAGCAGAAGCTGCCATTAGTAATGAAGGGTCAGCAGATTTAGCATTAGCTGGGGCCTACTCTAGTTTAAAAGAAGAACCTACATTTATGTTAGGTATACCAAGCGCGTTAAGCGGTTTAGCAGGAACTGCAGGTGCTTATTATAAGGATGAAATTTCTTCTTGGATGGCAAATGAACCCTTGAATAAGGAGGAAGCTGGTGATAACCTTACATTTTCTGGAATGGCTGGGCTTTATAGAGCAATTAATGATGCCAATTGGATTATTGAAAAAGTTGGTGAATTAAGTGAAGGGAGTTTTTCAACCCCACAACGTAAGGCTGAAATGTTAGGAGAAGCTTATGGAATTAGAGCATTGTCTCATTTTTACTTATTACGTTATTATGGTCAATGGTATGATACTTCTTCTATTTACGGTATTGCATTAAGATTAGAACCTATTAGAGATGGTAGTGCTTTACCAAGAAATACAGTGACCGAAACGTATGCACAAATTCATAGTGATCTTGACTTTGCTATTGCAAATGCACCTGATTTAAATATGAATAGCGGTTATATGAATAAAATTGGTGCAAGGGCTATAAAAGCCAAAGCTTATTTATATGCCGGTGATTATGGAATGGCTGCTAGCACAGCAAAAGCTTTAATAGATGGGGCTGGAGGAACATATGGTTTATCTTCAACATATAATGAAATTTTTGATAATACCTCACAAGCAATGTTTAACAATCCTGAAATTTTATTTGGATTAAGAGGAACATTAGAAGCTCCATTACCAAATACAGTATGGGCTTTCGCTTACACAATAAATGGTGCATATACTGGTAATTTATCATCTGGATCAATGACTGTTGGTTCTCAAACCATAAATTACGATTTAGATAGAATTAATAGTACTATTGGAGGTGGTTTTTATGGTCTAACTACATTAAAAGTACCTAGTTTCTTCGCTGCAGGTGAAGATGATTCTCTTGTATATTATGCTCGTATGGCTGAAGTTTATTTAATTTATGCTGAAGCTGAAGCTCGTAATTCTAATAGTGTAACAACCGATGCTTTAGACGCTTTAAATGCCATTAGATTAAGAGCCGGTGCAACTGATACTGGAGGTGATGGATTTGAAATTTACCCAGCAACAATTACTTTAGATCAGTTCTTAGAAGCTGTTAGAATTGAAAAATCAATTGAACTATTAGCTGAAACAGGTGAAGAATGGTTTGATATGGTACGTTATGATTGGGTAGATGGTTTTGGAACAGGTTTCCAAGTATCTGACTATAAACCATCTGCAACAAATTCTGACAAATTTATATTACCATTTTCAAAACTTACTATTGATGCTGGTTTTAATATAGAAATTCAAAACCCTAGCTACGAATAACTTTTTAAAATATCCTATTGGATAGTTTAATTCAATAGGATACTTTTTTACTATAATAATAATTAAGATTAATCAAAAGTACTGTTTATCAAGTGTTTAATTTAAATAATTAATAAAAATTAACACTTTATAGTATTAAAATAATACCTCAAATTAATATTGAGGCTTAATCTGTAATTCCTAAAAATCAAATAAAAATGAAACAATTTATTATTATTCTATGTTGCTCTTTCATAGTTCATAGTTTACACTCGCAAAATTGTAAGGTTTTAATGAAAAGTATTAATAAAACATATACTGGAGATTGTAAAAAAGGTAAAGCCAATGGTATGGGAACTGCAAACGGTGAGGATAGTTATGTTGGACTTTTTAAAAAAGGATATCCTGAAGGAAAGGGCGTTTATACTTGGAAAAATGGTAATTCATTTGAAGGGAATTTTAAAAAAGGGAAGAAAACCGGTCCAGGTAAAATGATTTATAAAACAGCAACACTAAAAGACAGTATTGTTACAGGTTTTTGGAAAAATGATACCTATTTAGGTCTTTATGAAACTCCATATAAAAAGATAGATAATTCTCAAAATGTTACAGGTGTAAGGTTTACAAAAAGTGAAGATAACATAAAAAGAGTACGACTTTATGTTAGAGAGGATAATATTTTAATTCGTAATCCACAAATTACCATTGTTGTCCATAACGGTTTATATCAAGAGTTACGTGCCCAAAGTGATTTTGTTGAATTGACTAATGCTACTTTTCCACTAAAGTTAAGAGCAACTTATGGAAGAGAATTTATTGAAATAGAAATCTTAGAACCTGGAAACTGGGATGTCCGTGTGTCTATTGAAAATATTAAAGGGTTAGAAGATAAACCTTCATCGTTTAATTAAAAATGTTAAAACGTTTAGTATAATAGACACTATAAATTACTTCAAGATTACTTAAAGTAGAACGCTTGTTCTGCAAATTAACAACTAAACTAACAGAACTATGAGAATAAATTATTTAATGCTATTAAGCGTGTTCTTTTTAATTTCTTGTGCTAAGAATAAAGAAACACAAAAAAAAGATCAATTTATAAATGTAACTATTAGTGGTCACGTTTCAGGTTTTAACAACCCTCTTAGCTTTTTTGGTGAAGGCGTGTTCCAAGGAGAAGAAATAAAATTAGATAAAGAAGGAAATTTTAAAGTTAGCTACGATTCTATTGTAGAAGGGAAATATGCAATTTTATTAGGTTCAGAAAATAGCTTGCCTATTTATCTAAAACAAGGAACTAAATTAAACCTAGATATTGATTTAGATAAAATTGAAGCCAGAGATAAAAATGCAGTTTCTATTTCTGGTGAAAACAATGATGAAACGGAATTGTTATATGAGTTAATGATAAATGCTCCATCTTACCAATATAATAGAATAGATTACAAGGAAATTTACCTTCCAAAAATTGACAAAAAAAATCCAGAGGAGTTTGAAGCTTATCAATTAGACTTAATAGAAAAAGAGAGAGCTATTGTTAAAAAATACGTTGAAATAAAATCAATTAGTGAATCTTTTTTAGAGGTGTTTAATCTTGAATTATTGTTAAAATATAATTTTAGTTTTAAATTATATTCAAGATATGCCAATGTAAATAATCCCGATAAAAATTGGATTATTCCTGAAAATTATAAGGCTTACTTTAAAAATGAAATCCCCCAAAACAATTTTGACCTATATCACAAAAGTTCACGCTATGAAATGTATGTTCGTGAAGGTTATTATGCAAAAATGCAAACTGTTTTGTCTCAATTTGAGCGTGAATCAATGGATTACTTTAAAGCTCAAACCAACTATTTAGATACTTGCAGTTTTCCTGAAATTATAAAAAAAGATATGTACAACAGTTATACTATTAGTTATATACGAAGTAATGATATGGTTATAAGAGGTTATTTAAATGAAATAATTAATCAAAAAGTTACAGATAGCAATGTATTAGAAAGATTTGAAAATTTTAAAACTGGTGAAAATGCATATGCCGATGGTAAACCAGCCCCTCTTTTTACATTAATTGATATAAATAATAAAGAAATTTCATTAACCGATTTTAAAGGAAAAATGGTGCTATTAGATTGTTGGGCAACATGGTGTGCTCCTTGTATAAAAGGATTGCCAAAATTTAATGCTTTAAGAGAAAAATACGCTGGTAAAAACATAGAATTTGTTTGCGTTTCTGTAGATGAAGATATTCCAGCCTGGGAAAAAAAGGTAAAAGAAAATAAGGATGGTCTTCATACAGGAATTCAATTAAATACTTCTTTAAACAAAAACACATTTAAAAAAGATTTAATGGTTCAAGGTATTCCTCGTTATATTTTAATAGGTGCTGACGGAAATATTATTAAAAGAGAAGCTCCAAGACCAGGTACCCCTGAATTGTATGAGTTAATTGAAAATAATTTAAAATAAAAGAATCATGAAAACCTTAAAGAGTATTTTTTTTATAACACTTTGTTGCTGTTTATTTTTAGTTTCATATGAAAAAAAACAAGATGTAAAGTATGCTATTATTTCTGGAAACTTGGAGAATGTAAATGGTGAAGAGGTAAAGCTTAATTCTAGGTTTACCAGTATTAGTTTCGATTCAGTTCCACAAATTCAACATACCTTAAAAATTAATTAACCAATACATATAACACATTAAAAAAATGAGAAAATATACCACCCTAATTTTAGCACTTATAGTGCTTTGGTCTTGTAAAAATGAAACTCCTGTAAACTATGTTTTACTATCTGGTAACATAAGTAATACCAAAGGAGGCGAATTAAAAATTAGTTCTTTAAATGGTTTTTCTAAAATTATTAATGTAAAAGACACTGGAACGCTTTCAGACACTCTTTTTATTGAAGAAGACGACATTTACAATATTCGTTTTGGGCAAGTTAGATTTACATCTTATTTATCTAAAGGTGCAAATATTCAATTTGAAGTGGATGCTAAAAAACCTTCTAGCACCTTAAAACTTGCAGGAGACAATGCAGATTTAAACAATTATTATGCTTATAAAATGGATAAAGATTTTGATTTTATGATGGACCGAGAAGGAAGTTATAAAGTTGAAGAAAGCGCTTTTGAAACTAAAATAATGGATTTTCAAAAAGACTTGGAGAGCAAATTAGAAGCTGTTAAAAATATTCCTAAAGGCGTTAAAACAAAAGAATTACGAGCCATTAACTATAGCAGATTAGGTAAAAAAGGAAATTACGAAAGAATGTATAGCTTTTTAACTGAAAATGAACATTTTAAGGTTTCAGATTCATTTAAAAAAGAATTAGAAGAAATCTCTTTAAACAATGGTGATGATTACTTATATTCTTCAGATTACCAACAAATGGTAGGTAGTAAAATACGAGAAAAAGCATACAGTTTTTACCAAAATGATTCATTACCTTATAAAGAAGCAAACGCAAAAGCAATTTCTGAAATTGAAAATGAAACCATAAGAAATGGTGAATTATACAAAAGCATTTCTATGATATTACCAATGTCTTCTGATAAAGATAAAGAACTAAACAACTTTTTAAATGCTTCTACAAACCAAAAACACATTGCTAGCGTAAAAGAAATATTTGAATCTTTAAAAGTATTAGATGCAGGTCAACCTTCCCCTAAATTTATAAACTATGAAAATTACGCTGGAGGAACAACTTCATTAGACGATTTAAAAGGTAAATACGTATATATTGATGTTTGGGCAACTTGGTGTGGACCTTGTAAATATGAAATTCCATTTTTACAGAAAATTGAAAAACAATACCACGGTAAAAACATTCATTTTGTTAGTATTTCTACAGATAAGCAAGATGATAAAGAAAAGTGGAAACAAATGATCGCCGACAAAGAAATGGGTGGTATTCAATTAATAACAGATAACGACTTTAATACATCTTTTATAAGTGATTACAAAATAATGGGAATTCCTCAATTTATTTTAATAGATCCCAACGGAAATATTGTGCAAGCAAATGCTCCAAGACCTAGTGATGAAAAATTGATAGCATTATTTAATGAATTGAAAATTTAATAACTAGTAATTAAGAATCTTAATTTTTAAACTTTTTAAACAATACAAAATGAAAAAATATATATTAATAGCACTACTAATAATAAGTGGTACAAACACCATGTTTTCACAAATTTATACTCCAGTAAAATGGTCTACATCTGTTGAAAATATTTCTGAAACTGAATACAACTTAGTTCTAAAAGCAACTATTGAAAACGGTTGGCATTTATATTCTCAGAATGTACCTGAAGATGGCCCAATTGCAACAAGTTTTGAATTTGAAGAATCAGATGATTATATCTTAATTGGTAAAGTATCTGAAGAAAAAGGACATACCGTAGACGATCCCATTTTTAATATGAAAATCAAATATTTTAATTCTAAAGCAGTGTTTAAACAAAGAATAAAAACCAGCTCTAAAACAGATTTTAAAGTTTTAGGAGAAATAGAGTTTATGGTGTGTAATGATACTAGTTGTTTACCTCCAACATACGAAGATTTTACATTTACTATTAAAAAATAAAAACAAACAAAATAACATTAAAACAGTTCAATGAGAAATTTAAAAAATAAATTTATAATAGTCATACTTTCAGTAGTATTTATGGCTACAAGTAACGCACAACAAAAGGAAAACAAACACCCAAATCAATTTACCATTAAAGGTGAAATTAAAGGGTTGACTGGGAACCTATATTTTAGGCACCCAGATAAGGAATATACTCGTGAGACACCTTCAGACACATTGAAATTTGTTAATGGTAAAATTCAATTTTCTGATACTATTTCCAAATTAACTTTAATTAGAGCTTATCCAGATTTTCAGGGGCCAGACAAAAAAGTATTTAAAAGACCTAAGGATGGTAGAGGTTATTTTCCTGTAAAATGTGCTTATTTAATGTTTTACGCCTTTCCAGGAGCTGAAATTACAATAAAAGGAGAACTTTCCGATTATGTAAACGCTTACCCTAGTGGTGATAAATTCAATAATAGTTTAGCAGCTGTGAACAAAGTTACGTTCCCAAATTATAACAAAATGGGGAATTTAGCTGTTCAAAACACCTATGAAACAGACTCACTAATTATAAAGGCTAATAATGTAAAGGCTGAAGAAATTTTCAATAAAAATTCTGAAGAACTAATTGCTCATATGAAAGCCAATCCAAATTCATTAGGAGCTGTTTTTTACTTAAATGACATGATGCTTAGACGTCAAATTGATGATGAAAAAGCAGAAGAATTGTTTAATGATTTTTCAAAAGATTTAGCTGAATATGCAGATTATAAAAATGTTGCTTCTAGAATTGAAGGAATAAAATCTACTAAAGAAGGATTTCCAGTTCCATCTATTAAAACTACTGCCACTTTAAATGGTAAAGAATTTGATATCAATTCCTTAAGAGGAAAGTATGTGTTAATTGATTTCTGGGGAATTTGGTGTGGGCCTTGTGTTGCTGAAATGCCACAAGTTAAAGAATTTCAAGAAAAACATAAAGAAAAATTGGTTGTATTAGGAATTAATTCTGGAGATTCCAAAGAAAAAATTCAAGCTTTTGTTAATAAACACGGCTATGAATGGAAACAGTTAATGAGCGATGAAAAAAATACACCAGACAACTTTGTAAATCGATTCAATGTTCAAGGTTTTCCTACTAAATTTATTATTGATCCAAGAGGAAACATCGTGAAAAAATATTTAGGAGGTGGCGAAGAAGCATTTGAATTATTGGAAGAGTTATTAAACAAATAAAAATTATAATGAAATTTAAATCCGTATTACTTGTATTAACCTTTTTCGCATTTTTAACTTCGTGCAAAGAATCCGAAAAGAAAATAGAACAAGTTGTTGTTAATTCAAATGAATTTAAAGTTTTTGGTACCCTACAAGGAATTGATGTACCATATATGTTTATAGATTATACGGGAGAAAATGGAGATAGAGTTTGGGATACACTTTATGTAAAAAATGAATATTTCTCATATACTACTGAACTAAAAAACACAAAACGTATTGCTATTTGGCCATTACTTGCCAGACCAAGAAAAGATGGTGAAGGTGTAAAAGGTGGATATTTTGAGTTTTTAGCACACCCAGGAGATACAATCGAATTTAAGGGAAATGTTACGGAAACCTTTAATGCTATTCCAACAGGAACCAGTTTGTGTAATGATTTAAATACTTATAATAAAAGTATAGAACCAATAAATAAGCAAAGTGCCGAGATGTTTAAAAGGGCTACGAAATATAAGCCAACAAATCCAAAGTTTAAACAAACATTCGATTCTATTAAAGAAATAGGTGAAAAAATCACAAAAATTCAAGCGGATTTTATAAAAAACAATCCAACATCTGAAGTTGCTGCATTCTATTTATCTAATATGGTTCAAAGTAAAAGTATAGAAAATAATGAAGCACTTGCTCTTTTAAATAATTTTGATGAGAAATTAGCCATGAGCCCTTTTTATATAAATGTTGCAACACGTTTAAAAGGATCCGAAGCAACAAAGGCTGGAAATATAGTTCCAGAGTTAATTACCAAAAGAACTCTTGATGGAAGTGAGTTTGATTTAAAATCATTAAGAGGCAAATATGTTTTAATTGATTTTTGGGGAACTTGGTGTGGGCCTTGTGTTAGTGAAATGCCAAAAGTAAAGAAATATCAAGAAAAATATAAAGATAAGCTGGTAATTGTTGGGATTGACAGTGGAGACACTAAGGAAAGAATTGTTGAATTCATTACATCTAAAGGTTATAATTGGACTCAATTAATGTCACATAAAGGACTGATTGCCGATGATTTTGTCTCTAAATTTAATGTTAATGGATTTCCAACAAAGTTTATAATTGATCCTGAAGGAATAATTGTTGGAAAATACGTTGGTGGCAGTGAAGAAGCTTTTCAATTATTAGATGAATTATTAAATATATAAGACAAAATTATTATGAAATTTAAAACTGTATTAATTGTATTAACTCTTTTTGCATTCTTAACATCGTGTAAAGAATCTGTAAAAGAAGAAAAATTTGATGGGTATGTTATTTCTGGAATCGTAAAAGGTATTGATAATGTTTATTTAAAACTTACAAACACGGGCTCAAGAGGTTCTAAGGATTTTAAAGTTATTGACAGTGTTCAAATAACCAATGGGAAATTTAGTTTTAAAGGAAAGGTTGATAATGTTGATATGGTTAGTATTGTAATTGATTCTAAATATCATGGAATGTTTATGCTCGAAAATAGCGCTATTAATGTTAGCATAGATGTAAGCGAGCTTAACGAAAGAAATGCGTATTTCACTCCAGTTGTTTCAGGTTCTAAAAGCCATGATATTTATGCAGCAGTTGAAAAAAAATCATCTGCAATTTTTGAGCTAGAAAAATACAAAATTATTGATGAACTTAAAGACTTATTTGCTAAAGCTAATAAAACAAACGATCAAAAAGATATGGATATAGCCACAATCAGACAAAAAGAGCTTATGCCATTAATTGAAGAAGCTAATAATGCTTATAAACAAATTAAATACGATTTTGCAAAAGCAAACCCAACTTCACCCGTAGCAGTTCATGTTTTAGGTTATCAATATACCGAAGGGAGAATGACCAAAGAACAATTAAAAGAATTTTACCACTTATTTAAAGGTGATGCTACCAAAACTGGATTTTATAAATATCATATGACAAAAGTGTATAAAGACAATTTTGAAAATATGGGAGTAGGTAATACAGTTCCAGATTTTACATTAAATTCTGTAAATAATAAGGCGCTCACATTATCAAAAATTGAAGGCAAGTATTTGTTAGTTGATTTTTGGGCATCTTGGTGTGTACCTTGTAGAGCATCCTTTCCTCATTTAAAAGAATTAAGAAAAGAATACAAAAAGGACGGTTTTACAATAGTAGGAATTGGAACCGCAGATGAAGAGGGAAAATGGAGAAAGGCTATTATAAAAGATCAAACTCCTTGGATTCATTTGTATGATTCTAGTGAAAACCATGCGTATGGTGCAGTAGCAAAAAAATATGGTGTACCACATTTACCAACTACATTTTTAATAGATAGTAATCAAAAAATAATTTTACGTAATCCAACTAAAGAAAAATTGGATGCTAAGCTTAAAGAATTATTTGGGCATTAAAATCAATTTAAAAGTATCCACTAATGAAAACCAATCTTTTCAAAATAGTTTAGTAGGGTCAGATAGTGTAACAATTGGCAGATATGGAACCGATGGCGGAACTGAAGATGATATGGATAAAGATTTACTCAAAATATTTAAAAATTAAACATATAATTAAAAGTTTATTCTAAATGAAAATTCAATTTAATCTTAAATTATTACAAATAGTAAGCTTAATTGTCTTATTTATTTCAACTAGTTGTAAAGAAGACGTTAAACACGATGGTTATTATATATCTGGTACTGCAAATTACCCTAATAATACACAAATTAAACTTATTGAAAATTTGCCTGGTATGTTAACAGGGAAAGTTATAGATAGTACGGTTATAACAAATGGCCATTTTGAATTTAAAGGAAAAGTTAACCACGTTGATTATGTTAATATTTCGGTAGATTCAAAATATAAGGGTAGTTTTTTCTTAGAAAATAGTAAAATTAATATAGCCCTAAATAATAACTCCTTCAATCCTATTATCACTGGTTCTAAAATGATGGATACTTATAATGAAATACAAGCAAAAATTTCAGAAGTATATCAACAAAAAAAATATGATACAATACATAAAGTGAGTGCCGAAATTGGAAAAGCTAAACAATTCGGTGATAAAAAACTATTAGATAAAGCTCTTGCCAATTTAAATAAACTTACGCCTTTAATAGAAGAACAAAGACAAGCAGTAAAGAATATTAAATTTAACTTTATTAAAGCTAATACAAGCTCTCCAATAGCAATCCATGTGTTAGGATACACTTTTATTGAAGGAAGTATGAGCAGACCAGAGTTAAAAGAATATTATCATTTATTCACAGGAGATGCTATTAAAACATTTTTTTATAAAGAGCATATGACAAAAGTCTATAAAAATGCTTTTGAAAATCTAGTTATTGGAAGCGTAGTTCCAGATTTTACATTAAATTCTTTAAACAATGAAAAAGTTACGCTTTCAGAAATAAAATCGAACTACATATTAATTGATTTTTGGGCTTCTTGGTGTGTGCCATGCAGGGCATCTTTTCCTCACGTAAAAGAATTAAGAACAAAATATATAAAAGATAGTTTTAAAATAGTAGGTATTGCAACCGCTGATGTTGAAGAAAAATTGCTAAAAGCCATTAAAGAAGATAATACTCCTTGGATTCACGTATTCGACATTGCTGAAAATCATCAATATGGTGAAATTGCCAAAAAATATGGTGTCCCTCACCTACCAACAACATTTTTAATTGAATCAAAAACTTTAAAAATTATTCTTAGAGATCCGCGAAAAGGAGAATTGGATACTACATTAGAAAAATTACTAGGAAATTAATCAATTTATTATGCAAAAATTATTTACAACAATATTACTTATAGCTTTTAGTATTGCAAGTAGTGAATTACAAGCAAATAATAAACAAGAACTACAACAAGATGGTTATATAATATCTGGAACCATAAAAGGACTAGATAATGGATGGATTAAACTTCGTGAATATGTTGGTGGAGGCCATCGTAAAACTAAAGTTTTAGACAGTGCTAAAATTGTGAATGGCTTGTTTAAATTTCAAGGTAATGTTGAATTTCCTGATATGGTAAGTCTGGAAATTAATAATAAAGAAGGTCAATTTTTTCTTGAAAATGGCACTATTAACATTAATATAGATTGGTCTTCATTAATATTAACAGATAAACAATTTATTCCTACCGTAACTGGATCTAAATCAGATAAAGAATATAGAAGAATAAAGTCGGAATTACAGGAAATTATTAATGATTCTAGTTATAATAAAAAAATAGAATCTATTATAACGAAGTTTGATAAGGTTAGAGAAAGTGAAAATGCTGAAGCTAAAAAAGAGGCTAAAATTTTACGTGAAAAATTAATGTTAGTTTATACAGCACGGTCTGATGATTATTATAAATCAATATACAATTATATAAATAACAACCCAGAATCACCTGTTTTAGTATATGTTTTGGGGCATTTATATTCAGAAAACTCAATGAGTAAAGATGATTTAAAGAAATATTATACCATTTTTAAAGGTGACGCTACAAAAACAGTTTTTTTCAAAGAACATATTTCTAAAATTTATAACAATATATTCAAAAATTTATCCATAGGTAAAAAGGTTCCAAACTTTACTTTAAACACTCAAAACGGAAAGCCATTTACTTTAACTGACGCAAAGGGTAAATATCATTTAATTGATTTCTGGGCAAGTTGGTGTGGACCTTGTAGAGCTTCATTTCCTCACTTAAAAGAATTGTATGCAAAATATAATAATGATGGCTTTGAAGTTATTGGTGTAGGAACAGCTGACCACGAAGAAAAATGGAAAAAAGCAATTGAACAAGATAAAACTCCTTGGATTCATGTTTTTGATGATTCTGGTGAAAAGGATAATCCTAGATACGGTTTTGTTGCTGAAGATTATGGAGTAGCATTTTTACCAACAACTTTTTTTGTAGATGAGAATAACGTGATAATCCTTAGAAATCCTAGTAAAGAAGAACTAGACACTAAATTAAAAGAATTATTTGGGCATTAATAATTATAAAATTAACAATATGAAAAACATTACACACACAATACTTCCACTATTAGTTTTTATAGGAATAGCATTTTCTTGTAAGGAAGAAGTAAAAGAAAAAAAACAAGAAGGTTATGTAGTAACCGGAAGCGTAAAAGGACTACAAGAAGCTACTATTAAATTGTATGAATTTAATTTTGCAGATAGAGGTGCTGCTCCAAAGGTTATTGACAGCGTTCAAATGACAAATGGTACGTTTGAGTTTAAAGGAAAAATAGAACATCCAGACCGAGTTTCAATTTGGTTGGGAAAAAAATTTAACAGTGAGTTCTTTTTAGAAAATAGTATCATCTCTTTAAATTTCGATACAGCTGAATCAGATCGTGGTCGCCTTATAGCAAAGGTTTCAGGTTCGGAATTAGGCGAAATTTATGATGAACAACAAAATAAAATTGATAGCATCATGAATCAGCCGAAGTTCCTTGTTTTAAAAGAAATTAGGACAAAAATGACAAAGGCTTATAATTCTAAGGATGATGCAAAAATTAAAGCATTTAAGGAGTGGAGAGCTCAGTATAGCGATTTAGAAGATGAACGAATAAAAGAACAAAAAACATTTAAAATTCAGTACGCAAAAAATAATCCGGAATCACCCGTTGCACCTTGGGTTTTAGGTTTTCAATTTAGTGAAAGTCGAATGTCTAAAGAGGAAATGAAGGAAATATATCCAATTTTTAAAGGTGCGGCTAAACAAACAGCAATGTTTAAATATTACGAAAAAACGTACGATGATATTTTTAATAGTTTAGGAGAAGGTTCAACTGCACCAGATTTTAAACTGAATGATGTAAATGGTAATGAAATAGCGCTTTCCAAAGTAACTGCAAAATACAAATTAGTTGATTTTTGGGCAAGTTGGTGTGTACCCTGTAGAGCCTCTTTCCCACATTTAAAAGAATTGTATAAAAAATACAAAAAAGATGGTTTTGAAGTTGTAGGAATTGGAACAGCCGATGAGGAAGCGAAATGGAGACAAGCAATAGAAAAAGATCAAATTACTTGGATACATTTATACGATCCAAGTGCAAACCATCAATGGGGTGTTGTAGCCAGATTATATGGAGTTCCATTTTTACCAACTACATTTTTAATGGATGAAAATGAAAAAATAATTCTTAGGAATCCATCAAAAGAACAATTAGACGTTAAGTTAAAAGAACTATTTGGCCATTAATAATGCTAATTAATATTTATTAAAATGTTTAAACACATAGTTACCGTTGTCGCTTTTTTAGTAGCTACATATGTTGTTCAATCACAAGAAACAACTATTAAGCTAGATGCACCAAACCATATGAACCCAGTGAGTGTTGGTGCCATAATTATTGATGGTGACCTACCAGGAGAAAAAACGGTTTTAATTAAAACCGATATTATGAATGGTTACCATATTTATGCTTATGTACCTAGCGGAGAAGCATATATAAACTCCGAACTTGGAATAGATGTTATTAAAGGAGTTGAATTAGTTGGTGAATGGGAAAAATCAGCTCCACAAACGTATCCTGGAAAAAACCATCTTTTAATATATAAAAATGAAAGCACTTTTAAACATAAAATACAAGTTGGGAAAGAAGTAACAAAGGGTACAAAAATTAAATGCTGGATATACTACCAATGTTGTGATGCCAGAATTTGTTTTCCTCCCAAAAAGAAAGAAATTGAATTAACCTTATAAACCATATATAATGAAAAAAATTATTAAAAATATAGCAACTCTTTGCTTATTATTCATTTTTATTACAACCAGTTATGGTCAAATAGAAAAATCCAACCTTAAAATATTATACGTTGGTAACAATCCAGATAAACCATTATCGGAAAGAGAAATATCTAGAATTTCCAGCAATATAGATAGAGCTAAAGAATTTAGAAAGACAAGAACACCTGACTTTAAACAATTCTTACATCAATATTTTAATAAAGTAGCTGTAGTTTTTAATGATGATTTTAAAGAAGAAATGTCTGCTAATTATGATGTTACTATTATTGATGCATATTTAACGCCGTATGAAGGTGGTTATGTTAAAGATTCTACAGGGCAAATAACGGGTTATGAAACAAGAAAATTTTTAACCGAAAACTATCACGATGCTACTATTATGATTGGTGAACCATCTGCCTTTATTGGTGAAGGTCGTGAATTAAAAATTGACCATTTATGTTTGTGTTTAGATGCGCATGCACACGGAATGAAATTAGAACACCCAATTTTTAATGAGCCTTATAAAATTAATATTTCTTATGAAGATGTAAAATATACTGGAAACTACAAAGTACGTTATGGCGGTCGTAATTTAGGAGAATCGCAGCCAATGTGGCGCATACAAACTGAAGGTTATAGAGATGGAAAGGGCTTTCCTGTTGGCTTAGTTTCTACAGGTTATAATTTTGATAATGGTATTGATGCTGAATGGATTTCTAGTGGAACTTGCGACAAAGGTATTGAGTCTACCGCTATTGGTAGGCATGCCAATTTTTTACATTGGGGTTTTGCAGCTGCACCAGAATATTTAACCGAAAGTGCTAAGCTAGCATTTATTAATGCTATTCATTATATAGCGCCTTTTAAAGGAGCCGAACAAATTACTCGCAAAATTAAAGGTGTTCAATTAAAAAAATATTTAAGAGAGCAACAATGGACCTTATCCGATGAAGGATCATCTCGTTGGTTGGCATACATTGCTGAATCTGATAAAAAATTCAATGAAGAAAGAAAAAAAATTCAGGCAAAGAAAGATGCAGGTAAAGAATTAACAAAATTTGAAGAAATGTCATTACAAATGCCTGAAAGAAAAGAAACTCGTGAATGGACAATTAGACATGAACCGCAAGAATTAAAAGATAAGTTTGGTAAAGATTGGGCAGCTTACGAAAATTATTATAAAGAAAATATGGATTATTTCTATCCTGCAGATTCAGTATGGTATGTATCCTTAGTAGATGAAGATGCTAAATCACTTGGAATTGCAAATAACGACATAAAACTACTTGAAAAAGCAGTAAAAATGTTAACAAATAAAGAGCAATCTGAAACTGCCAAACGCATACTTACACGTTATACAAAAGAATCATTTGAAACAGCAAAAGAATGGGAGCAATGGTTTACTAAAAACCATAAGAAACTGTATTTTTCTGAAGGAGATGGTTATAAATATATTGTATTGCCTTAATATTTTAAAAAAAAACAATTTAATAATAAAACTAAAAACGGGTTGATTAACCTAAAATACACATTGTCTTTCATTAAATTTTGTTTTCATGAATTAATTACTAACCTAAATGAAAGATAAAAAAAGGGTTGCTACGGCAACCCTTTTTATTTAAGTAAGTTTTTCTTTTCTCTTGGGGTATGGGTCTGACTGTTATATTACACAGAAAATGAAAGAAGCTTCAAAATTCATGAATATAACAGTTATTGATCGCCTGATTGTTTCAAGTTTTCAAAGTTTCTACAGTTTTTCAGATGAAGGAATCTTGTAAAATTAAATGCTTATCTGGTGTAAACTAGATAGGCGTTTTCTTAGTTTTTCAGGAAGCATAGTTATTCCTTAAATAGTAAGAAACATAAAATTAATAGGTTAAGTGAATAATTTAGACTTACTAAAAATAAGTAGAAGGTATTTTGTGAGATGCAAAAAAATATTATTTTTAGCTATAGCGATTGACATCGTAAAAAATGTAAAAGTCGTTGCCGAATAAGGTATAAACAAGGTGTATATATATGTTTTCTTTTGTATTGAGCCTACTATAAAAGCGAAATTTTAATTTGGAGTAAACTTCTATGTATACCTTTAAGGTATAGGTTAAAATACCTTGGTTTATTGTGTAACTTTCAAAAATTATAAATATGAGAAAAATGCTCACACTTTTATTTGTCTCAGCTTTGTTGTTAAGTTGTTCTAAAGACGATTCAATAAGTCAGTTAAATACATTAAATCCACCTAGTTGGATTCAAGGGACATGGGTTAATGACATGGATTTTGAGCTGAGGTTTACATCTAATGATATGTATATATCTGATATGAGTTATTTAGAAAGCAATAAGTCGTATATAGACTCTGGAGTAGCAGTGTATTATGACGAATCTACTAGTACAGAATATACTATATATATGAAAACTGATGCAGTTGATATGGCAGTCTTTGAATTTGTGAAAATATCTAGTACTGAAATAGGAATGCCAACCGGTGTAGTTGTTAATGATGTTACTCAATATGGGGTTTTTAAAAAAAAGTAAGTATATAGTGTATATAATTATGTAGTTATTACTTTATGTTAGATTGCATTATTTTATAGAACTTTTGAATAAGTGTAATAATGTGTAAATAAAATAAATTTTTTAGCTGTGAGTGTTAGGGGGTTAGTATAGGTCTAGGGACTTTCGTAATTGTACCATTATATTTTTTGTTAATAAAAATATATGTGTAATTCTGGGATAGTTTTTGGAAATAAGCTTTAGTAATGCATTATATTTACCTTTATATGTATTATAAGTACTTGCAGTTACAATATTTTTCTTTTTTAATAGTGCAATCTAAGGCTTCTTTTATAGTTTCTTCATTAATTGCAATTGGTTTTTTTTATTTTAACTGTAGGTTGCAATCTAGTTACAGGTTCAGCTTTTTTAATTGTAATCTTTTTAGTGTTTTCTAATTTTTCTTGTTTGGTTTGTAATTCAGAATTATCCTCAAAAGGGTTGTATCCTTTTTTTAAGAGTTCAAGGATTTTCTTTCTATAGGCTGATAATACAAATAAACGATCTTCTTTTGTACGTATTCGCTTTTCCATAAAAGGGAGTAACACGTTTTAGCTTCCCAGTTTTTTGATCTCGATAAGAGAAATATACGTACCAACGTTTACTTAAATCACCTGCTGCAATGTAAATTTTTGGTGTTGTAAAATTTTTTTCATTGATAAATCGTATGCAAAATCGTATGCATTTTTAATACTAAAGGTAAGAATTTCATTTAAATTAGACATAAAAAAAACGGTTTAGAAAGCTAAACCGTTCGTTTTGTTTTATTTAAATTATGTAGCGTGATGCAGAATTGAACTGCAGACCTCCGGGTTATGAACTCAATGTTGACCAAAATCTCAACCATTTTATTGGGCTCCCGAGCTATATTTTTGCAAAAACGTGTTCTAAAACGTGTTCCAAATTTAGATTGATTTGTTATATAAATATTTAATGCAATTTAGGAAAAATAATAAAACATAAGCTATTAAAATTAATTAATAAAATAAAGCACATTACGGATTTCCGTAAGGTTTTGTTTTTTTTTGGATTTAAATTTGAAGTGTAAAACTTTAAAAAAATAAAAATAAAAATGAAAAATTTTAAAATTTCAACAATTATTTTAGTAACTATTTTAATATCTAGTTGCTCATCTATGTCATCAATTAGTAATGGAGGGTATAGTGATGTTTCTTTAAACAAAAATTCAAATGAATATGAATTGAAGAGATTGAATGAAATTAGTGTAGAGGGGAAAGCATTCTTTGGAATACCAATAAAAGCAAAAAAGAAAAGAGGAGTTGTAGTTAGATTTAATGGAATTGATTTGGGAAAATCTAATCAGGCCTTACCAATTTTAACAATGTTAGGGTATACTTTAAGTACAGGTGTTTTAATTAATGAAATAGTAGGTACAAATGATGATTGGAATAGTAATGACTATGGCGAGGATAAATTAGGATTGCCAATAGCGTCAGCAATAGGTATACCTATTGCAGGAATTTTAAACAATTTAACATGGAGTGGTGCTGCTATGCAAAATGCATCTTGGAATTTAAATAGTAGACTTGTTGAAGAAAACCCAGATATAGATATATTCTTAAACCCAAAATATGAAGTTAAAAATGACCAAGGAATATTTACTCAAAAAGCTAAGGTAACTGCCAAAGTTATGGGGGCAACAATAAAAACGGATTAAATATATATAATCTCTTACTAAATTTGTATAAAACCAAAACTATGACACATCGGGTAAGAGAAAAAATTAATTTACAAAAGACGAATATACCGAATAATGGAAGATACTTTAGATAACTATTTGTCAAGAATAAAATAAAGCTAACATTCGATTTCTAACCAACTACTTGTTGGCGATGCTATTAAGGCATATAGAAAGTACGGAAAAAGAAGAATATCTAAAATGTTTGTTCCATAATCATATAGAAAATGGTCTATTCTTGAAATTTAAATACGGAATCTTAATTAACACCAAAGAAGAGATTAATTAACCAGTATAAATAATAAAACCCACCTCAAAAATTAGCTATGAAATAAAAAGAGAGGTGGGTGAATTGTTATGAAAAAGATTCAAGCTACACCAATAAAAAAATAAAATAAGCGTAGCTTAAAAAGATATAGGTCTATGAAAACCTAACATTTAAAAGTAAACATTTAGACTTAAACTTCCTAAAAAAAATGTTTTTTTAACTTCAACAACCAATTCAAAACATTCAATTAAAAAAGTAATTGATATCATAAAACACTTCATTTTTTTTAAGTACTTTTAACCCTCTTTGACAAATTAGTTTTTACATATTTGTTAAAAAAAATGCTAAAATGAAATTTCAAATAACCAATTAAAGCAAGCGTTTTACTCTATAAAGCTATTGATAGCTTGTAAATCAAAATAAAAAATATGCTTTTGTGGTTTACTTAAAATATTAAATACATAAAATTATAAATGAACACCCAATCACACAACAAACTTGTATCCTTTATTTGGTCTATTGCAGACGATTGTTTAAGAGATGTTTACAGCCGTGGAAAATACAGAGATGTAATATTACCAATGGTGGTGTTGCGTAGATTAGATGCGCTGTTAGAGCCAACCAAAGATGCAGTAATGGAAGAATTAATATTCCAACGTGATGAAGCAAAATTTACGGAATGGGATGAAGGTGGGTTAAGAGAAGCTTCTGGATATGTTTTTTACAATACCAGTAAATGGACTTTACAACGCTTACACAATACGGCAACCAACAACCAACAAATATTACAAGCTAATTTTGAAGAATATTTAGACGGTTTTAGTTTCAATGTAAAAGAAATCATTCAAAAATTCAATTTAAAAGGTCAGGTAAACAAAATGGCTTCTAATGATATTTTATTGGATGTTTTGGAAAAATTTACGTCGCCAAATATCAACTTAACACCATTTGAAAAACCAGATCCCGATGGTAGAAAATTACCGCCGCTTTCTAATTTAGGAATGGGGTATGTTTTTGAAGAATTAATTAGAAAATTTAACGAAGAAAACAACGAAGAAGCTGGTGAGCACTTTACACCACGTGAAGTAATTGATTTAATGACACATATTGTGTTTGATCCTATTAAAAATAATTTACCACCAGTAATGACTATTTATGATCCTGCTTGTGGTTCTGGAGGAATGCTCACCGAAGCACAAAATTTTATTAAAGATGAAGAAGGAGAAATAAAAGCAACAGGCGATGTGTATTTGTATGGTAAAGAAATAAACGAAGAAACCTATGCCATTTGCAAAAGTGATATGATGATTAAAGGAAACGATCCCGACAATATTAGAGTGGGTTCTACCTTATCTACCGATGAATTTGCAGGGCAATCATTTGACTTTATGCTGTCAAATCCTCCCTACGGAAAATCTTGGTCAAAAGAATTAAAATATATTAAAGATGGTAAGGATGTAATAGATCCTCGTTTTAAAATTCAACTCAAAGATTATTGGGGTGTTGAAAAGGAAGAAGATGCTACACCACGTTCTAGTGATGGGCAATTACTGTTTTTAATGGAAATGGTGAATAAAATAAAACCATTAAACCAAAGCCCAAAAGGTTCTCGTATTGCATCGGTACACAACGGTTCTAGTTTGTTTACAGGTGATGCTGGCGGTGGAGAAAGCAACATTAGACGCTATATTATTGAAAACGATTTGTTAGAAGCCATTATTCAAATGCCAAATAACTTGTTTTATAACACAGGTATTACTACGTACATTTGGTTATTAAGTAATAACAAAGCGGCAAACCGAAAAGGAAAAGTACAATTAATTGATGCCGGACAATTATACCGTAAACTTCGTAAAAATTTAGGAAATAAAAACTGTGAATTTGCGCCAAAGCATATTACTAAAATTGTAAATACGTATGCAAAAATGCAAGCTATTGAAAGTTCGGGTGAACATAGTATTGCATCACAAATTTTTGATAATGAAGATTTTGGGTATTACAAAGTAAGCATAGAACGTCCAAAACGATTAAAAGCACAATTTTCTGAAGAACGCATTGAAATTTTGCGTTTTGACAAAGCAATTAAAGAGCCAATGCAGTGGGCTTTTGAAACCTATGGCGAAAAGGTATATACCAACATTGTAGCTTATAAAGAGGAGATAGAAAACTGGTGCGAAAAAAATGAGTTGAATCTAACAGCAGCTAATAAAAAGAAACTGTTAAAACAAGAAACTTGGAAAAAGCATTTAAACTTAGTTACCGAAGCTACAGCCTTAATGGAAACTATTGGAATTAAAGAATATAACGATTTTAATATATTTAAGAAGTTAGTTGACAAGCAATTAAAAACTTCAAAATCTAAAGTAGGTGCAAGTGAAAAGAAAGCCATTTTAAATGCGGTAAGTTGGTACAGTCCAGATGCTGAAAAAGTAGTTAAAAGCACTACAAAAATTACAGGTGATAAACTAACAAAACTCTTATCACATTTAAGCTGTGAAGAAAAAGATTTACCAAACTTTGGATATTTCCCAACCGTCATTGCGAGGCGCGAAGCAACGAAGCAATCTGCCAATAAAGGAATGTACACCACCTACGAAACTGAAAGCGACCTACGAGACACTGAAAACGTACCACTAAAAGACAATATACAAGCTTATTTTTTACGAGAAGTAAAACCACACGTATCAGAAGCTTGGATAAATCTAGACGCTACCAAAATTGGCTACGAAATTAGCTTCAACAAATACTTTTATAAACACACACCTTTACGAAGTATTGAAGAAGTAACAGCAGATATTGTAGGTTTAGAAGAAAAAAGCGATGGTTTAATTGCGGAAATTTTAAACTTGGTATAATGGTAGTAGAAAATAACATACAACGCTACAACAAGTATAAAAATTCTGGTGTAGAATGGTTGGGTGAAATTCCTGAGCATTGGGAAGCTTTGGCAAATAAATATATTTTCAATTTGAAGAAAAATCAAGTTGGAAAAAATTCAGACAAGTATGCTTTACTGTCATTAACTCTTAAAGGGATTGTAATTAGAAATATAGAAAACGGAGGGAAATTTCCAGCTGAATTTAACACCTATCAAGAAGTTAAAAAAGGAGATTTTGTTTTTTGTTTGTTTGATGTAGAAGAAACTCCTCGTTGTGTAGGTTTATCTAATTATGAAGGAATGATTACAGGTGCTTACACTGTAATGGAACCAAATGATGATTTTGATAGAAGTTTTTTATACTATTTCTATTTGAATTTAGATGCAGATAAGAGAATGAAACCTTTATATACGGGGTTAAGAAATACAATTTCTAAAGATAATTTCTTTTCTTTTAAAACGTTTGTTCCTCCCTTAAAAGAACAAACCGCCATAGCCCAATTTTTAGACGATAAAACCACCAAAATAGACGATGCTATTGCTATTAAAGAGCAACAAATAGCCTTGCTAAAAGAACGCAAACAAATTTTAATACACAAAGCGGTAACCCGTGGTTTAGATGATAGTGTTACTTTGAAAGATTCTGGTGTAGAGTGGATTGGGGAGATTCCTGAGCATTGGGAGGTGAAGCGATTGAAGTATTTTGCAAATATTCAAGGCGGTTTCGCTTTTAATTCTAGTGATTTTAAGGATGAGGGAATACAGATTATTAAAATAGCTAATACTTATATGAATCGTTTAAGTTTGGATAGACAACCAACCTTTGTTGATAAATCATATTTACAATCTCATAAGGATTGGGTTGTTTCTAAAGATGATATATTAATGTCTTTGACAGGAACTTTAGGTAAAAAGGATTATGGTTTTGCAATTTTGATTGATGATGATACTAAATATTTATTAAATCAAAGGGTTGCAAAGATTACTGCTAAACATAATTTTGAGCCAGAATATCTTGTAATTTTATTACAAAGTGATAGTTATCTGAATCAGTTGTATTGTTTACCAGCAGGAACAAAACAAGCAAATTTAAGTAATGATAATGTTGTTAATATAAAGATGCCTATACCACCTCTAAATGAAAGAGTTGAAATTTCAGAATTTATTGCAAGTGGCAGTGAAAAAATAGAAACCGCCATTAGCTTAAAACAACAAGAAATTGAGAAGTTAAAAGAGTATAAAAGCAGTTTAATAAATAGTGTGGTAACTGGTAAGGTAAAGGTGTGTTAGAAAAGTTATAATTAATAAATATCTTTGATAAATAATTAAAAATAAAATGGGAGAAGAAAATAACGAGCTTGAAAGTAAAAGTACATATTTGTCTAATAGTAGTACTTCACTATATAATGTTAATTATAGCTACACAGGTGTTGAGGATGACAATGAGAATGAAACATTAAATGATCCCTTTAATCCAAATGATATTTCAATTGATTCAAAGGGAATGGCAATGGATATGTGTTTGAGAAGATTAATACAAGGCACCATTATTTTAAATCCTGATTTTCAAAGGAAGGAGGTTTGGACATTACCTAAGAAATCACAATTGATAGAGTCTTTGATGCTTAAAATACCTATTCCAATGTTTTACGTATCTGCTGATGAAAAAGGAAATTTAACTGTGGTTGACGGACTTCAGCGTTTAAGTACAATAAGAGATTTTATTTTAGGTAAAGAATATTTAGCAACCAAAAATGAAAAATTAAAAGGAGATGGGTTTAAATTACGGAGTCTTGAATTTTGGAAAGATTTTGATGGTGATAGATTTAATGATTTACCAGTTCATTTACAGAATAGAATTTATGAAACGGAATTTCAGTTTACTATAATTAATCCTGGAACACCTGAAGAAGTAAAACGTAATATTTTTAAAAGAATTAATACCGGAGGAATGCCTTTAAGTAGTCAGGAAATTAGAAATGCCTTATACATAGGAAAATCTACTGAATTACTAAAGAACCTTTCTAATACAGAGGAATTTAAACTTGCCACTAATAATTCTGTTAAAGATTTGAGAATGGCTGATAAAGAATTGATATTGAGGTTTTTATCATTTTTAGTCATTGATTACAAAAAATACAAAAAAACAATTGGCATAAATTCTTTTCTAAGCAATGCAATGATAATTATTAATTCATATCCTGAATTTGAAAGTCGAGATTTTATTAAAATGATAAAAGAAGGACAAGTTAAAAAAGAAGATATTAATGTACTTTGTATTGATAAATTGGAATACTTATTTAAAATAGGAATGCAAAGGGCGTTTGATATTTTTGGAGATCAAAGTTTTAGGAAAAGCTCATATTTAGAAAAAAAATCTCCAATTAATAAAAATTTGTTCGAGATGTGGGGAGTTTTACTTTCAAAATTAAACTCAAATGAATTTTCAATTTTATTGAATAATAAATACGAATTGATTTCTGAATATGTAGAACTATTGAAGGATAATACTTTTGAGAAAGATACATCAAGAGATAGTATGAAAGCAACATCTGTCCTTCGCCGATTTAATAATATAAAACAACTTTTAGAAAAACATATAAAATGATAGGGTCAATAACTTTAAAAGGATTTAAATCATTCCTTTATAATACCATAAATTTTGGAGGTCTTACAGTTCTTACGGGATTAAATAGTAGTGGGAAAAGCAGTGTTATTCAAGCAGTATTAATGGGAGAGCAAGCAATACAAAAGGGTGAATCCTTATTGGAAGGCTTTGGGGATTTTTCAGAACTTAAAAATCAATATTCTAAAAAATTAGAAATAACTGCAGAGTTTGGTGGAAATGAATGTGTCACTATAAATGAAGATGAAATTATACTTACCGGAAAACCTGACTTTACTTGTAGTTATATTTCGGCAGATAGATTTGGACCTCGGACATCTATTCCTTTAATTTATGGAAACAATTATCATATAGGGAATCAGGGAGATAATATTACAAAAGTTATAGAACATTTTGAAAATGAAATAATCCCAAGTTCAGTAAAACATAAAAATTCTCAAGGAGATACATTTTATTACAATTTGGAAGCTTGGTTAGGAATTATTTCTCCAAACACTAAATTTAAATCAGTTATTAATAAAAAAAGCGATACATCATACATAACATTTAATGAGCATCGTTCTAAAAACGTAGGATTTGGATTAAGTTATACTTTACCTGTAATAGCGGCACTTTTATTAGGTGCTATTTCTGGAAAAACAGTCATTATTGAAAACCCAGAAGCTCATTTACATCCTAAAGGTCAAACGGAATTGGCAAGGTTGATTTCTTTAGTAGTCGAGGCTGGTTCACAAGTAATAATTGAAACTCACAGTGATCATATTTTTGATGGAATTAGAATATTTGCTAAAGAAAATGAATCTTCTTTTAACGAAAAAATAAAAACATATTGGTTTGAATTGGATGAAAAAGGAAATACAGATATTCAAGAAGCAATAATAGATGAAAATGGTAGACTAAAAGAGTGCCCAGATGGATTATTTGATCAATTTGAAATAAATTCACGACAACTTCTTTAAATGTTTTTGCTATGGAAAAATTTTATTTTAATAATGAATGTATTGTAGGTGCAATCAGTAAGAATGATATAGATATATCATTAAAAAAAACACTTAAACAATTTAAGGAAGTAGTTAAAAAAACTAATGTTTTAAATGGGATAATTACCGAAAGCTTACCTTCTTCATTAGAATTAATGGATTCTTATACACTATTAGATGCTATAGAAAATATTGGTGATAGAGAATTGAAACGTTTAGCCTTTTATTATTTTCAAAAATTTCCGATTGAGAATGAATTTAATATTGAAGATGAATCTATATTTGAAAAGGAATTTAGCTTATTGTTAGGAGGTAATAGTATTTCAACATTCTATCTTCCTTTCATTTCTATCGAAAAAGGTTATTCGTTTACTTTACAGGTTCACGACGATTTAAAGTCTCATCAATTAGAGTTAATAGAAAATAATAACCCTAACGATAGACTAATAGTAAATAATCTGTATGGAGAAATTGATAATACAGAAGTTATTAAAACTATTATTGATGAAATTGAAAAACTAAAATTATCCTCTCTTGAAAAAGTGAAATCAATTATTGATGAGGTAAAGACACATAAATCATTTGATCGTGATTTTTTAAAGCTTTCACCAATTGAGCAAGAGTCAATATTGACTCTATTCAATAATTCTAAAGGAGAAAAATACCTTTTTCCAATAAAACCTGATAAGGATAAAATAAAAGAAGTTACTCTCGACAAAAGTGTTATAAATGTTTATGAATTGAGAGTTTTCAATCCAAAATCCTTAAGAGTTTATTTTTCATTTAAAGAAACGACACTGTTAATTGGATTTTTAGGAACAAAATCAAGTGGTAATCAGGATGATGATATTAAATTCGCTGAACAAAGGCTAGTGAACCTTTATAATACAATCTAAACCAGATGAAAAGTAAAACCAACGAACAAGCATTAGAAGCAGCCATAGAAAAAGCCTTAACAGGAACCAGTTTGGAGATTTTAAAAGAAAATGAAATTGCTTTAAACGAACCACAAACTGCCTATGGAGGAAATGGTTTTTTTATAGGAAATCCTAAAGATTTCAATTTAAAATACGCAATCGATGAGGTTCATTTTTGGGAGTTTTTACAAACAACCCAAAAAGAAGAATTAGAAAAAGTACAACGTGCTGCTGACTGGAAATTAAAAATTTTAGAACGTTTTAACCGTATGATAAAAAAATACGGAGTATTGGAGTTGTTGCGTAAAGGGTTAGAAATTGGTGATGCACATTTTACTTTATTGTATCCAAGTCCGTTAGCTAGTAGTGGGTTAAAAGTAAAAGAAAACTTTGAGCAAAACCGTTTTTCAGTCACACGTCAATTACGTTATTCGTTAGACAATCCTGCAGAAGAAATTGATATGGTTTTTTTTATAAACGGTATCCCAATTATTACAATGGAATTAAAAAACCATTGGACTGGTCAAAATGCAAAGGTTCACGGTCAAAATCAATACAAGTTCAAAAGAGATAACAAACAACCTTTATTACAATTTGCTCGCTGTATCGTTCATTTTACAGTAGATACAGATGAGGTGTATATGACTACCAAACTAGCAGGGAAAGACACGTTTTTCTTACCATTTAATAAAGGAAATAATAATGGAAAAGGAAATCCTCCAAACCCAAATGGTCATAAGTCAGATTATCTTTGGAACGAAGTATTAACAAAAGATAGTATTGCAAACATCATTCAGCATTTTGTGCGTTTAGGAGGTACTAAAAAAGAAGCGTTAAATACAAGAACTTTATTTTTTCCAAGATATCATCAACTAGATGTTGTTCGTAAAATTGTAGACCACGCAACAAAAAATGGTACAGGACAAAAATATTTAATCCAACATTCTGCGGGTTCTGGCAAATCGTATTCTATTACTTGGGCTGCCTATCAATTAATTGAGACATATCCAGCAATTGAAAATATTCAAGGTAGTAAAAGTTTAGACCAACCATTATTTGATTCAGTAATAGTTGTAACAGATAGAAGGTTGTTAGACAAGCAGATAAAAGAAGATATCAAACAGTTTTCTCAAGTAAAAAACATCGTAGCACACGCACATTCTTCCAAAGACTTAAAAGAAAGTTTAGAGCAAGGTAAAAAAATCATCATTTCTACCATTCAAAAATTTCCGTTTATTGTAGATGGCATTTCAGATATGAGCGATAAACGTTTTGCTGTTATTATTGATGAGGCGCACAGTTCACAAAGTGGAACAGCGCACGATAATATGAACAGTGCAATGGGTCAAAAAGTAGAAGATCGAGATGAACTAGATGCACAAGATAAAATTATAGATGCTATGCAAGCTCGTAAAATGAGAGGCAATGCTTCTTATTTGGCTTTTACTGCAACTCCAAAACCTATTACTTTAGAAAAATTTGGAGTATCTCAACAAGATGGTAGTTTTAAAGAATTTCATTTATACTCAATGAAACAAGCCATTGAAGAAGGGTTCATTTTAGATGTGTTAAGTAATTATACCACGCTAAAAAGCTATTATGAAATTTCAAAATCAATAGAAGAAAACCCTTTATTTGATACGTCAAAAGCACAAAAAAAATTAAAAGCCTTTGTAGAGCAAGATGAAAGAACCATTGCTACCAAAGCAGAAATAATGTTAGATCATTTTATTCCAAAGTTAGTAAATACAAAAAAGCTAAAAGGAAAAGCGAAAGCAATGGTAATTACACAAAGTATTCAATCAGCTATCAGGTATTATTTAGCTTTAAAACGTTTGTTAGATAAAAAAGGAAACCCTTTTAAAATAGCAATTGCATTTTCTGGAGATAAAAAAGTAGATGGTATTGAATATAGCGAGTCAGGATTAAACGGTTTCCCTGAAAAAGATACAAGAAATAAATTTGATGAAGATGAATACAGAATTTTAGTAGTTGCAAATAAATATTTGACTGGTTTTGATCAGCCAAAATTGACTGCAATGTATGTAGATAAAAAACTACAAGGTGTATTGGCTGTGCAAGCGCTATCTCGTTTAAATAGATCTGCACCTAAATTAGGTAAGAAAACAGAAGATTTATTCGTGTTGGACTTTTTCAATAATATTGATGACATTAAAAAGTCATTCGACCCTTTTTATACTTCTACCAAACTAAGTGAAGCAACAGATGTAAATGTACTACACGAAATAAAAGACACATTAGATGATGTGGGGGTCTATGAATGGGAAGAAGTTGAAACATTTAATGAAAAATATTTTAATGGTGTTGATGCGCAAGAATTAAGTTATTTTATTGATGTTCCTGCAGAACGTTTCAATCAAGAACTGGAATTAGAAGATGAAGAAAAAGCAGATTTTAAAATTAAAGCAAAACAATTTGTAAAAATTTACGGTCAAATGGCATCTATAATGCCTTTTGAGATTGTAAAATGGGAGAAGCTATTTTGGTTCTTAAAATTTTTAGTTCCAAAATTAATCATCAACGATCCAGAAAGTGATAAATTAAATGAATTATTAAATTCAGTAGATTTATCAACCTATGGTATTGAGCGTGTAAAATTAAATCAAGTTATTGGATTAGATGATTCTGAAACAGAAGTAGATCCTCAAAATCCAAATGTTAGAGGAGCACACGGAGAAACAGAAGAAGATTTATTGGAAACAATCATTCAATCTTTTAATGAACGTTGGTTCCAAGGTTGGGAAGCTACACCAGAAGATCAACGAGTAAAATTTATTAGTCTAACTAAGTCAATTCAAGCACACCCAGATTTTAAAACCAAAGTTGCAGAAAACAAAGATGTTCAAAACAAAGATTTAGCTTTTAGAAAAATATTAGATGAAGTAATGTCTAAACAACGAAAACAAGAACTAGACCTATATCGTTTATATGTGAAAGACGACACCTTTAAACAAGCATTTTTTGATACAATGAAAAGAATGGCGCAGATGTAAATAAAACATATTTGGACATAATATAAAATCATATTTAAAAAACACTTGGTTCAAATATAAGGAAGAAATGAAGTTAGAACCATATACATATTTATATGGAAACCCTATAAAAGTAAACGTTCCAATAGACATTGGACTACCTAATAAATTTGGTACTATTTTTTAAGCTACGTTTTTTTTATCTATCATAATTATTCCAATCTTATCATTACAATTTACTCTTTTTGTGAAATGCTAATATCACTTTATTACTTATGCAGATTTCTATATAAAAGTATTCTTTTTTTGTTAAAAACTTATACTCATATAATGCGAAGTTTATTTAAACTATATATCCCATATTCAAAAAAAAAATAGGATCTCCAATTATAGTTTAACATATTCAAAATTGTTTATTGAAATTTTTTGTTCGATAAATTTAATGATATATAGGTGGATTTACAATAAAAGATGGATAGAAATATAAAAGACCCAATCCTTAAAGAAGTGGGTCTTTTTATAGGGAATTTAAATACTAATTAAAATGAGGAAATAGCTCTAACATAGGCATTATCTTTATTAGCTATATTTTGAATATCTTGATGAAAAGCTTGAATCCAAGCTCCTGTACTATCATATTCCGTAGAACTCCAATAGATACTTGGTGTAGTAGTATTAAATCCACCTATAGTATACCTCCTTAAGTACATTTCATGTAATTCATCTTTGCTTGGAAGGTACCAATCATCATTATTTCCTATAACTAATTGGTCACAAATTCTTGCCGCTATATTATTTTCACTGCACCCGTTTAGAATTTTATTAGTATTGTCTTGACCAGTACCCATCGCAGCAGAGGTTCCACCAATTAAAGTTGAAACACAACCCCAAGAATAAAAGCCATAAGTGGAGCCAACCGTTTGGTTCTGAGGAGCCGCTAATAATCCTGTACCATTAGAAGTGTTAAATTTAAAAATTACTCCACCTCTGTAAATTTTACCATATAATTCTGACAGTAGGCTATTATCACTTTGGTAAATCTGATTAGGTGTTTCTCCATTATTCAATCTACCTTGAATATCATCGCTTGAAATTATTGAACAATCTAATGAATAATTAGCAGTAGCATCTTTGGACCAAATAGTTGGTATTGCATTTAACTGTGTTTGATTTACTTGGATACAATTGAGTTGGTTATTATAGCAATATAATTTTTCTAAAGCTGTATTGTTACTTACATCCAAACTGGTGAGTTGATTTACCTGAACATTTAACCATGTTAAAGCTGTATTTTGACTCACATCTATACTTGTAAGTTGGTTATGGTTAACACCGATATATGTCAAAGCTGTATTTTGACTCACATCTATACTTGTAAGTTGGTTACCACCAACGGATAAACTTGTCAAAGCTGTATTATTACTCACATCCATACTTGTGAGTTGGTTTGAACCAACGGATAAACTTGTCAAAGCTGTATTGTTACTCACGTCCAAACTGGTGAGTTGGTTTTGGTTAACACCGATATATGTCAAAGCTGTATTGTTACTTACATTCAAACTGGTGAGTTGGTTATTGTTAACAGCGATATATGTTAAAGCTGTATTGTTACTTATATTCAAACTATTGAGTTGGTTATATTGGCCCCATAAATATGTTAAAGCTGTATTGTTACTTACATCTAAACTGTTGAGTTGGTTTTGGGCACAATTTAATGTTTCTAAAGCTATAAAGTCTTCAATTCCAGTTAAATTTGTAATAGCTTTATTGAAAATCTTTAAACTAGTTAACGTATTAATATTTGCTGTTAACACATAATCATCCAATACATCATCATAGCCTAAATCTATTAATGCTTTTTCAAAATTATTATCTGGGACGTATGTTTTTTGGGAATTGGAACAACCACTAGCATCAACTGCTTCACCACTTGGAGTGTTTGGACAAGTATCAACATTATCCATTACACCATCTCCATCAGTATCTTTTTGGGAATTTGAACATCCATTAGCGTCTACACTTTGACCACTTGGAGTGTTTGGACAAGTATCAACATTATCCATTACACCATCTCCATCAGTATCTTTCTGTGAAGTAGAACATCCATTAGCATCAACACTTTGACCACTTGGAGTATTTGGACAAGTATCAACATTATCCATTACACCATCTCCATCAGTATCTTTCTGTGAAGTAGAACATCCATTAGCATCTACACTTTGACCACTTGGAGTGTTTGGACAAGTATCAACATTATCCATTACACCATCTCCATCAGTATCTTTTTGGGAAGTAGAACATCCATTAGCATCTACTACTTCGCCACTTGAAGTGTTTGGACAAGTATCAACATTATCCATTACACCATCTCCATCAGTATCTTTCTGTGAAGTAGAACATCCATTAGCATCTACACTTTGACCACTTGAAGTGTTTGGACAAGTATCAACATTATCCATTACACCATCTCCATCAGTATCTTTCTGTGAAGTAGAACATCCATTAGCATCTACACTTTGACCACTTGAAGTGTTTGGACAAGTATCAACATTATCCATTACACCATCTCCATCAGTATCTTTCTGTGAAGTAGAACATCCATTAGCATCTACACTTTGACCACTTGGAGTGTTTGGACAAGTATCAACATTATCCATTACATCATCTCCATCAGTATCTTTCTGTGAAGTAGAACACCCATTAGCGTCTACACTTTGACCACTTGGAGTGTTTGGACAAGTATCAACATTATCCATTACACCATCTTCATCAGTATCTTTCTGTGAAGTAGAACATCCATTAGCATCAACTATTTCACCACTTGGGGTATTTGGACAAGTATCAACATTATCCATTACACCATCTCCATCAGTATCTTTCTGTGAAGTAGAACATCCATTAGCATCAACTATTTCGCCACTTGGAGTGTTAGGGCATTGATCAGTATCATTAAATACACCGTCTAAATCATTATCTGCTTTTTCAAAAACAGCTGAAATAGTTTTGTTAGAACTTATCGTTATAGTTATTGGGTTATTTGTTCCAGAGATACTTCCTGTCCATTCTTTAAAATTGAAATTTTCAGAAGCGGTTGCTTTAAGAGTTACTACATCTCCTTCGTCAAAAGTTCCTGTTGAAGGGGAAACGAAACCACCATTGGAAGGTGATGCTTCGGTAGTTAGTTTATATTGAACAATTGGATCATCCTTTGAACACGAAAAAATTAACAATAACACGAATAAGGCTTTGAAATATGATTTCATAATTTTTGTTATTAGATATTAGTTTTTTAAATAATTAAATTATAAAAATGAGTGATAATGCTCATAAGCTCAAACTTACCATTAATTAGTGTTTTTATTTTATGGGAATCCGTAATATGTTGAATAAAATTACTGGACTACCTAATAAATTTGGTGCTATTTTTAAATTAAATAGTGATGATATCTCAATAAAATATTTTTCATTTTTTAACTTCACAAGTTAAAAGTCTAAATTAGGATTGGATATCATAAACATACATATGTGTTATTCTGATAATTTTTATTACATTTATGGAAGTAATTAGATTAAAGATATTTTCACCTAATTTATTTGCTAATTAAGGAAATATTTAAAAAAATAAAATACTTGAAAAACAATTTTTTAATTATTCTATTAATAATACTAATTATTACAATTTCTTTAAATAGTTGTAGTAACGATAATGATGGTTCGTCATCATCAAATACTCTTTTAGAGTCATTGGGAGGGACAGAGTGGAAATATACTGATGGTGAAGATGTTAAATATTATAGATTTAAGAATAATTTATCAAGTCCATTTGAAGAATGGTGGGGGCTATTAATGGCAGCTGTTATGACTATTATTTATCGTCAAATGCTTCATCTATAGAAATTATAGAAAATTCAAAAGATAATTTTAAGGTTATATTAGATTATGGGCACGCTTCTGAAACTTATTTATTTACTATGTCAGGAAGTTCTCTTAAGTTAAATATAGGTGTCAATGATGGAGGTAATTTAAATGCTTTATTTTTTTTATTTGATAAGATTTCAAAAGGTTTTGAACAAAGGGGAAATTGTCCTGATTAAAATATTTATTTTATGAGTTCTAAAATATCTGCTAGATGTGACTGTGGATTACATAAGGGAATAAGAATTTGAAGTGGGGTGGTTACCTTTAAGTTTGATTGTTATTTCCCTAGTTTATGAGAAGATTGTAATGATATTGTTTAAGTTAATCTTAAGGGTATTGGGTCGAGTTTAAGCCTTACTTGTCCAAATTGTTATAGGAGATGTTGGTGATCGAAATATTATTAGCCGGTCTGCAGAGGGGAATATTGGAGAACTTGAATAAACTAGTGGAACATATAAATGCCCTAAATGTAAAAAAATGAGTCAGGAATTTTTGATAAAATTTTATAAGTAGGATTAGATTTAAACTTAAAAAAATAAAATAGATGAATTGGTATTTAAAAGCTCTTAATCGTTATTTTGATTTCACAGGTAGATCAAGAAGAATGGAATATTGGATGTTTGGACTATTTAATTTTATATTTGGAGCCTTATTCTTAATTATTGATTGGGTTTTAATTGAAACTGTTGAAATTATTAGTTTTCCGCCACTGTATATCTTTTATTCATTAATGATATTTATCCCAAGTATTTCTGTATCAGTTAGAAGGTTACACGATGTTGGCAAAAGTGGATGGATGTTATTAATATCTTTAATTCCAATAATAGGGTCTATCTGGCTTTTGGTTCTATTTTTAACTGATGGAGACTCTAATTCTAATGAATATGGTCAGAATCCAAAAAACCTTGTTCGAGAGGACGATTTTAATACAAAATCTACCACTGATTTAAAAAATGAGAAAAATTTAAATATAAAAGAATCCAAATTTGATAATGAAGATGAAGAAACTTCGGAGAGGGTTAGTGATGTAAGAATTGAAGAGAAGCAAGAAAAATCGATGTTGTTTAATATTATTATCAGTATAATTGGTTTTATTTTAGTTTCTATTATATTTTTATTTTTTATTAGGGAATCTTTGACTAAAAGTAGAGCTAAAAAGGAGATTGCTGAAATCATAAGAATTCTTGAAATAAGAAAAAAAGAATTAGGTTTTTATCCACAAGAATTAAAAGAAATTATTGGAAATAATCCACTGAGAAAGAAAATTGATATTGATTTTTGGGGAAATGAATATCATTATAAATTAATTGATAATGGAGTGAATTATATTTTAATATCAAAAGGAAAAGATGAAATTTTAGGGACTGCTGATGATATAGGTGTAAACAATGATTAATAATAGATTAATTTAAACCTGAGTATTTAATAAATCAAGAACCAATTGAAAAGGGATTTATTTTTTAATAGATCCTTTTTGTTTTTAACGAATTGTTTGTGGTATTTAATTATTATCACAGTTTTATATCTGTTACAACAGTTCAAATCAGGTTGGTACCTTCTAAAAACCTAATTATATTAAGGCTTTTACTAAATTATTTTCTGGTTGCAACTGGTTGTTGCAATTGGTTGTTGCAATTGGTTGTTGCAATTGGTTGTTGCAATTGTGATATTTTTTTATTACAAAATAATCACGTAAAATATCACAAATAAATATGTGAATTTTATACATTGTAATTCTCCATTGGTTCCACTTTATTTAAAAGGTAATCCTATAATAAATCATATTTAAAATCGGGGATATGAAAAGTATCTCCACAAAATTTAAAACTAATATTAGTTAGATCATTATTTTTAACCTTAATTAATTCTACTAATACAATATCAAATCCTGAAATTATCTCTTGTGGTAAATCCTCATTGTCCATTTGTTTGATTGTTTTAATATACTGTTCTAGTTGTTGGATAGTTGATTCACATTTACTGTTTTTTCTTTCACTAAACACAAAAGTAATAAGTTGTAGAAACTTTATTGATTTATGAAATTACTTCATTAATTACCCATTTTTTCATTTCAG
This sequence comes from Lutibacter sp. A80, assembly GCF_022429645.1. GTDB lineage: Bacteria > Bacteroidota > Bacteroidia > Flavobacteriales > Flavobacteriaceae > Lutibacter. The sequence goes on from NZ_CP092480.1 coordinate 300,069, forward strand.
GGCTTAATCGAAAATTTATGGATGGATCTTCATTTTAATCTTTTGTTTCTTTGCCATGATTATTCAATTTTATGTTAAACACATTAGTGAGTAAAAAGTCTTCAGCTTCCTTTTCAGAAATAAGCGGTTCTTTCTTTATTCTCTTTTTTGGTTTGTCTTGTGACTTTTCAGTTTTAATCGTATCTTTTTCTGCCTTTTCATCTTGTTTTGGAACTTTAATAGTAGCTTCTATTGGAACTTCTAAATTATATTGATCTATTCTTGATATAAGGTCTGGAATATAAATCTTAATGATTTCAGAAAGATCATAGTACTTTTTAAACGAAAATTGTTTTTCAGTGTAAAAACAATTTATCAATTCTATAAAGTGTGTTTTGTAAATTTCATTTTGAATTTCAAACATTCCAATAGTTCCAAAATCTAAATTACTATTAAAGGTTTTTAAATTTATACTTAGCCAATTTACAATAGCACAATAAAACTCCACCTTATCCATATACTTATTGAGTATATAGTTAAATTTAGGAGTATCAAGTTCTTTCTGTTTCCCTAATAAGTAAAAGATAGCGTCCTCAAATAACTTTGGTTTTTTTATAAGTCGTTCATTATATTCTATTAAATCAAATTCTCCAAAACCATGATAGACATCTAATAAAGAAATTTCATCTAAAAAATGTTTTGGAATTTGACTTTCAAGATTATTCAGAACATTAGTAGGGATAATTTCACTAGGTATATAGAATATTACATCCTGGAAAAGAGTTTTTACCAGCTCGTCATAAAATGTATCTAAAGTAGGTTTGTTCATAAAAATACTATTTAATCAAGTCTGAATAATCTTCTGGTAACTCCGCATCAATATCTCTTAAATATTTCCGCAATGCAGTGATAGAAGCATGCCCTGTTATTAACATTAGTTTACCTTCAGCTTCGGTTGGTGAAGAATTTTTAACAAGCTCTCTAAATAATTTTGTAATATAAGTATGTCTAAAACTGTACATTCCATAATCAATTCCTAAATTAAAGTGATTTTTCACTACTCTTTTAAATCGTTTACTAAAGTAATCTCTTCTATTGTTAACTTCGGCCGACCATTCACCTCCAATTTTATCAGGTGTAAATAATAGTAAGTTAGCATCCAACTTTGAAAGATCAGGCAAATCCTTTAATAATAGTTCAGGTATTAATTTTGTTTTTAAGGGGCTATTTTTTGCTTTAAATCGTACTGTTCTATTTTTTAAGTCTAAATCTCCAATGGTTAACCTACAAACTTCAATAGGTCTTAATAAATTGAATGAAATAAATTTAATAAAGAGTAGGAGTATAGGGTCATTATCTTCTAAATAGTCAAAGATTTTTTCCTGCTCTTCAGATGTATAACTTTTATTTCGCTCTGGAATGGTTTTTAAAACTGGGATTTTTTTGATGAGGTTTGCTTTAATAATATCATTATCTTCTAATGATTGAAATATACTTCCTAAATCTAATCTATAATTGTTTCTCGTTCTTGCGCTAGTTCGATATAGTTCTTCATTTAAAAACTGAGCTAAATCCATTTTTGTTATCTGATCGATATATTTTATTGTTGGACGATTTTTTTCAAACCATATTATTAAATTCTTAATCCGATTTCCGTAAGTTTTAAAAGTTCTAGAACTAACTAAATTTTCTTTTATTTTTAAACCAATATCAAAGGCTTCTCTTAAAGTCATTTTGTTTTCTTCTACAATAGCTTCTGGAGATTCAATTACTATAGGTTGAACTTCTTCCTTCTGGGTTCTTTTTGAATATAAATCAGTGTTATCTTCAAAAGGATTAAAGCCAGCTTTTAAAAGTTGTAGTAATTTTTTTCGGTAAGCAGTTAAAACCGAAAGACGATCCTCTTTGGTTTTATAAAGGTTTGATTTGCCATAGATATTTTTCATCCGTTGTAATTTTCCTGTTTCAGGATTTCTAAAAGAAAAATAGACATACCAACGTTTACTTAAATCACCTTTGGCAGTATAAATTTTGGGGATAGAAAAATTCTTTTTCATTTGTAAATCGTGTTCCAAAACGTGTTCATTTTGGCACTCAAAGTTAAGAATTTCATTTAAATTGAACATAAAAAAAACGGTTTAGATCAATCTAAACCGCTTGTTTCTTCAATTTTTGCTTTGTAGCGTGATGCAGAATTGAACTGCAGACCTCCGGGTTATGAATCCGACGCTCTAACCAACTGAGCTACCACGCCAATTATTGAGGGTGCAAATATAAAAATAAAAAACTTGTTGCAGCAAATTTTTTTAGTTATTTTTTTTAATAATTTAAATTTTTTTAGAATGGATAATTTATATATATTGTGCTTTTAAATATACGAGATGTCAACAAAAATAAAATTTGAAATAGAATTCCCAATTCACGCTTCACCTAATATGTTATATCAATATTTTGGGACACCTTCGGGACTTTCAGAATGGTTTGCAGATAACGTAAATTCACGTGGTGAAATATTTACTTTTATATGGGATGGATCAGAAGAAAAAGCTAAAGTATTACAAGAACGACCGGATGAAAAAATAAAATTTAAATGGTTAGATGGAGAAGACGATAAAAGTTATTTTGAATTTAGAATTGAAGTTGATGAAATAACTAAAGATGTTTCTTTAATTGTGACAGATTTTGCCGAAGAAGACGAAATTGATGAGTCTAAAATGTTTTGGGAAAATCAAATAGATGAGTTAAAATATACTATAGGAGCTTAATAGCAAAGCTTATTACAATTTTTAAAAGACCTTGTTAATACAAGGTTTTTTTTATGTAATTTTGTTTCATAATTTTTTTGATATGATAAATTTTAATGGTTCAATTTTAGAATCCGAAATAACAGTATTTGGGGCTGCTAATAGAGCTTTTAAATACGGTGATGCACTTTTTGAAACTGTTAAAGTTATAAATTCTAAAGTGATTTTTTTAGAAGATCATTATTTTAGATTAATGGCTTCTATGCGGATGTTAAGAATTGAAATTCCTATGAATTTTACAATGGAGTTTTTTGAAAAAGAAATTATAAACACTACAGTAGCAAATAATTTAGATTCTGCAAGAGTGCGATTTACAGTATATAGAAGCGATGGAGGAACTTATGCTCCTGTTATTAATACTTGTAGTTATTTAATAGAATCGTCTCCTTTAAACGTAGAAGTAAAAGAAACCTATACATTAGATGTATTTAAAGATTACTTTTTGTATTCGGGTTTACTTTCAACAATTAAAACTACTAATAAAATTACAAATGTTTTGGCAAGTATTTTTGCTAAAGAAAACAATCTAGATAATTGTGTGTTATTAAATGAAAAAAAGTTTGTAGTTGAAGCAATAAATGGAAATATTTTTACGGTAAAAGGCACTGTTATTAAAACTCCACCTATTGAAGAAGGTTGTGTAAAGGGAATAATGAGAAAAAAACTTATTGAAATACTTTCAAAAACAAGTGAATTTACTTTAAAAGAAGAAGCGATTTCTCCATTTGAACTTCAAAAGGCAGATGAGGTTTTTATTACAAATGCTATTGTAGGAATACAACCTGTAACAAATTATAAGAAAGCTACATTTAAAACAACAGTTGCTGAAAGATTAATACTAGAATTAAAAAAATTAATTTAACGCAGGGTTTTTAGGGGCATTTGCCCAAATTTGATATTCACCACCAAAAGCCATTAATTGATTTCTCCAAATTTCATCACTTTTAATAGTTAATAAATTAGGATATTTATTTTTAGTTATTATCCAAGTAGATTCATTTATTTCTTCGTTCAGCTGTTCTATAGACCAACCAGAATAACCTAAGAAAAAGCGAATATCAGAAAATTCAATTATTTTTTCATTTAAAAGTTTAGTGAGTGAATTAAAATTTCCTCCCCAATAAAATTCAGCATCAATTTGGATACTGTCAGGTATTAATTCGGGTACTTTATGGATAAAATATAAGTTTTCTTGATCAACAGGTCCACCGCTATAAACTGTAAAATCACAATCAATTTCTGGAATTAAGTCGCTTAAAACAAATTCAGTAGGTCTATTTATAATAAATCCAATACAACCATCTTGGCTATGCTCGGTTAAATATATTACCGACCTATTAAATTCTTTATCATTAAGAATTGAAGGTTCTGCAATTAATAATTTACCTTTTGTAGGATTTTTATCTACCATAATTAATATTAATGTTTATTAAATATAGTAAAATTTGTTAATAAAAAAAAACTCTTCAAAAAATGAAGAGTTTAATTTATAATAAGAATAGTTCTTATTTATTAGTTTACAGCATCACTGAATCCAGCACCTGCTTTAAATTTTACAACATTTTTAGCTGCAATTTCAATAGATTTTCCTGTTTGAGGATTTCTTCCAGTTCTAGCTGCTCTTTTAGAGATAGACCAAGTTCCCCATCCTACTAATGCAACTTTATCACCTTTTTTTAATGCGTTTGTTACATTGTCAGTTAATGATTCTAATGCTGCTTTTGCTGCTGCTTTTGAGATGCCAGCATCAGCTGCCATTGCATCAATTAAATCTGATTTGTTCATAATTTGATTTTTAAATTAATTGGTTAAACATTTTTTACTTATAATAAGCTTAACAAAGTTATATGGAATAAGGGTTTATGCAAGTTTTTACTGATAAAAATCAGTATTTTGTTAATAAATGATGATAAATGTTAATAACATCAATTTTTTTTAATAAAAATATGCCTTAAGCCCTTTAAAATAAGAGTTATTCCATTCTTGAATTTTCTTGAAAAGTGTATCCGTTTAACAAACTTTTACTGTCCATCTTTTTTTTCCCTGCTAATTGTAAACTTTCAATTTTTAAAAAACCATTAGGTACTGCAACTTTTATTTCTTTTTTGGTTGTACTAATTAAACCTGGTTTTAAAGTGTGTATTTCTTCGATTGGTGTTACATCAAAAATTTTGACTTTTATTTTTTCTTCATTATTATATAGGGTAGTCCAAGCTGCTGGATATGGGTTTAAACCTCTAATTAAGTTGTAGGTATTGGATAAAGAGTCTTTCCAATTTATTTTACAAGTTTCTGTAAATATTTTTGGAGCAGCTTTTTCTTCAATCTCTGGTTGTTTTGTTGTGTTAACAGTTCCTTTTTTTATTTGTTGAACAGTTTTAACAACCAAATCACTACCAACAGTCATAAGTTTGTCGTGTAATTCACCTAAAATGGTATTTTGTTCTATGTTAACTTCTTCTTGTAAAATTATATTCCCTGTATCAATTTTTTCATCTATAAAAAAAGTTGTAACTCCTGTTTTAGTTTCTCCATTTATTAGTGCCCAATTTATAGGTGCTGCTCCACGGTAATTAGGTAATAATGATGCGTGTAAATTAAATGTACCAAATTCAGGCATTTGCCAAACTACTTTTGGTAGCATTCTAAAAGCAACCACAATTTGTAAATTAGCATTTAAACTTTGCAACGCTGTTATAAAAGCTTGATCTTTTAAATTTGTAGGTTGTAAAATATTTAATTGATGTTCTAATGCATATTTTTTTACGGCAGATTCATTTAATTTTCTTCCTCTTCCTGCTGGTTTGTCGGGTGCAGTAATTACTCCAACTACATTAAATTTAGCTTTTACAAGGGCATCTAAAGTTGCAACAGCAAATTCAGGTGTTCCCATAAATACAATTCTTATATCTCTCATTAAATGTTTAGTTTAAATTTATTTTGCGAAGTTATGGCAATTTTATTTTTTTCTAAGAGGATTTTTAAAGAATTTAAAAGTTGTTTTTTATTGCAATTTAGTATTGTAGATAACTCATGCGATGATAAATTTTTAGTTTTCAGTAGGTTTAATATTTCATTTAAAAGCGTATGTGTTGTTTCTGTTGGTGCGTTTTTAGATTTGCAAACATCGCATTTGCCGCAAGGTTCTGTAATTGTTTCACCAAAATAGGAGAGTAGTTGTATGTTTCTACAGGTTTTTGAGTTTTTAATAAAGTCTATGGTGGCTTTTAATTTGTTGTATTTTAAAGCATATTGTTTTTCAATATTTTTTGAAATATTGTTTATGGTGTAATTATCTTCTCGAATTACTAAAAAAGTTAATCTAGAATTAGAGTTTTCAAAATTATAATTTACAATTCCATGGGTATTTAACTCTTTTAAATAAGCAATAATAGTTGCTTTTGAAATATGTAATTTTTTCGATAATTTAAATTCATCTATTATTGTATAATGTTCAAAAATACCACCATAACTTCTCAAAAGTAATTTTATAAAATCGCTTTTTGAAGGATGTTCTTCTAAATAATTAAATAGCTGTTGGTTACTAATTGTAAATTTTAATGTAGATTTTTTAGTAAAATTTTCATCTAACAAGATAATATTTTCTCTTTCTAATGTTTTTATTGCATTGTAGGCTTTTAAAATATTTAATTTATAGACAGCACAAAATTCTTGTATGGAAAAATTAAAAGATTCTAATGGCTGTTCTCCAAGAGGAACTTTATAAAATTGATTTAAATTAAAGTAAATTTCTTTTATATATTGTGTAGTTGGTGTAGTGGTTTTAAACCGAGCATCAGTATCGTATAAATTAGCTTTATTAGTTAATATTAATGAATAAGATTCTTTTCCATCTCTACCAGCTCTTCCTGCTTCTTGTATATAATTTTCTAAGCTATTTGGAATATTTAAATGTATTACAACACGTACATTTGGTTTGTCTATTCCCATACCAAAAGCATTTGTAGCAACCATAATTGGAGTTTTATCTTCTATCCAGGTTTGGTAAGCAGCATTTTTTTCGTCAACAGACAATCCGCCATGGTAATACGTGCTTTTAAAATTTTGTTGCACTAAAAACTTGTTAATTTCTTTAGTTTGTTTTCTATTATTGGTATAAATTATAACAGATTCTTTTATGTAATTTAGTATTTGAATTAAATTAGCATAGTAATTTTCTGTGTAAATTACCTTATAGGTTAAATTAGTTCGTTTTAAAGATTTTTTAAAAATAGTAGCATTTTCAATCTCTAAATTTTGTGTTATATCTTCAAATACCCTTTGTGTTGCTGTTGCAGTTAGGGCAATAAATGTTGCCGTTGGTTGTAATTCTTTTAAAACAGGGATTTTTAAGTACGAAGGTCTAAAATCGTGTCCCCATTCAGATATACAATGCGCTTCATCAATTGCAATAAAAGAGACTTTTAGTTGTTTTATTTTTTCTTGAATAAAAGGCGATTGTAATTTTTCGGGAGATAAATATAAAAATTTATAACCTCCAAATTGTAAATTGTCAAAAGCTACAATTACTTCTTCTTGAGAGAGTTTTGAAGTTAAAGCAATGGCTTTAATGTTTTTTTCGGTTAAACTTTCTACCTGATCTTTTATCAATGCAATTAAGGGCGAAATAACAATGCAAACTCCTTCTAAAGCCAATGCTGGAACTTGGTAACATAAAGACTTACCATTTCCTGTTGGTAAAAGAACAATACAATTTTCACCTTTAATTACAGTATTTATTATAGCTTCTTGTGGTGGTCTAAATTGATTATATCCCCAATAGGTTTTTAATATTTCTAAAGGTGAACTCATTTATTTATGCAAGATAAAATAAAATCGGTTCTTTCTTTTACAGTTCCTGTTGGAACTTCAATAATAGGGTAATTTAAAGCTTTATAGGTACGCTCTAAATGGTTATGAATAGCGAGTGCTTGTTCAAAATTTTCATAGCGTTCTTCATCTGAAATATAAATTTCTTCCCAAGGAGGCATTAAAAAAACAGTATTGTATCTGTATAAATTGCTTTTGGTTATATAGGTTTTAGGATAATCGATACTAATATAATTCATATAAGCGTGTACATCTGGCACACCTCTATCAAAAAAAACGAGTTCTATGTTTTTTTTCTCAGCTTCAATATATTGGTTAATACGCCCTTCTAATAAAAGTTCGCTAAAAAGTAATGGTTTTGTTAAAAATAATTGTTCAATACCATTTTTACGTGCATTTAGAGTAACTTCTCTTGAAATTTCGGGCATACACGTAAAATTTCTAGCTGTTAATTCATTTATTACTGTTGATTTACCTGTTCCAGGACCTCCAGTTATCACAATTTTTTGCTGCATTTTACAAAAATAAGGTATTCGATAAATTATACTAAAAATATTAATGTAATTTTGTCAGTAATATATTAACATTTTAGGCTTGGTATTGTATTTGTAAGCTTTATTTATCAAAAATAACTATATGGATAACAGAACACAATTTTATAAAAAACTTAAAAAAAAGTTAAAGAAAGATACTTCTTTTCCTACTAAATATCTTTTTAAATTTATAGTGCCTTCAGAAACTGATAAAATTGACCAAATCGAAGATTTATTTAATCATCAGGGAGCAGTAATTACTAAAAAAACTTCGAAAACAGGTAAATTTACAAGTGTTTCTATATATATTATAATGAAAAAAGCAGATCATATTATTTTAAAATATCAAGAAGCAGAAAAAATAGAAGGAATTATATCTTTGTGATTTTGTTAACTAAATAACTAAAAAATATAAAATAAATTGCAACGTTTTAAATGAAGTAAAGGATATAAATTTAAAACTGGAAATTAGAGTTGTATGAAGTTTAATTATATATTAATTATTACAGTTTTATACTGTTTAAATGGTGTATCGCAAAACAAACAATCTGTATTGTTTTCTATTGATACAACTCCTTTTTATACTCAAGAGTTTTTAGAGAATTACAATAAAAATACAAGTTTAATAGCAGATTCATTAAATAGCATTGACGATTATTTAGAATTATTTATAAATTATAAATTAAAAGTTAAAGAAGCTAAAGAGCTTAAATTAGATACTTTATCAAGTTATATTAATGAGTTAAAAGATTATAAAGCACGTTTAGTTCAACCGTTTTTAAAAGATAAAAAAGTAACCGCTAAATTAGTTAAAGAAGCTTATAAAAGACTTCAAAAAGAAATTAATGCGAGTCATATTTTAGTGTCTTTAAAACCAACTGCAACTCCACAAGATACTTTAACAGCTTATACAAAGTTACTTGAAGCACGTAAATTAATTTTAAATGGAACTCCTTTTTCAGAGGTTGCCAAACAATTTTCAGATGATCCATCAGCACAACATAATGGTGGTAATTTGGGTTTTTTTACAGCTTTACAAATGGTTTACCCATTTGAAAATGCAGCATATACAACAGCTGTAAATTCAGTTTCAAAACCTTTTAGGACTCAATTTGGATTTCATATTTTACAAGTTCACCAAATAAGGCCTGCTCTTGGTGAAGTTGAAGTTGCACATATAATGGTAAAAAATAATGAAAGCAATGCAGCTAAATCAAAAATTGATTCTATTTATAAGTTGCTTTTAAATAATAAAGAACCTTTTTCTGAATTAGCCTTAAAATTATCTGACGATAGAGCAACAGCGTCAAAAGGAGGGAAGTTGGGTAAGTTTACCTACGGACAAATGGTTGAGGCTTTTTCTAAAGTCGCATTTGAATTAGAGCACACTTCAGAAATTTCAAAACCTTTTAAAACGGAATATGGTTGGCATATTATTAAACTATTAAAAAAATATCCTGTTCAAAGTTTTGATGAAATAAAAGATGATTTAACACGTAAAATTGAGCGCGATGAACGTTCAAATTTAATTGGAAAATCAGTAATTGATAGCTTGCAAAAAAAATATACTATCTTAGTAGATTCATTGGCTTTAAATCAATTTAAAGATAGAAATTGGCGAAACTTAACCAATGTAAATACTATTTTATTAACAATAAATGAAAAGGAAATTAGACAAGTTGAATTTGCAAAATTTTTAAAATTAAATTTAAACGAAACTGTTTTAAGTGCTTTTGAAAAATTTAAAGAACAAGAGGTGCTTAATTATTATAAAGAAACTATTGAGTTTACAAATGCAGAGTTTGCATCTACCTACAACGAGTTTAAAGACGGTTTGTTGTTGTTTGATTTGCTAGAGAAAAACGTTTGGGAAAAGTCTAAAGATAGTACAAATCTTTCAAATTATTTTATAAAATTTAAAGATACTAAATACGCAAATAAAGAGTTAGAATCTATAAAAGGATCTGTAATAGGTGATTATCAAAATTACTTAGAAGATTTATGGATTAAAAATTTACATAAAAAATATAAGGTCAAAATTAATAAATCAGAAAAAAAGAGATTAACTAAATTAAATCAGAAAAAAAGTTGAAACAATTAATCGTTTATATATGTTTGTTTTTTACGTTACTGTCGTGTGATTATTTTACAATAAAAGATGATACGCGTGAAGCTGTAGCTCGAGTAAATGATACATACCTTTATAAAACGGATTTAAAAAATGTAGTTTCTTCAGGTGTTTCTAAAAACGATAGTATTTTATTGGTAAATAACTATATAAATAATTGGATTAAACAACAATTATTACTTTCGAAAGCACAACTTAATTTAGAGAATAAAGCAGAAGAATTTGATGCTTTAGTAAAAACTTATAGAGAAGATTTATTTATAAATTCATACAAAGAAGCCGTAGTTAAGCAGTATTTAGATACGGTAATTACAGAAAATGATATTCAAGACTTTTATGCTAAAAACAATCAGACTTTTAAATTAAACGAAGAGTTATTAAAATTAAAGTATATTAAAATTGGAAAAGATATTTATAATAAAGAATCGGTAATAAAATTGTTTAAATCTTCTAAAAAAAGCGATTTAGACAGCCTTCATTCTTTAGAAATGTCCTTAAAATCACACCACTTAAACGATTCGGTTTGGGTAAAATATACCGATCTAGTTTCTAAAGTGCCAATTTTAAAAAGTGAGGATAAAAACCAATTATTAAAAAAAGATAATTTTATAGAAAAAGAAGATTCATTAAGCTTATATTTGGTGCATGTAAAAGATGTATTAAAAAGAAATGATATTGCTCCAACAAGCTATATAACTCCAACAATTAAGCAAATGATTTTACATCAACGTAAATTATTATTATTAAGAAATATAGAAGAAACATTAATAGATGATGCAAGAAAAAAACAACAATTTGAAACATATTAAAATGAAAGCAAACATAATTTTAATAGCACTACTTTTTATTTTTACAGGTATACATGCGCAAGATAGTACAACATCAAATTCAGAGAGAATTAAAGTAGATGGTGTGGCAGTTGTAATTGGTAAAAATATTGTTTTAGACTCTGATATAGATAAATTCAAAAAAGAATTAGAAAATCGTATGGAAGGGGCAAAGTTAAACATTACAGATTGTGAAATTTTAGAAGAAATAATGACACAAAAATTACTTGCACATCATGCAGTTGTAGATAGTGTTTTGGTTTCTGAAGCAGAAGTAAATTCTCAAGTTGAACGTAATATTTCTTATTTTGCACAACAATTAGGTTCTATGGAAGCAGTTGTTGAATACTATGGATTTACTGACGAAGAAGATTTAAGAGAAGAGTTATATACCATACAAAATGAACAACTTTTAATTCAAAGAGAAAAAGAAAGCATTACAGAAAAAATTGATGTTACTCCAGAAGAAGTAAGAAATTATTTTAATAACCTTGAAAAAGAAGGTAATTTACCAGAATTTAGTGCTGAAATTGAGTTGGCTCAAATAGTAAAAACTTTAAAACCTTCGGAGGAAGAAACCAACCGTGTTATTGATAAGTTAAATGAAATAAAAAAAGATGTTGAAGACGGATATAGTTTTAGATTAAAAGCAATAATTAATTCCGACGATCCAGCAGTTTCAGGAAATGGACCTGGAGCAGGAGGATTGTATAGCATTACAAGAGAATCTAACTTTATTAAAGAGTTTAAAGAAGTTGCTTTTAGTTTAGATGAAGGTGAGATTTCTGAACCTTTTGAATCTGGATTTGGTTTTCATATTATTCTTGTAGAAAAAATTAAAGGACAAGAACGCGATGTGCGTCATATTTTAATTCAGCCAGAAATTTCTCAAGAAGAATTAGATGCTTCAATGGATGAATTGACTAAAATTAGATCGCAGATTTTAAGTGGTGAAATTACTTTTGAAGAAGCTGTAGCTAAATACTCTGATGATATTACAACAAAAAATAACCAAGGTTTAATTTTAAATCCACAAACAAACGATACACATTTCGATTTAACACGTATGGATCCAAATTTATACAGTAAAGTAAGTAGTTTAAAACCTGGTGAAATTACGGTTCCTTTTTATGATGAAGTTAGAGGAGAATCTAAAATGCATAAAATTATTATGCTAAAAAGTAAAAATGAAACACATGTTGCTAATTTTATTGATGATTACGAAAAAATTCAAGAGTTAACTTTACAGAAAAAAGAAGAAGAAACTATTGAAGATTGGGCAAAAGATAAAATAGAAGACACTTATATTAAAATTAACGAAGACTTTAAAAAGTGTGATTTTAATAAAAATTGGAAAAAACAATAATATGTCTGATGTTGATACTTTAAAACAATTAGTTCAAAAATATAAAGACCTTAAAAAAGAAATTTCAAAGGTAATTATAGGTCAAGATGAAGCAATAGATCATATTTTATTATCTATCTTAAGTGGAGGACATTCTTTATTAATTGGTGTTCCTGGTTTAGCAAAAACATTAATTGTACATACTATTGCTCAAACATTAGGTCTCGATTTTAAACGTATACAATTTACACCAGATTTAATGCCTTCAGATATTTTAGGTAGTGAAATATTAGATGAAACTAATCATTTTAAATTTATTAAAGGCCCTATTTTTAGTAATATAATATTAGCAGATGAAATTAATAGAACGCCTCCAAAAACGCAAGCTGCTTTATTAGAGGCTATGCAAGAGCGTTCTGTTACGGTTGCTGGTCATCATCATATTTTAGCAAAACCCTTTTTTGTATTAGCTACACAAAACCCTATAGAGCAAGAAGGAACTTACCCGTTACCAGAAGCACAATTAGATAGGTTTATGTTTTCTATTCAGTTAGATTATCCTACTTTTGAAGAAGAAGTTGAAGTTGTTAAAGCAACTACTAATGATGAAAATCCAAAAGTTAATTCTATTTTAAGTTCTAAGGAAATTGTAGATTTTCAACATTTGGTGAGAAGAATTCCAGTTCCAGATAATGTAATAGAATACGCTGTTAAATTGGTTTCTAAAACTAGACCAAATTCAGAAAATGCTACAGAATTGGTAACTAATTATATAGATTGGGGAGCAGGACCAAGAGCTTCACAAAACTTAGTATTGGGAGCAAAAGCGCATGCCGCAGTAAACGGAAAATTTTCTCCAGATATTGAAGATGTTCAGGCTGTTGCTTTTTCAATTTTAAGACACAGAGTTGTTAGAAACTATAAAGCTGAAGCCGAAGGGATTTCAGAAAAACAACTTATTGAATCTTTATTTTAGCTAAAAAGTTAATTGGTTTAATTCTTAGTTGAGCGTTTTATAAGCGCTTATTGTTGTTATAGTTTAGCTTTCAGTTAGTATTTATTAGGTACTAATAAGCTTACTACTTAACTATATATTAGCCTCATCAGAATTTTCGAAGAAGCTAAACATATTACCACCATATTTTTTTTGATAGCTAATTTTAGGATGTGTATCTAATTTGGTGTGTTTTGAATGTTCAACAATTAATAATCCATCATTGTTTAATAATTGATTATCGAAAACTAGATTTACAATTTTTTCAAATTTTTCTAATTCAAATTCATAAGGCGGATCAACAAAAATAACGTCAAATTTAGATGAAGTTTTTTCTAAATATTTATAAACATCACTTTTTATAGTGTGTATATCAGCTTCCAAAATTTTAGAGGTTTCATTTATAAATTTAATACAGCCAAAATGTACATCTACAGCTGTAATATTTGTTGTTCCTCTTGAAGCAAACTCATAGCTTATGTTACCAGTACCCGAAAATAAATCCAGTACAACTAATTGGTCAAAATAGAATAAGTTGTTTAGAATGTTAAATAAGGCTTCTTTAGCCATATCAGTTGTTGGTCTAACTGGTAATTTTTTAGGTGCTTGTAGCCGTTTACCTTTAAATTTTCCGGAAATTATTCGCATTAAAATTGATTTAGTACTGTAAAGTTAGTGTGCTCAGAAATACCATCGATTAAAGTTGTTGGTTTTTCTGATTTATAGAAATCTATATTTCTAATATATTGGTAAAGTATTGTGTATAATTCAGATTCTTTTTCTATATCTCCTAAAAGAATTAGTTTAAATTCTTCTGGATTTAAATTTAATTGTTCAGCAGTAAAAAGTATATAGTAGATAAAATCTTCTTTTGTTTTAAATGTGTGAAAATTGTATAATTCTAATTTTTTATTTTTTAAAACTACAATTTCAAAACTAAAATTAGAAACGTTTACAAAACAATAATCTTCATTAGAGTTTTTATAGGTTTTTAAAAGTGTTTCAATTAAAATAGTTGATGAATGTTTAAAAATAAATGACCCGTATTTATCAATTAAAAAATTATTAATATTAACAAAAGGAATATAAACATTTATTATTTCAGAATTATCAATTTCATCAAAAGTAATATAATCATTATCTAATACTTTTATAGTATTTTGTAAATAATGCTTTAAATTATTTTTATTAAAAAAGGGTAGTGGAACTTGGGTAATTAAGTTATTGTGATGCGTAACACTAACAGAATTATATTTAATTTGAAGTAATTCTTCTTGGTTAAATAAGCGTTTAACTAAATTTAAGTGTTCAAAAGGTGTTGGATTTGTATTGATGAATTGATGTCTTTGAAATACAGCAACACAGGAATTTAGTTTATTGTATACACAAAAAGAAAATCCATCCAAACTAAGTTGGATGGATAAATGGTTTTCTTCTAGATTTTTAAAATCTATAGATTTATTTTTCGATTTTCTTATCTCCTTTATCATAAAATGGAGGCCAGTTACCGTCTTCACTAACTTCACTTAAAGAACCAACTCTAATATATTCACCTCTTACTTCTTCACCACCAATTGCTTCTCTTTCTTGTTTTACTAAATTAATGTCCATTCCCTCTAAAATAATGGCTTTATCTACTTTTACTTCAAATACAGGAGCTTTTAAACCTGCAATTTTTTCGATAACTCCAACTTCAATTTCAAAGTTTTTATCAGTATCTGGAATTTTCATCATATTTTTATAATCTGTTCCAGCAAATTGTGTTTTTACATCTTCGTATCCAATGGTATCAACAACTCTTTCTTCAATTTCTTTTGTAATACCACCTCCAAGATTAATAGTTTTAGGTACGTTTCTAGTTTGAGTTAAAGCAAACTTAGCAGTATCAATAAATTTTATAAGATCTTCTCCTTTAGCAGTATATGTTCCAGTTACTTTTTTATGCGCAACTTCTGCATCACGTATAATTTTTAGCTTACTAATAACTTTAGCATACTTTTCTTTTTTCTCCTTGTTAAATTTAATAGGCTTTCTAATTTCAAAGTTAATTTTATATACTAAAAATGCTGCAAGAGCAATTAGTATTATAGAAATTATCCAATGTAATTTTCTAGGAATAAAATTAACTATAGCATATGCTAAAAGCCCTGTAACCAAAATACCCGCTAGGATAATCAAAATTGTTGTCATTTGAATTTTCTTTTTTAATGTGTGTACGCAAATCTACAAATTTTTTTTAATGAGAAAAACTTTTTGGTAAAATCAATTTGTATATTTGAAATTTATTATCAATATGATTAAAACACCAGTTAAATTTTACCAAAAATTAGTTGAAAAGTTCCCTTTTGAACCTACCAATTCGCAAAATATATTATTAGAAGATTTATCTAATTTTGTTTTTGATACTAATAAGCAATCTTTATTTCTTATTAAAGGTTATGCAGGTACAGGAAAAACAACTACAATTAGTACAGTTGTCAATAATTTATGGGAAATCGGAAAAAAAGCTGTTTTGTTAGCACCAACCGGTAGGGCTGCAAAAGTTATTTCTGGTTACTCGAAACGACAAGCTTTTACAATTCATAAAAAAATTTATTTTCCAAAAAAAAATAAAGGAGGTGGTGTAGATTTTACTCTGCAAACTAATAAACACACAAATACTATTTTTATTATTGATGAAGCTTCAATGATTCCTGATAGTCCAACTAATGGTAAACTTTTTGAAAAAGGCTCTTTATTAGATGATTTAATATCGTATGTTTATTCGGGCGTGCAATGTAAAATTATTTTTATTGGAGATACTGCACAGTTACCACCTGTTAAATTAGATATAAGTCCTGCTCTAGACGCACAAAAGTTAGCGCTTAACTATGATAAAGAAGTTAATGAAATTGAATTAAATGAAGTAATGCGTCAGCATGTTGATTCTGGAATTTTAATTAACGCAACAGAATTACGTGTAATTATTGCAAATAATGCTTACGAAACATTTCAATTTAAATTAGGGTTCCCAGATTTGATTCGGTTAATTGATGGTTACGATATTGAAGATGCGATACACAGTGCTTACGATAATATTGGTGTAGAAGATACTGCATTTATTGTGCGTTCAAATAAGCGTGCTAACCAATACAATCAACAAATTAGAAGTAAAATTAGAGGACAAGAAAACGAGATTTCTACAGGTGATTTTGTTATGGTTGTTAAAAATAATTATTTCTGGTTAAAAGAATCTAGTGAAGCCGGTTTTATTGCAAATGGAGATATTTGTGAAGTTCTTCAAATATTTAATATTAAAGATTTATATGGATTTAGATTTGCTGAAGTAAAAGTAAGAATGATTGATTATCCAAATCAGAAACCGTTTGAAACTGTATTGCTTTTAGATACTTTAACTTCTGAGACACCTTCTCTATCGTACGAAGATTCCAATAGATTGTACCACGAAGTAGGTAAAGATTTTGCTCATGAAACAAAATACAAACAGTTATTAGCTATAAAAAAGAGCAAGTATTTTAATGCTTTACAAGTAAAGTTTTCTTACGCAGTAACGTGTCATAAATCTCAAGGTGGGCAATGGAAAAATGTTTTTATTGAACAGCCTTATTTGCCAGATGGACAAAGTGTTGAGTATTTAAGATGGTTATATACAGCTGTAACTAGAGCGCAAGAAAAAGTTTATTTAATTGGCTTTGAAGATGCTTTTTTTATTGAATAATTTTAGGTGTTAAACGGAAGTGTGAAATAAAATGTAGAACCTTCATTTTTAGTGCTTTTAATCCAAATTTTACCTCCTAACATTTCTATAAAAGCTTTGCTTATAGAGAGCCCTAAACCAGCACCTTGAGTTGCATTTATATCATCAATATCTGCTTGTATAAAGCGTTCGAAAATTGCTTTTTGTCTACTTAAAGGAACACCAATTCCTGTATCTTTAATGTAAAACTCAATAAAATTAGTTTCTTTTTTTATGGTGTAACCAACTTCTATCGATCCTGTATCGGTGTATTTTATTGAATTCTTTATTAAATTGGTTAGAACAGCATAAAATTTTTCATAATCGGTTTTAATTATAACTGGTGAATTAGCTAAAGTTTTATTGAGTTTAAATTTAAGCCCCTTATTAGTAGCTTCGAGATTAAAAAAGTTAAAAAGATTGTTTAATTGTTCATTAACGTCTACTTCAGAATATTTTATAGACATTAAACGAGCTTCGATTTTAGAAATATCAATAATATTATTTATTAAATTAAGCATACGATCTCCGCTTTTTTCAATAATACTAATATATTTCTCTTTTTTTTCGTTTGTAAGATGTGGTGTTTTTAGTAATTCCGTAAAACCAAGAATACCACTCATTGGAGTTCTAATTTCGTGACTAATATTTGCAAGGAATGCTGTTTTTAAACGTTCACTTTTTTCGGCTTCTTCTTTTGCATTTATTAAGTCTTGTTCTGTTTGTTTTAGCTGTGTAATGTCAAATGCAGAAATTATAATTGCATCTAATCCTAACCATTTTATCTGATTAATATTAACGTTTACCCATTTTTCAGTATGGTTTTTTTTTAATATTTTAACTTCAGAACTTAGTGTTTTATCTTCTTTTAGTTCAGATGTATTTATATTTTCATAAAACAATTTAAAATCTGGATGTAATAAGTTAGAAATATCTAAGTTAACAAGTTCCATAAAATCATAACCAGTAAATTGTTCGGCAGAATTATTGGCATAAATAATGCGTTTGTTATGAAAAATAAGAATACTAGCCGCAGTTGTTTTTAATAAAGTACGAAGGCATTGCTCACTTTCTATTAACGATTTTTCTACTATTTGTTGTTGTTTATGTTCGTATGCTTGTGTTAGTTTTATACCTAAATTATTTACAATGGGATTTAATTCGTTTATAAGATTAATGCTAAAAGGTTTTTTTCTTCCTAAAATTAAAATTCCATAATTTGTTAAATTATATGCATAATAAACAGCGTTATTATGTTCTAATTGCAAACAAGGTTCGTAATTAGACTTTTGTTTATTTGAAAAATAAGACTTAACATATTCCCAATCTTTAGAGTTTTTATAAACATAAGGGATAATCAAGATTTCTTTAAAATGTAAATCTTGTTTCTTTAGAACTCCTGCTGAAAAACAATTTAATTTTCGAAGGTATAGAGGGATACTTTTGTTTAAAATTGTAGACTCATTACTTTCGTTTAAAGAACTTAAAACAAGTTCTAGTAGCATTTCCGATTTTAAGACGTTTTTTACCATATAGCAACAGCAATTGTTTTATTATAAATTTCTAAAACAGATTCACCAGTATTAGCAATTTCTCCAATACTTAATATTCCAGAAATTTTTGCTTTTTGTCCAATAGTATCAAGTTCCATTTTAAAATCTTCATCTAAATATAAAGCTCTAGTAATACAATCTATACAAAAAATTGTATTTATTTCTTTTTTGTTACTTATTGAAAAAGCTTTATCAGTTGCATTTTTGGCGCTTTCAAGCATTGTTTTTCTATCACCATTCATTATTTCAATATATTCACCTTCTTGAATTTTATCAACTAAAAAAAGTTTATTACTAACAGTTTTATAGGGATCTCTAACAACTTTTTCAGCATCAATTTTTGAGATTCCTAAAGGATATGATTTAGCAATAGTGAAAAAATTATTAGCTTTAAATGTTTTTTTTGAATGCAGTTCAACAATCTCTTTATATATTTCAAAAGCAGGCTTCCAATTTATATCAATAATTTCATTTTTATCCGTTTTGGTAACCTTTAAAGGAAATGAAATAGATTCCCAACCGTGTGCAGCTCCAATGGCTATTTTAATATTTGTCCAACCAATTATAGCTTTATTTTGATGAAAACCGCTATTTGTTATAATACAAGGAAATGAATTAAAATCTAATGAGCCAGCTCCGCCTCCAATGTAAATTGGGTTTATTCCAAAAAAATTAAATAAAACCTCAATAAAAGAACTTTTATTTTCACTAAAAGCATCATAAAATACAAATAAAGAACTTGAAGGCGCTATAGAATTTTTTTGAGTTATTTCTAATTGATTTATAATAGTTTCAGTTGGAGTAACTAAATCGATAACTTGCGTGTTTAACTCAAATTCTAAGGGAATTAATAAAACTCCAGTTATTTTTCTTGTGCTTTTAAAAATCAGTTCAGGGAATATACCACCAATAATTGGTTTTTTAATATTTTTAAGAACAGGGGTGAGTTCTTGTTCACTAAAATGCTCTTTATCTGCCATAAAAAATAATACAGATTTTACATTTTCATCATTATCAAGCTTGATTAAATAATGTTTTAATGACGTAATATTCTTAGAGGGGAAATATATATCATTCATAACTGTATATTAATATTAGTGTAGCATAAAGCATTAGAATACGCTAACTCTTGTTGTTTTAGCGTAAAAAACTCTAATTTAAAAAAATAAATCTGTTAAATAAAATTTTATTTAAACATATCCATTCCAGGAATATTAGGCATTCCATCTTTGGCAGCAACAGCAAGTTCTGTATCACTAATTGTTTGTGCTTTTTCTAAAGCTTTATTTAAGGCTAATACTAAATAATCTTCAATTTCTTCCTTATCGGTTAACTCTTCAGAAATAGATATATTTTTCACCAATTTATTTGCTGTAACAGTAACTTTTACTTTACCACTAGCAGCTTCTTCATCAATATAAACTGTATTTAATCTAGCTTTAGTGGCTTCAATTTTTTCTTGAGTCACTTTTAATTTTTCCATCATCCCAGATAAGTCTCCAAACATTTTATTTCAATTTTAACAAGTTACAAGCGCAAATATACTACTTTTGTCGCTTAGCAAAAAAGATAAAAATGTCTGGAAATAAAATATTTGCTCCAATAGCAGATAAAATAGAGAAAAAGTTAATTACTCATAATGATGTTAGAATAGATAATTATTATTGGTTAAATGATAGGGAAGACCCAAAAGTAATAGATTATTTAAATGCTGAAAATAAGTATTATTCAGAAATAACAGCACATACCAAAAAATTTCAAGAAGATTTATTTGAAGAAATGAAATCTAGAATTAAGGAAGATGATGAGTCTGTGCCATATAAAAAAAATAATTATTATTACACTACTCGTTTTAAAACGGGCAAACAATATCCAATTTATGCTCGAAAAAAAGCATCATTAGATGCTGTAGAAGAAATAATGTTTGATGTTAATATTTTAGCAGAAAAACATAGTTATTTTAAACTAGCGGGTTTATCAATAAGTCCTAATAATAAGTATGCTGCTTTTGGTGTAGATACTGTTGGTAGAAGAGAATATGTTTTACAGTTTAAAGATTTAGAAACAGGACAAATTTTTCCTGAAAAAATTGAAAACACAACAGGAGGTGGAACCTGGTCTACAGATAATAAGACGGTTTTTTATACACAAAAAAATCCTACAACCTTAAGAAGCGAAAAAATATTTCGTCATACTTTAGGTACAGACCCAGCTCTAGATGTTGAAGTTTTTTATGAAGATGATGAAACGTTTAACACCTATGTAAGTAGATCAAAATCCGATAAATTTATAATAATTGGAAGTTATAGTACTGTATCTACAGAATATAGAATTTTAGAAGCAGATAATCCAACGGGTGATTTTAGAATGTTTCAAGAGCGTGAAAGAGATTTAGAATACAATATAGCACATTACGGTACTAGTTTTTATGTATTAACAAATAAGGATAATGCAACTAATTTTAAGTTGATGAAAACTTCAATTAATGAAACATCAAAAGAAAATTGGGTAGATGTAGTTCCACATAGAACGGATGTTTTGTTAGAAGACATTTCAATTTTTAAAGAATTTTTAGTTATTGAAGAACGTAGCAATGGATTAAATAAAATTAGAATTATACGATGGGATGATTCAGAAGATTTTTACCTTCCTTTTAATGAAGAAACCTATTCGGCAGGCGTTTATTACAATCCAGAATTTGATACAAATATTATTCGTTACGGATATAATTCTATGACTACACCAAGTTCTGTAATAGATTTTAATGTAGATACTAAAACAAACGATGTAAAAAAAGAACAAGAAGTTTTAGGAGGTAAGTTTGATAAAAATAATTATAAAAGTGAACGTATATGGGCAACATCTAACGATGGAACAAAAATAGCCATATCTTTAGTTTATAAAAAAACTACTAAAATTTCAAAAAACACACCACTGCTTTTGTATGGCTATGGTTCTTATGGACATACAATAGATGCTGGCTTTAGTTCAACTAGATTAAGTTTATTAGATAGAGGATTTATTTTTGCAATAGCACACGTAAGAGGTAGCGAATATTTAGGTCGTAGTTGGTATGAGAATGGAAAATTATTGAATAAACTAAATACTTTTAATGATTTTATAGATTGTGCTAAATTTTTAATAGAAAAACAATACACCTCGCCAAAACATTTATATGCAAGTGGAGGATCTGCGGGTGGTTTGTTAATAGGAGCTGTTATAAATATGAGCCCAGAGCTGTTTAATGGTGTAATTGCTTCAGTACCTTTTGTAGATGTGTTAACAACTATGTTAGATGATAGTATTCCGCTAACAACTGGAGAATATGATGAATGGGGAAATCCAAACGAAAAGATATTTTACGATTATATGAAGTTATATTCACCTTATGATAATGTAGTTAGTCAAAATTATCCAAATATTTTGGTAACAACAGGGCTTCATGACTCTCAAGTTCAGTATTTTGAACCAGCAAAATGGGTGGCAAAATTACGAGAATTTAAAACAGACAATAATATTTTAGTCTTACATACTGATATGGAGGCCGGTCATGGCGGGGCTTCGGGTAGGTTTAATGCGTTAAAAGAAATAGCAAGAGACTATAGTTTTATTATTGATATAGAAGTTACTCAATAATAAAAAAAAAATATTAAATTTGCATGTTGTAGATAATTAATCAGAACACGAGATTTCATGTTTTGATATTATAATTAAACTATTAAAGATGATACAAAATAAAGGTGTAACTAACAATATTTTAGAACTTATAGGTAAAACGCCCTTAATTAGACTTAATACAATAACTAAAGATCTTCCAGGAAACTATTTTGCAAAGTACGAAGGATTTAATCCAGGGCATTCTATGAAAGATAGAATTGCATTGCATATTATTGAAGAAGCAGAAAGGCAAGGACTATTAAAAGAAGGAAGTACTGTAATTGAGACTACATCAGGTAATACAGGTTTTAGTATGGCTATGGTGAGTATTATTAAAGGTTATAAATGCATTTTAGCTGTAAATTCAAAAGCTTCACCAGGTAAAATTAATATGCTAAAAGCTATGGGGGCAAAAGTTTATGTTTGCCCAGCACATGTAAAAGCAGATGATCCAAGGTCATATTATGAAGTAGCTAAAAGATTACACGCAGAAACTGCAAATTCGGTATATATAAATCAATATTTTAACCACTTAAATGCTGAAGCCCATTACAATTCTACAGGACCAGAAATTTGGGAACAAACTAATGGAGAAATTACTCACTTAGTAGCTGCAAGTGGAACAGGAGGAACTATATCGGGTGTTTCAAAATATTTAAAAGAACAAAACCCTGATGTTAAAACATTAGGTGTTGATGCTTTTGGTTCAATTTTGAAAAAATTTCATGAAACAGGTGAGTTTGATAAAAAAGAAATTTATCCATATAGAATAGAAGGTTTAGGTAAAAATTTAATACCTACAGCTACTGATTTTAACGTAATTGATGTTTTTGAAAAAGTAACTGATGAAGCAGCAGCTCATAGAGCTCGAGAATTAGCTGTAACAGAAGGTTTGTTTACAGGCTATACAAGTGGAGCTATTGTTCAAGCTACTAAACAATATGCAGAACAAGGAATGTTTGATGAAAATTCTAAAGTTGTTTTAATATTACCAGATCACGGATCTCGTTATATGGAAAAAATTTATAGTGACGAATGGATGAAAGAGCAAGGTTTTTTTGATTCTCAAAAACAGGCTCATGAAGAAGTAGAATATATTAAGTAAAAAAATATAATTACAAAAAAAGAGGCTGATAAATTTAATTTTAAGCCTCTTTTTTTGTAATATTAACATTTGAATAGCTTAAAAAAAATACCGTAATTTGTACCCAATAAAATGTAAACATAAAATTACATTTTTTTCAAAATAATATATATGAAAGATTTATTTGAAAGAATAGTTAAAGATAAGGGTCCATTAGGAAAATGGGCAAAACAAGCAGAAGGCTATTATGTATTCCCTAAATTAGAAGGTGAAATTTCTAATAGGATGAAATTTAACGGAAAAGAAGTAATCACTTGGAGTATTAATGATTATTTAGGCTTATCAAATCATCCAGATGTTAGAAAAGCAGATGCAGATGCAGCAGCTGAATATGGAATGGCATACCCAATGGGAGCTAGAATGATGTCTGGTCATACAAAATACCATGAACAATTAGAAAAAGAATGTGCAGAATTTGTTGAAAAAGAAGCTGCTTATTTAGTGAATTTTGGTTATCAAGGAATGCTTTCTGCAATAGATGCACTTGTAACTAAACATGATGTTATTGTTTATGATATTGATGCGCACGCTTGTATAATTGATGGTGTTAGATTACACCACGGAAAACGTTATACTTATAAACATAATGACATTGAAAGTTTAGAAAAAAACTTACAAAGAGCGACTAAAATTGCTGAAGAAAATAATGGAGGTATTCTTGTAATTTCTGAAGGTGTTTTTGGAATGCGTGGTGAGCAAGGTAAACTAAAAGAAATTGTAGAACTAAAAGAAAAATACAATTTTAGATTATTAGTAGATGATGCACACGGATTTGGAACATTAGGTAAGGATGGAAAAGGTACTGGTGTAGAACAAGGAGTACAAGATGATATTGATGTTTATTTTGCAACTTTTGCAAAATCTATGGCTGGTATTGGTGCTTTCTTTGCAGCAGATAAAGATATTATCCAATATTTACAATACAATATGCGTTCTCAAATGTTTGCAAAATCGTTGCCAATGCCAATGGTTAAAGGTGCTTTAAAACGTTTAGATATGTTGCGTACTATGCCAGAGCTTAAAGAAAAACTTTGGACTAATGTAAATGCGCTTCAAAACGGATTAAAAGAAAATGGATTTAATATTGGAAGAACAAATACTTGTGTAACACCAGTGTTTTTAGAAGGAGATATTCCAGAAGCAATGGCTATGGTAAATGATTTAAGAGAAAATTATGGAATTTTCTGTTCAATTGTTGTTTACCCTGTTATTCCAAAAGGATTAATTATTCTTAGATTAATTCCAACTGCAACTCATACTTTAGAAGATGTTGATATAACTATTAAATCATTTTCAGTTATACGTGAAAAACTTGAAAAAGGTATATATAAACGTATTGCAGCATCAATGGTTTAATAAATTAGTACACATAAAAAAAAATCTCAAAATTATAATTTTGAGATTTTTTTTTATGTGTAATTTCAGACTTTATTGTGAAAGGTAATAGTTAGTCCTTATTAATTCAGTTAAATTTAAAATATTATTTTTTTTGAATTTAGAGGTGAGCTTCAAAAATACTAATGCTGTTAAAAGTGCATCTCCAGAAGCAGTATGCCTATCGTGCATTGTTATTTTATAGATATTACAAAGTTCATCTAAACTAAATAATTTTTTAAACCTGTTTTCTGTTGCAATTTTTTTATGAATATAATTGGTATCTAATTGTTTAGATTGTATTGGACCAATATGTAAACGTTTTAAGGCTTGGTTAATCATTGTTATATCAAATTTTGTGTGATGTGCAATAATAATAGCATCATCTAAATATTCTAAAAACTGAATTAACGCTTCTTCTTCGCTTACTTTATGTTCGGTTCCATTTTTTCTTATACCGTGAATTTTAATAGTTTCTTTATTAAAAATGGTTTGTTTTATATAAACTTCAAAAGAATCATTAACCTGAATTTTATTATTTATAATAGCTACAGCTCCTATACAAAGTATCCTATCATTATCATAATCAAAACCCGTGGTCTCGGTATCTAAAGCCACAAACCTTATAGATTCATAATTCGTGTATTTTTTAGAATTTGAAACTTTATCTATATGGTCTTTCCAATATTGAGGATAGTTTTTTCTTTTAAAAAAATTAAGCATAACTAGCGGATTTAAATTGTTTTAAAACGAAGTTTTAATGAATCTTGAATATTTTTAATAGGTTTAAAACAACTTTTTAGTTTTAACCTATCGGCTTTACTTAGGCTGTTAATGTCTACATACCTTCCAGTATCATTATTTGTTAAACCTTGAGAAGTTCTAAATTGTAATAATATTTTAAAAGCATTAGCACAAGACTCAAATAAATCTGCATTTTGAGGTTCTACTTCCATAAGTTTTTCAAATCTTGCAATGGTATTATTTACTTGAAGACCGTGGTAGAGTGAAAATATTCTAGCAGCATCAGTTAGTGGTCTAATGGCTCTAGTTTTTATATCAAAATTATCTTTGTTTTCTCCATCAAGTTCAACTAAGAATTGTTTAAAAAATCCTAAAGGAGCTGGGTTATCTAAGGTAACTTTACTTAAAAAGCTTAAAAATAATTGATTTTTTTTAATAAGTTTTAAAACACTTTTTGCCATATTATTATAGAGTTCTACATTACCATACACAAGTTCAAAGTCGTAAAAAATAATACTCAGTAAAATTTTTTCAGGAATTGGATCTTTTATCCATTCTTTAAATTGTTGTTTCCATTCTTTAATTGACAAACACCATTTTGGATTACTTGCCATAATATTAGCCGGACAGTAATCGAAACCTACACTATTTAATTTTTCTGTTACTTTGGTAGCGAGTTCTAAAAAGTACGATTTTACAGCTTCATATTCCGAAGGTTCGACATTTTCAAATACCAAGGCATTATCTTGGTCAGTCATTAATAATTGTTCTTTTCTACCTTGACTTCCAACAGCAAACCAGGTATAAGAAACAGGTGGTTGTTTCCCAATTTCTTTAATAGATAATTGGATGGCTCTTTTTGTTATTGCAGTATTTATTTCTGAAATAACTTTGGTGATAAAGTAAATAGGGATTTCTTGTTTAATATAACCTTTGGTTAAATCAGAGGCTTTAGATCTTATATATTTTAAGGTTTCTGCATCTTTTGCTTTTTTTATCTCTTTTATAAGAAATAAAGGATTATTACCTTGAATTAAATTTAAATCTTGTTCAGATAATATTCCAACTAACTCTGAAGCATCTGTTCCGTCTTTTGTAATACATAAATGAGAAACTTTGTGTTTTAGCAGTGCAATTTGTGCTTCAGCAACCGATAAATTTTCTCGAAAAGTAATAACGGGATGTGTCATTACTAAAGCTGCAGTATCTGTAATTTTAAAACGACCAGTTCCTATTTTTGTACGTATATCTTTATCTGTAATTATTCCAATAGGTTTTTTATCTTCTGTTACAACAATTGAGTTAATAACATTGTTTGTCATTATTAAAGCAGCTTCTTTTACAGTTGTTGTTGTAGAACAAGTTAAAGGATTAAGCGTATATTTAATAGATTGTGTTTCAATAAAGCTATTTTCAACTTTTTTAATAGCTTCAATATTGGCAAATAATTTTCCTTTGTGTTTTTCAGAAAAAGGATCTCTTGTATTGGTGGCAAAACTTGCAATTAAAAACTGACTAACCTTTGGGTAATTTAAAATAATATCATTAAAAAGTTTAATTGGTATACCATATAATATAGTTTCTTCATTTGCAGCGGCACCCATTAAATAATTTTCATTCATAATAAGGGGTCTTAAACCAAATAAATCACCCTCATCACAAATATCTAATACGTGTTTTTTGTCTTCAGCAAATCTATAAAGTCTAACAGCACCTTCGTAAATAATGTAAAAATGTTCGTGTGGATTGTCGTTTTGACTTAATATAATTTGATCTTTTTCAAAATATTGAATTTCTACTTTTTTTGCTATTTCTAATAATGTAGGTTTTGATATTAAATTAAATGGGGGATACCCTTTTAAAAAATCGAGAATCCTTTCTGCAATAGTGTTCTTCATAATTGTTACTTACAGCTATGTGTATTTTTTATGGTGTTAAAAACAAAGGTATAATAATCATTTCCGTGTGGAACAAAATCGTTGTTTTTAGAGTTTACAGTTTCTATTAAAGATTGTAGTGTTATAGATTTTATTTCTGAAACTTCTTCTGTTTGAATTTTTAAAGAATTTATATCAAAATTTATATTACAGATATATATATGATGTAATTCATAATCAATTAAATCTTTTTTATGTTCAATTCTTTTTTTTGAAGTACCTATATAATTAAGATTTTTAGGTTTTAATATTAAGCCAATTTCTTCTTCAACTTCTCTAAGTGCAGAAACAATTGGTTTCTCTCCAGCAGAAATATGCCCAGCAACTGAAACATCCCATAAATTTGGAAAGGTATCTTTGTTTGATGCTCTTTTTTGAATAAGTACTTCTTTATTGTTATTGAATATCCAAATATGAGCACTTGCATGAAAAAGTCCTTTTCTATGTGCTTCAGATTTTAGACAGGTTTTACCATTTGGTTCACCAGCATTATTTAATAAGTCAATATATTCGTCCATAATAAAAAAACTGTCTAAAATTATGACATTTAATTTTAGACAGTTTAAATAATAAATTAGTTAAAATAACTGAATCCTTTTTTAGGATCAATTTTTAATAGTGATTCGTAGATTAAACGTATTACATTTTCCACATCATCTTTATGTACCATTTCCACAGTAGTATGCATATAGCGTAATGCTAAACTTATTAAGGCAGAAGGCACTCCACCATTACTATAAGCAAAAGCATCTGTATCAGTACCTGTTGCTCTAGAAGAAGCTAATCTTTGAAATGGAATTTTTTTAGATTCAGCGGTTTCAATTATAAGTTCTCTTAAATTATTTTGTACCGCCGGAGCATAACTAATAACAGGTCCATCACCAGATTTGGTTTCTCCTTCTTTCATTTTATTAATCATTGGAGTTGTGGTGTCGTGACAAACATCAGTAACAATAGCAACATTTGGTTTTATTGTTTGGGTTATCATTTCGGCACCTCGTAATCCAATCTCTTCTTGAACAGAATTAGTAATGTATAAACCAAAAGGTAGTTCAATATTATTTTCTTTTAATAAACGGGCTACTTCAGCAATCATAAATCCACCCATTCTATTATCTAAAGCTCTACAAACAAAGTTGTTTTTATTTAAAATAAAAAATTCATCTGGATAGGTTATAACACAACCAACATGAACTCCAAGTTTTTCAACTTCTTCTTTTGTTTTACAGCCAACATCAATAAAAATATTATCTAGTTTAGGAGTTTCTTCTTTTCCACCAATACGTGTATGTATTGCAGGCCATCCAAAAACACCTTTTACAATACCTTTTTTAGTATGAATATTTACAACTTTAGAAGGGGCAATTTGATGGTCGCTTCCTCCATTTCTAATAACATATATCAATCCTTCAGGTGTAATATAGTTAACATACCAAGAAATTTCATCTGCATGACCTTCAATAACTACCTTAAATTTAGCATTAGGGTTTATAACACCAACAGCAGTTCCATAGCTATCCGTAATAAAAGTATCTACATATGGTTTTAAATAATCCATCCAAATTTTTTGACCTTCACTTTCATATCCAGTAGGTGATGCATTATTTAAATACTTTTCTAAAAAATTTATAGACTTTTTGTTTAAAATATTTTTACTCATAATTAATTTAAATTTTAAAGAACGAAGATACTAAATTGTTATTTATGCAAATAATTAAAACAATCATTTTAATATATAGATACTAAAAAGTAAAAATGAAAGTTGTAATTTTGGGCTTATTTTTGATAGTACGTTTTATAATTATGATAAAAGAGTTTAAAAATCTTATTTTCTTAGTAGTAATATTAAGTAATGTTATACTTTTTGCACAAGAGCATAAGGTTGCAGATTCTATTCCTTTAACAGAACAATTTATAATTTTTGAAGGAGACACCTTATTAATAGAACTTGAAGAGGTTTTATTAATGAAAAAACTTAAATTTAAAACAAGTTACGATAGGAGATATTATTATTGGTTTAGAAAAAAAACATTTAAAGCATATCCTTATGCTAAATTAGCTGCCGAAAGGGTAGAGGTTTTAAATGAAAGAATAGAAAATATTAAATCTAAACGTAAGAAAAGAATCTACACAAAACGAATTCAACAATATTTAGAAGGAGAGTTTACAGATCAATTAAAAAAATTAACACGTACGGAAGGTAGAATTTTAATAAAGTTAATTCATCGGCAAACTGGCGATACAGCATTTGATCTGGTAAAAGATCTACGAAGTGGGTGGAAGGCATTTTGGTACAATTCTACTGCAAAACTTTTTAAACTATCTTTAAAAGAAGAATATGATCCTG